>CAJUGP010000044.1 GCA_910586365.1 uncultured Christensenella sp. | reverse complement strand
AACGATCAGAACTTTTATTATTTCATCGAATGGTGAGAGCTGCGTGTTCGATGTCATCGGGCAAATGGAGTGGTTCGATTTAATTGATGAAACGTTGCGGGCGTTCCTTATCATTCCGCTTTATTCTATATTAAACAAGCTATTAAAGCATGATGAAGAAAAATTTGCAAAACATACCTTTAAGGTTGGAGTCATAGCCTTTGCATTATATACTTTGTTTTCTTTCGGAGTTTTGATTTACGGCTCTGTATTGGTAGCCGCAATGAATCCTGCGGAAGTCGATCTTGCCGTAACAAATCATTATCTGCAACTCGAAACGGTTGCTTTTATGCTTGGAATATTGCCGAACTTTTTCAACGTGGTTTTCGTTGTGGTCGGCAAAGATAAAAATGTGTACATATTTTTAGGCGTACAAACGGTATTATCAGTGATTGCGGATTTCCTGTTGATTCCGGCAATGGGCGTTTACGGAATCGCCGCTTCCAATATCATAGTAAATGCGTTGCTTGCAGTGGCGGGCTTTTTGGTGCTATTTCTACAAAAGCTAATCAGACCTGCTTGGTATCATAAAAGCGATTTACAGACCTTTAAGGAATGGGGTAAAGTAGGCGTATTTTCGGGCGCGCAACAATTTATCGACAATTTAATATATGCCATAATGATCGGAAAAATGGTAAATATGGTTGCCGAGCAGGGCAACTATTGGATAGCCAACAACTTTATTTGGGGTTGGATGTTGATTCCTATAACGGCATTGAGCGAAGTTGTCCGTCACGACTGCAAGGACGGCTATCTTGCATTAAAACAGTTCAATTACTATTTTATCGCCGCTTGCGTTGTCTTAATATGGGTAGGAACTATTCCGTTATGGACTCCGTTCTATCGTTATGCGGAAGGGCTTGAAAACGCGCATGACATATTTTTAATTACGATTAAGCTCGCGCCGTTCTATATTGCTTATGCGGGTTGCGCTATTATCGACAATTACTTCGTTGGCACGGGTCATACCTTTTATAATGCATTCAATTCGTTAATTATAAATCTTGGATACTACGGCATTTTCTTTATTCTCTATCTGACGAGCGCAATTACCTTTACAATGGACGTTATTATTTTGATGTTCGGATTCGGTATGGTGGCGCATTTGATTGTTTCTATCATAGAAGAGCGGCTTTTCTTCCGCAAACGGGAATTGAACATACAGCAATCGGAGCAAACGAATTCGATATGAAAAGGTTAAAAGAAATAAATTTAGAAGACGGGAAGCCCACGGTTGCCGACGCTCTTATGATATTAAAATCAAGTATCAGCAATGCCAAAAGCGGAAACGTCGGTTGTCTTTACATTATTCACGGCTACGGCAGCACCGGAAAGGGCGGTGTAATAAGGGATAAAGCCCGGCAATGGCTGAATGCACAGGCAAGAAACGGCATTGTAAAATGCGTTATTAACGGCGAAGATTTCAATATCTTCAACTTTAAGGCTTTGGAACTCAAAAATACATATAAAGAGTTAGAGCAACTTTTAAAAGTCTGCAATCACGGCGTTACAATTGTCGAACTTTGAGCATTGCATTTTAAGAAAAAGGGTTGGTTCGGAATCTAATGCTGGATTAGTGCTTTTTTGTTTTGGTAAAGCAACCAATGAAAGATGAGTTTCACGAAGTTTATCTTACATTTGCCCGAAATTTCGCGAAATTATATATTAAACGAAATGTTCCAATAAAAGCATAACGCCCGTTAAAACAATCAAAAATGAAAAATTGAACGCAGAGAAGATTCCGATATACTTTCCGCTCTTTCCCGGGTTATGCGAGCAGTATTCTCGGAATGTAATCAGACTTGCAAGCGAGGATATGAGCGTGCCCACGCCGCCGATGTTTACGCCGATCAAAAGGGCGGGATAGTTCGTTGTAAACTGCGATAATAGAATTGCCGACGGCACGTTGCTGATGACTTGGCAGGAGAGCACGCTGAACAGCAGGGTGTCAATGCCTAATAAATATGAAAAGAAGTTCCGTACTGGTTCGATGCGCGCCATATTGCCTGCGAAGACAAAGAAGAATACGAACGTGAACAAGAGAGGATAGTCCACTTTTGCAACCGCTTTCCAATCGGCAATCAATAGAACGATTAAAATAATCGGCAGTCCGATCCAATATGGCACGACGCGGAATACCATTATTACGGAAAGGACGAATAAAATCAAGTACAGAGCCGTTCGTTTTGGTTCGGGCTTGGCGGTTTCACCCTCGAACACGAGCGGTTCTTTTTTAACAAAAATTAAACAGCACACCGTAATCAAAAATACGGAAAGGGCAAAGGGAATCGCCATAATTCCCATAAATTCGAGCGTGGGAATGTTGAATTTGGAGTATAGATACAGGTTTTGCGGATTGCCGAAGGGCGTGAGCATTCCGCCGAGGTTCGCCGCGATATTCTGCATGACGAACGTAAAAATCATGTACTTTTCTTTTTGCGTATTCGTCAAAACGAGATAACCGAGTGGCAGAAAGGTCAAGAGTGCCATATCGTTGGCAATCAGCATCGAGCCGATAAAGGTTATGTAAACGAGCGCCAGAACCGCGCTTCTTGCCGTTTTGAAAATTTTAACCGTCCGTTCTGCAAGGAAGTAGAAAAAGTTTACGTTTTTGAGAGCGCAAACGATGGCAAGCGTCGCCAAAAGGCAGGCGAGCGTGTTAAAATCGAAATAATCCAAATATTGCTTGTCGGGCGGAATAAGGAAGCACGTTACGATTGCCAACAGCAGTGCAATCAGCATAACGATATTTTTTCTGGCAAATCCGCCCGTTTTTTTCAAAAATTCGTTTTTCACAGCCAATATTATATCACCTCTAATAAAAAAGCGTATATGTTTTTTAAGCCTATAAATAAAAAATATTACTATTATAGTACGGGTATTTATCTTCGGTGTGTCTAAAAATATGCAAAAACGGCAGTGGCAATGGTCGAAAAATATGCATAATTTGAGAAATCATATGTCCAAAAATGTGCATTGATCAAATTGCAGACATCAAACTTTGGAAATTGTATCAATGAAAAATATAGTGGATTTGCAAAGATTGACAAATTTACCTATTGACTTTTTCCTTAAAATAGTCTATAATATGACTAATCTGGAATTTAATTCGAGATTAGTCGTTTTTTTTTGTTTGGTGGTTTTATGAATTATATTAAGAGAAGCATTGAAGAAATCGTACAAAAGAATGATAAAACTTTTAAGTGCATTCTTGTCACGGGCGCGCGGCAAACGGGTAAGTCTACAATGATTAAGAAGTTATTTGCCGATAAAAAGTACGTTTCTTTCGACGATCCTTTTATAGAGGAACAGGCAAAAGAAAACCCGAATACGTTTATGATGCTAAATCAACCGCCTGTCATATACGACGAGGTGCAGAGAGTAACCGACCTTTTTCGCTATATCAAAATCAAGTGCGACGAAGAGGACGGAAGGGGGCTTTTTTGTCTGTCCGGTTCGCAGCCGTTCGAGCTAATGAAAAACGTTTCCGAATCGCTTTCGGGGCGCGTCGGCATCATTGAAATGAGCGGGCTTTCGTTGCGCGAAATTATGGGGGATAGTTTTAGTAAACCTTTCCTGCCGACTATGGCATACGTGCAGGAACGCGGGAAAACGGCAAAGCGGCCGCAGAATATCTGGCAGATTATTCATAGGGGCGGCTTCCCTGAATTGCAAAATTCCGATGTCGATTGGGGAACGTTCTATGCGAGCTACGTGAAAACGTATTTGGAACGCGACGTCCGCAGTCTTTCCGCCGTGCAGAGTTTGGACGATTTCAGGAAGTTTATGGTTGCGGTTGCAGCGCGCACGGGGCAAATGCTCAATTACTCAAATATTGCCGACGAAATCGGAAGGGATCAAGGCACGGTCAAAAATTGGATTTCTATTCTGGAGGCGTCGGGCATTATCTATCTGCTTGAACCGTACACGTCGTCCGTGCTGAAACGCACGATTAAAACGCCGAAGATGTATTTCAGAGACACGGGACTTGCGGCATATCTTACGCGCTGGCTCACTCCCGAAACGCTTGCGGTGGGGGCTATGAGCGGGGCGTTCTTTGAAACTTTCATCATTTCCGAAATTTTGAAGTCCTATTCCAACAGCGGGATAGATTACAGATATTGCGTGTCGTATTATCGCGGCAAGGACAAAAAAGAAAATTCAGAGAACGAGATAGATATTATCATTGAAGAGAACGGCGTTTTGTATCCCGTTGAAATTAAGCAAGGCGTAAAAGTGACTGCCGACGAGACTTCGGCGTTTACCGTGCTTGATAAGTTAGAAGCCAAAAAGCGCGGCACGGGAGCTATTATTTGTATGTGTCCGCAACCCGGCGCATTAAGGGAAAATATATTGCAAATTCCGGTATGGTATTTATGAGGCATAAAAGGGAGTTTATTGGCAGCAAGGTTGAAAAGAATCATATTTTGAATTTTATCAAAATCGAAGATGTTCCAGAAACAAACAGAGAGAAATTTATTAAAACTGTGGAATGGTTTTCTTTGACTCAAGTGGAAAAGGCAAGTTAATATGAGATACTACGTTGTAGCTGACGTTCACGGGTTTTATACCGAGATGATATCGGCACTGAGCGAAAAAGGATATTTTGAAGACAAATCTCCACACAAATTAATTGTTTGCGGGGACTTATTTGACAGAGGTTCGCAAAACAAAAAAGTGGAACTGTTTGTTGCGGAATGTTTGCAGCGCGATGAAATAATTCTTATTAGAGGAAACCATGAAGACCTTTTAATTGATTTTGTCGATAAGTTACCGACGTATGCGCTTGTAGGATTTGAATATACGCATCATTATTCCAACGGAACGGTGAACACCGTAAAAGAGTTAATTGGCAGTACGTTGAAAGAAATGAAAAATCATCCCGAAGAAACGATAGTAAAGGTCAAGCAAACGGAATTTTTTAAGACTATACTTCCGGCAATGCGAAACTACTACGAAACGGAAAATTATATTTTCGTACACGGTTGGATACCGTCCTTAGCAACTGGTTGGGGAGGGCAAGTCAATCATTTTGAATACAATCCGAATTGGCGCCGGGCAGACGGGTCGGGGTGGTATTTTTCGAGATGGTATAACGGAATGTTGGCGGCGTATCAAGGAGTGATTGAACCGAATAAAACGATAGTTTGCGGGCATTGGCACACGTCGTTCGGTCATGCACATTATGAAGGAAAAGGTGAAGAATTCGGCGAAGGAGAGGACTTTTCTCCGTACTACGCAAAAGGAATTATCGCTCTCGATGCATGCACGGTTCACAGTAAAAAAATTAACTGTATAGTGTTGGAAGATTAGAAGAAAAAATATAATTAAGTAATAAAATTTTGAAAAATGGAAATGTCATTGTACTTTTGTGTTGAAAAAATTGAAAGAGAGATATTTTAAATTGTTTGTTCGACAAAATTCTGCAAGTTTTAGAAATGAACTTGCCAAGTCATTATAAATATGATAGAATTATAGAAATGAATGATAGGATGTTGTTAATATAAAATAATGGATGGTAGAATATGCGAGTCGCTGATTTTTTTTGTGGCGGAGGTGGCTTTTCAGAGGGCTTTCGTCAAGCAGGATTTCAATTGGTTTTCGCTGTAGACAAATGGGAGCCAGCTGTAAATACATATAAAGGCAATAAGCCAGGAGTTAATGCTATTCTTGATGATGTAATCAGAATTTCTGAATTAAATGATGATGAGTTTGATAAA
The DNA here is from genome assembly GCA_910586365.1 of uncultured Christensenella sp. GTDB lineage: Bacteria > Bacillota > Clostridia > Christensenellales > Borkfalkiaceae > Gallimonas. The sequence continues at coordinate 8,875 of CAJUGP010000044.1, read as the reverse complement.
CTCATTCCCGATACGGAAGTTATAATTGGTTCTCCGCCTTGTCAAGCGTTTTCGCATTCTAATAAGTCTGGGAAAGCAGACAAGGAATTAGGCATTAAGCTAATTAAAGCTTATTTGCGTATCATTGCTCGAAAGAAATTTAAGCAGGGTTCTATATTAAAATATTGGGTTTTAGAAAACGTACCTAATGTTAGAAATTATATAGAAGAAAGTTATACCGCAACAGATTTGGAACTTGAAGGCGATTTTATTCTTGTAGCAAAATCAAAATCTTCAGGAATTTATAACGCAAAGCACTTCGGGGCACCAACCAATAGAGAAAGATATTTATGCGGGGAATTTCCTATTCCGAAGAAAACTCATGAGGATAATCAAGTTGTAACTTTAAGATCAGTATTAGAGGCACTTGGAAAACCTATCAATGCAACAAAAAAGCCAATAGTGGATGTGAATTATTCAGATTTGGTATTATCATATGACGAGTTGACTGATCATCACTATGTATTTGGGCTTCAAGAGTTTGAATGGAAAACAGCTAAAAGGTTAAAGCTCGATAAAGGGTATATGGGGAAAATGTCATTCCCTGAAAATCTTGATAAACCATCTCGGACGGTAATGGCGACAATGTCCGCTAGTTCTCGAGAGTCAATGATTTTAGATGATGGGGAAGGGGGATTTAGATTACCTACAGTTAGAGAAGCTGCATCTATGATGAGTTTCCCAATCGACTATCGGTTTTATGGTTCAACAGCTTCTATAAAACATACGCTTGTTGGGAATGCGGTCCCACCGAAATTGTCATATGCTATTGCCAAAGCTATCATTGAAGCAGAAAGTCAGAATGTGCCGAAGCACTATAAAAAAATAACACATTCTCAAGAAATTCCGTTTATAAATTTGAATGGGAAAGTTTTTGAAGCAAAAAAAGAAAAACACAAACGCGATGTTTCTAAATTTAAATACCACATTCCGTATTTGATTTTATCGGCTTTTAGAGTCGAGTTAACAAATTATCATTCAGAATTTGACAAAAAAAATTTCCGCTGGGATGCTGAAATACATTATAGTCAAGGGCAAAGGGCAGCTTTGTATACGCCTGATTTTAATGAAATTTTAATTGATAAAATTCATATAAAAAAAGTTGAAAATTACCTTTATTCTATTAGCCCTCACCTTCTTTCGTTTAGTGAATTTCAAAAAGTATTTTGTATGACCTCTACGGAACGAGAAGAAAGAGATTTATGGGGACCGTATGAATTGCTTGATGATATCAAAAAACATATAGTTCAGACGATTTCAGAAGATGAGCGTTGCCAATTAATAGAAAGCCCAGCAATACAGATAAAGACGAAATCAAAAATGCGTATAGGAAAAGTTCCCATGGCTATTTTGTATGGTTACTATTTGTTAAAAAAAACAATAAAAATTATGGAGGAGAAAAGTAATGGACGCAATGACACGCAAGCAAAAATTAATTGAATTAAAGCAAAATCATAATAGTATTGCTATGACTGGTATTCCCCTTAGATACAGAGGGACAACGTTAATAGAAACAGTGTATAAAATTCCGCTTGATTATCTTATTTACAATAAGTATAATGGTCGGATTGGATCTGTTGTTTTGTCATATGAGAAGCAGAATGGTCAAATAAATGCTGAATTAGAACATGACAAGAAGCTTATAGAACAATTTCTTTATGACTCAAAGAAAGACCGCAACAAAACCACTATGGATAGTTTATTAAAAAATGGACAGCAACGTTATGGTATTGTTACTGCGGATGGAATTGTGATTGATGGTAATCGCCGAGCGATGCTTTTGAATAAACTTTTTTATGATCGGGATAAGTTAGGATATTCTTATGCTGAAGTGGAAGCGTGCCGATACTTTTTAGCTATCATTCTTCCAGATGATGCTGGCGAAAGAGACATACAACAGCTTGAGACAATTTATCAGATGGGGGAGGATGATAAATTAGATTATAATCCTATCGAAAAATATTTAAAATGTAAAGAGTTAAATCGGTTAGGATTTGAAGATCGGGACATAGCGAGCTTTATGAGCGTGAAGGAAACGCAAGTTAAAGAATGGCGTAATATTTTAAAACTCATGGAAGAATATCTTCAAGAGTATGGTTATGATGGAATATATACACGGTTAGAAAAAACGGAAGGCCCATTTGTGGATCTTAATAACTATCTTGACTCTTATAATAAAAGGGGTGCGAATGTTCGAAATGTTGATTGGGATTATTCGGATTCGGATATATCTGATTTAAAGTTGGTTTGTTTTGATTACATAAGAGCGAGATACGAGGGCAAGGAATTCCGTGAAATTGCCAAAACGGGCAAAGAGGGAAGTATATTCTTTTATAAGGACTTATGGTCTGAATTTCTCAAAAAGCATCAAGAACAAACTCCACCGGATGAAGAAAGCGTTGATGAACTGCGAGAAAAATATCCAACAGAAGATTTAAGTACTCTTCTTAAGAAAAGAGATATTGATTGGATTGATAGTTCAAAGAGTTTATTAAAAGGAAATTTACAACGTTTCACGCGAAAGCTTGAAGATAAGCGTGATTCAAATAAGCCGGCGGAGCTAATTGAACGCGCTCTTAATGCTTTACAAATGGTTGACTCGAGTCAAGCTGGATTTTATGAAGACATACATATTGAAGAAATGATTCAAGAAATCAGTTCTATAACGTGGGAATTTAAGAAACTATTTAAGAGGAAATAAACGGAGATTTTAATGGCGGCGATAACCATAGATATTGATACAAAGAAAAACCAAATATATCTGAAAGGAGATATTCATGCTCTTGTTAACCATCGTTTTGCGTGGCGATATATAAGAGATTATTTTAATCCTACTTTTAGTGAGGACAAGATAACGCTTCATTACGATGATGAAGATGTGATGGCAGCTCTTTCAAACATTAAACAGATGCTGATTAAATATGGTTTTCAAGAGCGAAAAAGTGAGTCTTCAGAAAAAGTATTGTCGGATTTTTATGAGGAAGAAGAAAAATTTAGAATCTTTTCCGATAAAGCGCTGAATATTCGAAACAATAATTGCGTTGCTCAAGAGTTCGAATCTTTTGCTCGGGTTATAGAATCTTATTTAACTGCGCGATCCTTATATCCTTTACAGTTGCTTTCCGCGTATCATTTGGCTTTTTCGCAAAATGGGTGTAATTTTTCCGTTCCGGGTGCAGGGAAGACGAGTATTGTTTATGGAGCATATGCTTATTTGCATAATCTTCCTTCAACGGATAAAAAACATATAGACAAGATGCTTATTGTTGGACCGTTAAGTTCTTTTGGACCATGGGAAGTAGAATATAGCGAATGTTTTGGCAGAAGCCCTACGGTTAAACGATTGATTAGCGGTATTAATAAAAGCGAAAAGGAAAATTATTTACTCTCAAGAAATTCGGCCGAAATTACTTTAATTTCATATGCATCGTTAAGTGGTTTGTTGGAGTCAATATGCTTTTTTCTTAGAAACAATAAGGTTATGGTTGTTCTTGATGAAGCACACAAAGCCAAAAATACAAATGGAGGAGTAATAGCCCAGTCCGTTCTATCTATATCTAAATATGCAGCGGCTAGAGTGGTATTAACAGGAACCCCCGCGCCTAATGGCTATGAGGATTTATACAATTTGTTTAAATTTATATGGCCTAGTAAAAATGTAATTGGGTATAGGATAAATCAACTTTGCGATATTACTAATAGAGGCGATATTAATCGAGTGAATCGTTTAATAGATAATATTGCACCGTATTTCATTCGTATCAAAAAAAGCGATTTGAATATTCCTGCTGCGACTAATCATTCACCGATAATGGTACAGATGAGTCCAATTCAGCAGAGGATTTATGATTTTATCGAAAAAAAATATGTAGAGTCCTTAATCCAGGAAAACAAAACAGATATCACTTCACGTTTTAAGGCAGCTATATCACAAGCTAGAATGATTCGGTTAATGCAGGCGGCTTCGAATCCATCAATGTTGAAAACGCCACTTGAAAACATAGCATTAGAATACGAAAATTCTAACGAAGTATTTCAAGCCATTGACGATACAGAAGTGTTGAAATCAATAATGGAGTATGAGAGCAATGAAGTTCCTGGAAAATACGTAAAAGTATTAGATTTGGTACAGAAAATACTTGCTGATGGCGGTAAAGTTGTTATTTGGGCTACCTTTATTTATACAATACATGAGCTGAAAAGATATTTGGAGACTCATGAAATTGCTTGTCAAGAACTTTATGGCGCAGTGCCTGTTGAGAAAGATGGAGTCGTTGAAGACGATTCGGAAGAACAAATACTCACTCGGGAAAGAATTGTAAGAGAATTTCAAAGTGAAAATTGCCCATATAAAGTTATTATCGCCAATCCTTTTGCCGTTGCCGAATCTATCTCACTGCATAAAGCTTGCCATAATGCAATCTATATTGAAAGATCTTTTAATGCGGCACATTTTGTGCAATCGAAGGATCGTATTCACCGATATGGTTTAAAGCCAGGGACTGTTACGAACTACTACTATGTGCTTTCAGAAAATAGTATAGATGAAACAATTGCAGAGCGTTTGAACGAAAAAGAAAGGCGTATGGTGGAAATTATGGAAAGTATGCCCATTCCATTATTTGATAATATTTCAGAAGATGTAGGGGATGAGGATATTAAAGCCCTAATTAGAGACTATGTTAGAAGAACTAAAAAATCTTAATATACCTTTCGGTAAGAAAGAAATTCTATATTTTTTCACTAAAGTTTTAGGAAACAGGTCAGTATCAAGGAAAGATATTAAGACATTATTTTCTCATGCTCCTGGTATGAAAATGGATGTTGACGCAGCTATAAAATATGCTTTGACCTTCTCTTGGATATATGAACCATGCGGAATTGCAATAAACGAGAATTTAGTGAACTATTTAGATGATGATGAACTTTTAAATTCGAAGTTAATAGACTATACTGTAAAAAAATTATTCAATGAAGGGTACTTTAGTGAACAATGCTTTTCGTTTACTATTACAGGGGAGGGGTTTAGATTTCGAAATGAATTATTCCCGATAGAATTCTCAGCAGTTAGAGATGTTTTAGTGAATCAAGGCTTTTTTGTGGCCAAAAAAAGTAGCCAAATCACACAATTTTATGTCGCCCCAAGATTTGAAGAATATTTAGCGAATTTTTTGAAAGAGTCTAGAATTAAATTGACACTTGAAGATTTGAAGAAAAAATTGGAAGTAGAAGCGTTGGCGGGAGAGAAAGCTGAGAACTTTGTTTTAGCATTTGAAAAAAATCGTTTAAGCAAAGAATTGGCGAAAAGAGTACAACGAATATCTGCAATTGATGTGGGCGCCGGCTATGATATTATCTCCTTTCTAGACAACTCCTCTACTGATTATGATTGCTATATTGAAGTTAAAGCTATATCGCGAGATTTTGAATTTTATTGGTCAAAGAATGAATACGAAACTGCGAAATTTTACGGTGAGCACTATAAGCTATATCTTGTAGATTTATCAAAAATTTCAGATATTTCATATTATCCTTGTATTGTAGATAATCCTGCGGAAACAGTAATAAAATCAGATGATTGGTTGTTGACGCCACAGTCATTTCATGTGCAAAAAATATTCTAAAGTTGTTCCTAAACATAACTAACTGTCATATTTCCCTTTTCGTTGGGCGGAGGGTGGCATAGGACTTGGTTGAAGTCAACGGGCAAAAAATTGCTTAGGTTTTGAAAAGTAATTGAATAATAACAAAAAGCATCGAACTTGTAGTTCGGTGTTTTTTTGTTGCTCAAAAAAGGTAAGGGGGGATAAATCAAAGTGTTTTTGTGGAATTTGAAGGCAATTTTTTGGTGGTGGCTGCGCCACCGTTGACTTCAACAATTGCTCCGAAGAGGATATGTATTTTTACAAAGTCCTATGCTTTTTTCGCCCTGCCGAAAAGGCAAATAAAACAATCGGAGGTAGTTGAAATGAGTAAACAGGTTTATGTGAAGGCAGGGGTAAACGGAAAAATCGTATGCGGAGGTGATGCGTTATGAAACTCAATATCCCGCATACAAGAGAGCATGTTATTACAGAGTTGGATACGGTCATCACGCCCGACAACGTACAGGAAATGGGCGAACTCATAGCCGTTTCTACGTTAAAGCATTTGATGCCGTATCGAAAATTGGAAGATTTATATTACAGTTTGATCCGCGACCTTCACCGTAAGCATGACATCGAGCGCAGCATTTCAGACGGATACGACTTTGTACAAACGGCAATTTGCTTTCTATGCGAACACATGGGAAAGAAACTCGGCGATACGATATTGAACAGATTCAAAAAGCCCGTTACGATACGGCACGCCTGTTACAGTAAGTTAGGGAACATGGTATATAAGCTTTATCGGATACAAATGAATACTTGCGGCGAACACCGAAATGACACGGTAAAAGTACCCCAACCCTTTGAGAAAGACACGACGGAAGAAAGCTATAAAAAGGTAGAGCAGATCATCCGTAAAATGAAGTTGACGAAAAAGCAAAAGGACACATTAAACTGCTATCTGGAAGGCATGGGCGTATGCGAAATCGCCAGATTGTTATGCGTCAATAACACGACGGTATGGCGCAGCAGAATGATCTTGCAACGAAAATATAACGAAGCATTCGCCGATTAAGCAATTATAAAACTAAATAGCCGAGTATGCTCTCCACGGCTATTTTTTTGAGAGACTCACAAACGAATTACTGTATTTTCGAATTAGGTAATAAATTCAAGCCATCCCTTTTCAATACACATTTTAATAGGCGGTTCTACACATTTTCCAATTTCAATACCGCTCCAATGTCCTTTATCAAGACGTAAAGTTATTTTATCGACCGCTAAGTTTATTACAGTCACAATGCAGTCTATAGTGCTGGTTTTATATCGAATTTGCTTACCAATACAACCTTTTAAATCTCCATACCCAATTTTATGACTTTTGGGCGAGGATGCTGCCATTTCCCCCGCGTTTTTAGCCAAAGTTTGAGTGCGTTGGGACTCTTTTTGTAATTCTTTTTCCGCTTGACTTTGCAATCTTAATAATTCTGTTATTTCGGCAATATGAACTTGTGTAAACCATAATTCTTCATTATTGCCAAGAGGTAATATAACTGGAGAAAAATCATCAATCGTTTGCGTGTCAATACTTTCCAGTTTCTTTCTAAAAGCCGTATATTCATCAGTGGTTTTAAACGCATTAAATCTGCTAGCGCAATTAGGACACAAGCAAAGATACATGGGATCAAGTTCTTTTTCAGCTTCTTTTTTACCATCTAATTGGCACATCTCAATGTTAATAAACGGGCGATGACAAAGCTGACAAGCAAACTGATCTTTACCATCAACTTTATAGGCTCTTTTGAGATATGTTTTGATAGTAGCAGGATTTTTGCTAACTCTGATTTTACGCAACACGCTTTGATACTCTACTGAGCTTGCATAACTAAGTAATTCAGCAGTATGTCTACGCAGAGAATCCCAGTTCTTCACGCTTTCCTCAGGAAATTCAAAATCAATGCTGTCATTTTCCGTATCATCTGCATCGGAAACGGGACTATTTCTAATAAGATTTTGCAATTGCTCAACTGTAATTCCGTAGAAATCTTTTAACCATTGTTCACCAAATGAGACTTTTTGGGATTTAGGCAAAGCTGAATATGTTTTTAAGTTCTCTTCCGCAATATCTATTTCATCTTTTTTGAATTTAAGCAATTCGTAGAGTTTGGAATCATACTTTATTTCCCCATAAATATCAGTATTTAAATCATGCTTTGAGATTTCCGTAGATGATACGAGTTCACCTGATTGGGTGTATAGCCATTTTTTGTCCCATGATCTTAAATCACTATTTGTCCAACAATGATTATTATTTTTAGCACTATAATCTCCGTCCTCCCAATTTTTATTAATTAATACTGAAATAACTTTACTGCAAGTGCCTTCAATATTTGCTGTTTGTCCAGAGATATATACCGTTCCGCTAAGATAATCTTCCCGCATTTGCAATAGCTTAAAAATAACAGATGATTTTATACGTGAAGATTTTTCATTGGGATTATTAGAGATATAATTTAATATTTTCTCAAGATGCAGTATATAAAGTTGCCACCTAAATTTTGAATTCGAGTCAGTGTGCCACGATGGTTTTGTACCTGGTTTTCCAGTATCATATTCACCAGAGACAATGCTATCGCCTTCGATGATTTCATCCTTTATATGTAACTGAGACAACTGATCATATGTTATTCCATTACTGAAATAAAATTCAGAATCTATAAACGGATAGGCTATTACGTTTTTAAAGTAACCCTCGATATTAATACTTCTTTTGTCTTCAGCAAAAAACACGTCAGTCGAGTAAGGATTTTTCCAAACAGGGCTGTCGTTCAAGATGCATTTTAACAGTAAATTATTAACTAACACCTTTTGCAAGTCATCGGAATAATCTGGATGTTTTATAAAGTACAGAATTTTTCTTATGTCTAAAATATGTTGTTCATCGGAAACCTGATAGCCATCAGTATATCTTTGTTTAAGCCCTTTTACCCAATAATCGTATTCCTGCGGTTTTTCAAGCCCTAAAACACTTATAAAGAATTCCTCACACGACTGAAAAATTTCCGTATTTACAAAATCAATACCTGTAGTACTTTTATCCATGTCGTCTGCGGGTGTGAATATATTGGCTAAATATTTACCGCCTTCACCTTTTCTATAAGGTGCAACAAATATGCCATTTTGATTTTTAACAAACTTAACTGTCAACATTTGTCCGTTGTTGCCGGCCCAGATCGGAAGAGCGTCGT
>CAJUGP010000043.1 GCA_910586365.1 uncultured Christensenella sp. | reverse complement strand
CTTCGCCGCGCCCTGAATACCCTTGTCGATTGCGGGGATATATTCCTTGGGAATGGAACCGCCCACGGTAAGGTCCTCGAACACATAACCCGAACCGGGTTCCATGGGAATGAGGTGCAGCTTACAGTGACCGTACTGACCTTTACCGCCCGACTGACGCTTATACATACCCTCTGCGTCGACCGCCTTGCGGAACGTTTCGCGGTAAGCGACCTGCGGCGCGCCGACGTTCGCTTCCACGTGGAATTCGCGCAGAAGTCTGTCGACGATAATGTCGAGGTGAAGCTCGCCCATGCCCGCGATAATGGTCTGCCCCGTTTCTTGATCGGTATACGTTTTGAACGTGGGGTCTTCCTCGGCGAGCTTGATGAGCGCCATCGTCATTTTTTCCTGACCCGCTTTGGTTTTCGGCTCCAAAGAAAGCTGAATAACAGGCTCGGGGAACTCCATCTTTTCAAGCACGATGGGGTGTTTTTCATCGCAAAGCGTATCGCCCGTCGTCGTATTTTTCAAACCGACGATCGCGCAGATATCGCCCGAATACACTTCGGAAATATCCTTTCTTTCGTTGGAGTGCATCTGCACGAGACGGCCGATACGCTCCTTTTTCTCCTTCGTGGAGTTGTATGCGTACGATCCGGCGGAAAGCACGCCCGAATAGCAGCGGAAATAAGCAAGCGAGCCGACGAACGGGTCGGTTGCGATTTTGAACGCAAGTCCCGAAAACGCTTCGTCGTCCGAAGTTTTTCTCTCTTCCTCTTCGCCCGTATCGGGATTGACGCCTTTTACGTGCGCAACGTCGAGGGGGCTGGGAAGGAAATCGATCACGGCGTCGAGCAGGAACTGCACGCCCTTGTTGCGGTACGAAGAACCGCAGAGCATAGGAATCGCTTCCATTTTCAAGCAGCGTTCGCGCAAGCCTGCAACGATCTCTTCCTGCGAAAGGTCGCCCTCTTCAAAGAATTTTTCCATCAGCTCGTCGTTGGCGGAAGCCGCCTCTTCCACGAGCTTGGCTCTGTATTCTTCGGCAAGCGCCTTCATATCCTCGGGAATGGGTTCTTTGCGGTAATCCTTGCCCAAATCGTCGTAATAGACTTCCGCGTCCATGCGGATAAGGTCGATAATGCCGCGGAAGGTATCCTCTTTGCCGATGGGAAGGTTGATGGGAACGGGGTTTGCGCCCAAACGTTCGCGGATCATTTTTTCCACGCGGTAATAATCGGCGCCGTTGATGTCCATTTTGTTGACGTAAGCAACGCGGGGCACTTTATACGTGTCCGCCTGACGCCAAACGGTTTCGGACTGGGGTTCGACGCCGCCCTTCGCGCAGAACGTGGCGACCGATCCGTCGAGAACGCGCAAGGAGCGCTCCACTTCGACGGTGAAGTCGACGTGTCCGGGCGTATCGATAATGTTGAAACGGTGTCCTTTCCAGGCGCAGGTGGTCGCCGCGGACGTGATCGTGATGCCGCGTTCCTGTTCCTGCACCATCCAGTCCATCGTGGCGGTGCCGTCGTGCGTTTCGCCGATCTTATGCGTTTTACCCGTGTAGAATAAGATACGCTCGGTCGTCGTCGTCTTGCCGGCGTCGATATGCGCCATGATACCGAAGTTTCTCGTATGTTTTAAGTCGAATTCTCTTGCCATAGGTCATCCACCTCAGAAACGGAAGTGCGCGAACGCCTTGTTCGCCTCTGCCATTCTGTGCGTGTCCTCCTTCTTCTTCACCGAACCGCCCGTGTTGTTGTAGGCGTCCATCAATTCGGCGGCAAGTTTTTTGCTCATCTCGCGCTCGCTGCGCTTTCTCGTGTTGATAACGAGCCAGCGGATCGCAAGCGTTTGGCGGCGTTCGGGACGAATTTCGACGGGCACTTGATAGTTTGCACCGCCAACACGTCTTGCCTTAACCTCGACGGTAGGCGTTACGTTCGCAAGCGCCTGCTTGAAAATATCCATCGGGTCCATGTTTAACTTTTCTCCCATAAAAGCAAACGCATCGTAAACGATTCTCTGCGCGACGCTTTTTTCGCCGTCAAGCATGATCTGATTGATGAGCTTGGTGACGACTTTGCTGCCGTACATCGGATCGGGAAGAACGTCTCTTTTGGGAACATTCCCTCTTCTGGGCATAATTTTACTCCTTTTATTATTTTTTGTTCACGAATTTTGTTTCAAAGCCGTTGAAACAAAATTCCGTGAGCCGAGCGGACGTTCCGCTCTCGGCGCGAATTTTTAAGAGCCCGCGATTGCATTTCGCGCCGATTCACACCTTATTAAGCGATAAATCGCAAATTGGGTGCGCGGGCGGAAAAGCGCGGTTTTCCTTGCGCCGTGTTCGGGATTGTTTGAAAACACCCCTTGCAAAGAAACTGCTGAATTCTTCAGTACAGCTATCGCTTACCCTTGGGGCAGCGAACCTTCTCCCTTTGGGGGATACTGCCTACTTCATCGAGAAAAAATATTCCGAAATAAGTAGGAACCTTGCTCTTCCTTACGATTTAGGACGTTTTGCGCCGTACTTGCTGCGCGCCTGACGGCGTTTTGCGACGCCTGCCGTATCGAGCGCGCCGCGGATAACGTGGTAGCGGACGCCGGGCAGATCCTTGACTCTTCCGCCGCGGATGAGCACAGAGCTGTGCTCTTGCAGGTTGTGACCTTCGCCGGGAATGTACACCGTACCTTCCTGCTTATTGGTGAGGCGCACCCTTGCGATTTTACGAAGCGCCGAGTTGGGCTTCTTGGGGGAAGTCGTCGTCACGGAAAGGCACACGCCGCGTTTCTGCGGGCACTTGTCGAGAATGGGCGTTTTGGATTTGTACACCTGCTTTTCTCTGCCTTTCTTAATGAGCTGATTGATAGTGGGCATTTTTTACCTCCTTGTAATATTTCGGAATATTCACAGAGTTTGCACTCGGTAAACCGGTATTTTACGCAAAAAGCACGCAAAAAACTGCGTCGCCCTTTGCAACTTGTCCATTTTAACAAATCCGCACGGCGTTGTCAAATAAATTAACGCATTTTCTTTTAATTTTTCTTATACAATATTATGTTACCCTTTCGGCGGTACGGAAAAAAGAATTTTCACGATATCCATTGACAAATATTTACAAAAGTATTAAAATAGTTTCGGTAAAAAATATCGAAAGGAGTTTTTCTCTATGAACAAACAAACCGTAAAAGATTTAAGATGCTTAAAAGGCAAACGCGTGCTGGTACGCTGCGATTTCAACGTACCCATCGTAAACGGCGTCATCACCGACGAAAACCGTATCAACGGCGCGCTGCCGACCATTCAGTATCTTATGGAAAAAGGCGCGAAAGTCATTCTCTGCTCGCACATGGGCAAGCCCCACTCGATTTTCTCCGCCGAAGTAAAACTCAATAAAAAGGATCAGAAAAAGATCGACAAGGGCGAAACGACCGCCGAAGCGATCATTGAAAAAGCCAAAAAGGACGAGCCGAAGAAGCTTACCCTCGCTCCCGTGGCGGCGCGTCTCAACGAGCTGCTCGGCGGAAAAGTGGCGTTCGCCGCCGACGTGGTCGGACCCGACGCACAGGCGAAAGTCGCCGCCTGCAAAGACGGCGAATGCGTTTTGCTCGAAAACCTTCGTTTCCACTGGGAAGAAGAGAAAAAGGATTTGGAATTCTGCAAAAAACTCGCCGCTTACTGCGATATTTACGTAAACGACGCGTTCGGCACGGCGCACCGTTCGCACGCTTCCACGGCGGCGATCGTTGAATACGGTTTGGTGAAGAAAGCCGTTTGCGGTTTCCTCATCGAAAAAGAACTCACCGTTATGGCGGATTCGCTCGAACACCCCAACCACCCCTTCGTGGCGATCCTCGGCGGCGCAAAGGTTGCCGACAAGCTCAACGTTATTTCCAACTTGCTTGAAAAATGCGATACGCTGATTATCGGCGGCGGCATGGCTTACACCTTCTTGAAGGCGCAAGGCGGCAATATCGGCACGTCGCTCGTTGACGAAGAGAAACTCGACTACTGCAAAGAAATGATCGCCAAAGCAAAGGCGGCAGGCAAGGAATTGCTGCTGCCCGTCGATACCGTTATCGCAAAATCCTTCCCCGATCCCATCGACGCGCCCGTCGACGTGACCACCGTTCCTTCGCACGAGATCCCCGCGGACAGCATGGGACTCGACATCGGCGAAAAGACGCGCGCCCTCTTTGCGGATAAGATCAAAACGGCAAAGACGGTTATTTGGAACGGACCCATGGGCGTGTTCGAGAACCCCACTCTTGCGGCGGGCACGGTTGCGGTGGCGCAGGCGCTTGCCGACGCACAGGGCGCGACCACGATCGTCGGCGGAGGCGACAGCGCGGCGGCTTGCGCGCAGCTCGGTTTTGCGGATAAGATCACGCATATTTCCACGGGCGGCGGCGCGTCTCTCGAGCTTTTCGAGGGCAAAGTTCTTCCCGGTATCGCCTGCCTGAACGAAAAGAATTAAAAAACGTTTGCTCAAAAAACCTGCGGTTTTTCCGCAGGTTTTTTTTATTTGTCTTCGGTCGATAAAAACACCTCTGCGGCAAGCCGTATTCCCATCAGAAACCCCTCGCGGAAACAATGCCGTCCCTCTTCCGCTTCTATACCGACACAGCAATTCTCATAATTAATAAATTGTTTTCTTTGTTTTTTCGGTAGCGTTTTTATTAAATATTCGCTATAACGTGCTGCATCGTGCAATAATCGAAAATACTCCTTATTATTTTTCTTCGTGTCAATCGTATCGCGAAATTCGTGATAAAGCATTTCAATCGGTGAATTTTTCATAATATTTCTCCAAAATGTAATAAAAGTTGTTATCATTATTTTAACTTTTTTCCAAAAAAAAGTATTATAGTATCTGTGTGGCAGATTTTAATTTTCCCTTTTGAAATTTATAAACATAATTTGAAAAATTTTTTATGTCATTTCGAGCGCAGTCGAGAAATCTCACTTCAAAAACAAGATGTCTCCACTTCGGTCGACATGACAATATAGACAATCGCATGAATACCATACTGTCATTTCAAGCGCAGTCGAGAAATCTCACTTCAAAAACAAGATGCCTCCGCTTCGGTCGGCATGACAATAAAGCCCGTCGGTACGATAATGTAGCCAATCGCAACGGTGTCAAGTCAAGCACCATAGTGTCATTTCGAGCGCAGTCGAGAAATCCCATTTCAAAACCGAGATGCCTCCGCTTCGGTCGGCATGACAATAAAGCCCGTCGGTACGATAATGTAGCCAATCGCAACGGTGTCAAGTCAAGCACCATACTGTCATTTCGAGCGCAGTCGAGAAATCTCACTTCAAAAACAAGATGTCTCCGCTTCGGTCGACATGACAATAAAGCAAGTCGGTACGATAATGTAGCCAATCGTACGACAACGCAATCGGGCATACGACAATATAGTCGAGCGCAACGGTGTCATTTCAAACACCATACTGTCATTTCGAGCGCAGTCGAGAAATCCCATTTCAAAATCGAGATGTCTCCACTTCGGTCGACATGACAAAACCCTTTCGGCACGACAATAACGACTGTCGCATGACAACGCAGTCGGGACACGACAAAACGGCAAAACGAAAATATTTTCCGAAAAAATCCCTTAGCGCGTTGCTATTCCCGCGCGGTTATGATATAATAAAGGAAGAAATTTTAATACAGGAGTTATTCTGAAATGCGTACCCCCATTATTGCAGGAAACTGGAAAATGAACAACACCGCAAGCGAAGGCGTTTCGCTCGTAAAAGCCATCGCTCCGCTCGTTAAAGACGCGAATTGCGAAGTCGTCGCATGCGTGCCCGCCATCGATATTCCCGCCGTTGCACAGGCGCTCGAAGGAACGAATATCGCCCTCGGCGCGCAGAACGTGCATTTTGAGAGCAAAGGCGCGTATACAGGCGAAATTTCCGCCGCCATGCTCAAAGAATACGGCGTGAAATACGTGATCATCGGGCACAGCGAACGCCGCCAATACTTCGGCGAAACCGACGAAACGGTGAACAAGCGCACGCTTGCCGCGCTCAACGCGGGACTTATCCCCATCGTCTGCATCGGCGAGCTTTTGGAAGAACGCGAAGGCGGCAAAACCGAAGAAGTGCTCGACAGACAGATCGTCGAAGGCATGAAAGGAATCGACGATATTTCTAAAATCGTCGTTGCATACGAACCCGTTTGGGCGATCGGCACGGGCAAGACGGCGACCCCCGAACAGGCGAACGAAACGATCGGCTATATCCGCAAAAAGCTCGCCGAAACGTTCTGCCCCAAGTGCGCCGAAAAGGTACGTATTCAGTACGGCGGCAGCATGAACGCAGGCAACTGCAAACAGCTCATGGCGATGAGCGAGATCGACGGCGGCTTGATCGGCGGCGCGTCGCTCAAAGCGCCCGACTTTGCCGCAATCGTCAATTACGACAAATAAGCACGGAATAGAAAAACCGACGGATTCCCGTCGGTTTTTTCTTTTACGATAATTTCAGCACGCCGCCCTCTGCCGTAAACCGTTTTATGCGCGCCGTGCGCGTTTCCGTCTTTTCGTCCGCGCCTGCGTCGCGCCCGTGGTATACGATATAATAAACGCCGTTTTCTTCGAGCACGCTGTTATGCCCCGTGCCCGTTTCCTCGCGGTTACGGCACAACAGCGGCGCATATGTGCATTCGTCGGGCATCTTACGGAATTGCAGACGGCGCAAGTCGTTCTCCGCGCCGTGCGCGTACGCGTAACCGATAAAGTAATATTGGCTTTGATAGCAATTCCCCGAGTACATGAGATAATGATCGTCGCCCTTGCGGAAGTAGAACGCGCCCTCGATCGTATGCCAATTCTGCCCGACGCGGAACCGATCGCGCAGGAAGATCTCTTCGTCGAGCGTGGGCAGGACGACGGGAACGGGATTTCCTTCCGCCGTGAACAGATCGAGCATCTTATCGACGGCGATATACGTTCCCGCGCGCTCCGCCTCGTAATCGTTGCACGAATAGAAAATGTAATATTCGCCGCCGCTCTTTACGACGTGCGCGTCGATCGAAAAAGGCTCTATCATCGTTTTACGGTAAACGAATTTGCCGTCGGGACGGTCGGAAGTCGCAATCTTGATCGCCTGCTCGTGCATATCGTCGCAGCCCTGCGGAACGGACGAATAATACATATAATAGACGCCGTTTTCTTCGACGACGCAGGGCGCCCAATATTCGCAAAAGCCCTCTTCTTCAAACGCCGCGCCGCGGTACTCCCACTCCCCTTCGGGCGAAGATGAGCGGTAAATCCCCACGTTTTCCACGCCAGAAACGTAAAGATAATAAAATCCGTCGTCCGCTTTGATAATATAGGGATCGGGCTGCGCCTTCCCCTGCGCGTTTTGCGCAAAACGAAGCTTCATGTTTTCTCCTTCGGCGGACGGGCGTTTTTTGCGCCGCGCGCCGTATCTTTTTTCCGAGCTATCGTAGCATAAACGCGGCGCTTTGTCAAGCTTTCCCGAAACATTACGCGGACGCAAAAAGAAAACCTCTTCCCTTCGGAAGAGGTTGTTCTTATTTTAAGCTGTTTTTTTGTAGACGACTTTGGGCTTTGCGCCGCTCAGAACGCAGTCGCGCGTGATGATGACTTCTTCCACGTCCTTGCGCGAAGGAATGTCGTACATAACGTCGGTCATCAATCCCTCGATGATCGTCCGCAAGCCGCGCGCCCCCGTCTTTAAGCGGATCGCCGTTCCCGCGATCTCGCGCACGGCGCCCTCCTCCACCGTCAGCTTCACGCCGTCTAACCCGACGAGCTTCTGATATTGCTTGATCACGGCGTTTCTCGGCTGCGTTAAAATATTGACGAGCGCGTCCTCGTCGAGCGACTGCAAGCTCACCACGATCGGGATTCTGCCCACGAATTCGGGAATAAGCCCGAATTTGGTCAAATCCTGCGGTTTCACGTCTTCGAGCACCGTATAATCGACCTCGTTCGCGCCGAGTTTGACTTTTCCGCCGAACCCGAGCCCCGAATCGTCCTGCCGCGCGCTTACGATTTTATCAAGCCCCACGAACGCGCCGCCGCAGATGAAAAGAATGTTCGTCGTGTCGATGCGCATGCAATCCTGCTGCGGGTGCTTTCTGCCGCCCTGCGGGGGCACGTTGGCAACCGTGCTTTCGATGATTTTCAAAAGCGCCTGCTGCACGCCCTCGCCCGAAACGTCGCGCGTGATCGAAACGTTTTCGCCCTTTCTGGCAATCTTGTCGATTTCGTCGATATAAATGATGCCGCGCTGCGCGCGCTCGATATCGTAATCGGCGTTTTGAATGAGTTTGAGAAGAATGTTTTCCACGTCCTCGCCGACGTAACCCGCTTCGGTTAGCGTCGTCGCGTCCGAGGTGGCAAAGGGAACGTTCAGAATTTTCGCAAGCGTACGCGCA
Organism: uncultured Christensenella sp.; assembly: GCA_910586365.1. Lineage (GTDB taxonomy): Bacteria > Bacillota > Clostridia > Christensenellales > Borkfalkiaceae > Gallimonas. The sequence goes on along the minus strand of CAJUGP010000043.1, from coordinate 7,196 downwards.
AGCAGCGTTTTGCCGCTGCCCGTGGGTCCGAGCAGCAGAATGTTGCTCTTTTCGATTTCCACGTCGTCGTCCTTTTTGCCCTGCAACATGGAATTGATGCGCTTGTAATGATTGTACACGGCAACCGAAAGCACGCGTTTCGCCTTATCCTGCCCGATGATATACTCGTCAAGCTCGGCTTTGATCTCGGCGGGTTTTTTCAGCGTGACGGGTTCGGCGTTTTGCACGGGCATGTTCGTAAGCATGTCGTTGCACAGCTGCACGCACTCGTCGCAGATAAACACCCCGTCGGGTCCCGCGATCAGTTTTTTGGTTTTTGCTTTTTCTTTGCCGCAGAAGCTGCAATTCTGTTCGTTTTTATCCATTCCCATTCCGCTCTTCCTTTCCTCCCTGAAAACGCTCTGTTCTGCTTATCTCTTTACGTACACTCTGTCGATCAATCCGTAAGAAAGCGCCTCGTCCGCGGAAAGATAATTATCCCGATCGGTATCGCGTTCGATGATTTCCACGGGTTTGCCCGTATTCTCGCTGAGAATGCGGTTCATTTTCGCCTTGATTTTTAAGATATGCTCGGCTTGGATCTTAATATCGCTCGCCTGCCCCTGCGCGCCGCCCAAGGGCTGATGGATCATGATTTCGCTGTTCGCAAGCGCGTAGCGTTTTCCCTTCGCGCCCGAAGAAAGCAGAAACGCGCCCATCGAAGCGGCAAGCCCGATGCAGATCGTCGAAACGTCGCACTTGATATAGTTCATCGTATCGTAAATCGCAAGCCCTGCGGAAACCGATCCGCCGGGGCTGTTGATATACAGGCTGATATCTTTTGCAGGGTCTTTCCCTTCGAGGTAAATGAGCTGCGCGACGATCGTATTCGCCATCGCGTCCTCGATTTCCCCGCTCAGAAAGATGATTCTGTCTTCCAACAGACGGGAATACAGATCATAACTGCGTTCCCCGCCCGAAGTACGTTCTACAACGTAAGGAATCAAAACGTTTTTTTCCTGCATTATTCGTCTCCTTTCTTCGCCTTTGCCGCCGTCTTTTTGGGCGCGCTCTTTTCTCCGTCCTCTTTCGGCGCGGCGGTTTTCGCCGTTTTCTTCGCCGCGGGTTTCTTCGCGGGTTCTTCTTTATATGCCACCATCTCGTTTTTCGCTTTGAGCAAATCGAAGAGCTTGGTCACTTTGATATCGCTTTCGATATAGCTGAGCTGTCTGGGATCGATTTCCTTGCGGTATACCTCGGGTTCTTTTCCCACGCTCTTCGCCTGCTCGGCGACCTTCTGCGCGATTTCCTCTTCGCTCGCCGTGATCTTTTCCAGCTCGATGATCTTTTCGATGATCAGCTGATGCAGCACGGTGCGGCGCGCTTCTTCCTCGAAGTTCTTCTTATATTGCTCTCTCGTCGTTCCGATATAGGCAAGATAGTCTTCCATTTTGATGCCCTGATACATAAGATTGTATTCGAGGCGCTGCATGGAAACGTCTTCCTGTCTTTCGAGCATGACTTCGGGGATTTCCGCTGTCGCGCCCTTGGCGATCTCGGTGAGAATGGAATTCTCGGTTTCGTTGCGGGAACGGCTCTGCGCGTTCTTTTCGAGGCGCTCGCGCACCTTCGCGCGGTACGCTTCGAGCGAATCGCTGCCCATTTTCTTCGCAAACTCTTCGTCGAGCTGAGGAAGAACAAGCCCCTTGATCGCATGCAGCGTCACCGTGAACACGGCGGGCTTGCCTTTGAGGTTTTCCGCCTGATAGTCCTCGGGGAACGTGACGTTCAGATCTTTGGTTTCGCCGATGCTCATGCCGACGACCTGTTCCTCGAATCCGGGGATAAACTGGTGCGAGCCGAGCGTAAGATCGAATTTCTCCGCGCTGCCGCCTTCAAACGCTTCGCCGTCGCATTTGCCGACGAAATCGATCTTAACGGTATCTTTCATCTGCGCGGGACGGTCGGTCACGTCCACCTTCTCCGCAATGCGTTCGCGCATCGCTTCGATATCGGCGTCGACGTCGGCATCCGTAACAGTATACTCATACTCGTTAATTTTTATACCCGTATACGCGGCAATTTGCACGTCGGGTTTTACGGGAACCGCCGCCGCAAGCACGACTTTCTCGTCGGTAAGGTCTTCCACGGAGAGCGCGGGATCGCCGACGGGGAAAAGACTGTCTTTTTCCTTCTCTAAAATCTGCGGATAGTGCTCGGCGTAGAGAATGTTGAGCGCGTCCTCGTAAAACAGTCCCTTTCCGTAATAGAGCTCGAGCACGTGCTTGGGCGCCTTGCCCTTGCGGAATCCGTTTACGGCGTATTTATGCCTCGTTTCGCGGTAAGCCTTCTCGATCGCTTCCGTCCATTCTGCCGCATTGAACGTGATCGTAATTTTAACGGTGCTCTTTTCTGCGGGTGCGGTTGTGTACTTCATATCTTTACTCCTTTTCGTTAGCACGGTAAGTGCCGCGGCTGCCTACAATGTAAACTTCGCCTTTTAAGCCGCAAGCATTATTTTATCATATCCGCGCTTAAAAGAAAAGCAATTTTCTTTACAATTTTTATTTTTTGTGTTATCATCGGCATGAAAAGCCTAAGGAGAAGGTCATGCCGCAAGACGCGTTTACGCTCCGTTTGAGCGCAAAAGAACTCGACGCCGCCCTGCGCGGCGGCAAAATCAGCAAAATCGTGCAGCCGGGGCGGGAAGAAACCGTCCTCTATATATACACGCAAAAAACCACGCTTAAACTCATTCTTAACGTAAACGCTTCGGATTGCGGGGTATATTTTACCGAACGCGACGCGCAGGCGCCCCTTGTCGCGCCCAATTTCTGCATGCTGCTGCGCAAACACCTGCAAAACGCCGAGATCCTCTCCGTATCCCTCGTCGGTTTCGAGCGGATCGTAAAATTCGAGCTTGCCTGCCGATCGGACTTCAACGACTGCAACAAGACGCTGTACGCCGAGATCATGGGCAAATACTCCAACTTGATTTTAACCGAAAACGGCGTGATCTTGGGCGCGCTCAAAACGACGTCCGCCGATCTTTCGGCGAAACGCATGATCCTGACGGGCGCGAAATACGCCCTTCCCGCCGCGCAGGACAAAGCCGACCCTTCCGACAGAACGGCGCTGTCTTGCGCGCTCGAACACGTTACGGGCGATTTGAGCGGCGCGATTTTTACGCGCGTCGCGGGCATCGCTCCCCACACGGCGGAGAAAATCGCGCAAAGCTACACGGGCGGCAGCCTTGCCGAACATGTTTTCGGTTATCTTTTCAGCGACGAGCTATCGCCCCGCGTCGGTGAACGCGACTTTTACGCACGCGAAACGGCGGGCATTCCCTTTCCCACGCTCGCGGCGGCGCAGACGTATTTTTACGATAACCGCAGCAAGAAAAAAACGTTCGAGAGCCGACGCAAGCGCTTGCAATCGGCTTGCGCGTCGGCGCTCAAAAAGCAAGAAAAACGGCTGGCGCAGACAATCGAAAAACGCGAACAGTGCAAGGACTGCGAGCTGTTACGCATCAAAGGCGAATTGCTGACGGCGCACCTCTACGAAATCGGGCGCAACGCGGAAGGCGTGGAGCTTTACAACTATTACGACGGAAGCAACCTCAAAATCACGCTCGACCGCGCGCTCTCCCCCGCGCAGAACGCGCAGGCGTATTTTAAGCGTTACCGCAAACAAAAGCGCACGGCGGAATTTTTAGCGCCGCAGGAAGAGGAAACGCGGCGGGAAATCGAATATCTGCACACCCTTTTGGCGGCGATCGGCGCGGCGGAAGAGGAAGCCGATTTGCCGCCGCTCGAAGAAGAATTGACCGCCGCCAAGCTCCTTGAACCGCCCAAAGAAAAAAAGCGCAAACCGCCGCAGGAAATCGGTTGGCGCGGGTACGAAAAAGACGGTTTTACGATTTACGCGGGGCGCAACAATCTGCAAAACGAAAAACTCGTGCGCGCGTCCGCCCCCGACGATTTATGGCTGCATACGCAGAAATACCATTCCTGTCACGTCGTGATCCGTACCGAAGGCAGAAACGTGCCCGACGGCGTTCTGCTCTTCGCGGCGCAGATCTGCGCGCGCTATTCCGACGGCGGCGCGGGTAAGATCCCCGTCGACTACTGCAAGATCAAATACGTGAAAAAGCCCCCGAAATCCAAACCCGGTTTTGTGATTTACACCGATTACAAAACGCTTTTAACGGAAGTCTGAAAGCGCGTCGGCGCCCCTTTCGATCAAGATGCCCTTCATGCTTTGCGTGCGGTTATGGAATTTTAAGATCCTATCCCTTTCGCTCTCGCTGCAGTTCAAAAGTATCTTGATCTCGGAATCGCGTTTTACGGCATCGACCGTGCAGACGATCCCGACGACGCCGTCCGACCCCGTTCCTACCCAAACGTCGATCCCGTCGCCGTCCGGAGAAGCGGTGTTTTTTAAGTAACCGTAAGCTACTTCATAGAGCAAGTGCGGGTAACGCGGGTGCGCACTGCCTTTCGGTCTGTCGATCACGATTTCCGATTGCGCAACGAGCCGGTCAAGCAATTCCCAAAATTCTTCGTTCATAAACCTCTCCGTACGTTTTTTTATTCATCATAACACAATCCGAACAAAAAAGCAAGGACGGTCCGTCCTTGCTTTTACCTTCCGCCGCGTGAAACGGCGGTTATTGTTTTTCGACTTTCGCCACGGTGAGCGTTACTTCGTCGCCGTTGATATTGTACGTTTTCGCGTATCCCGCGCCGTCGCCCTCTTGCACGCTTTGCGCTAAAACGTCATCGGCAAGCGAACCGTTCTTCAACACGCGTTCGCTGCGCCCCTGCGCCTTATAATACACTTCGATGCGGTCGGTCACTTCAAACCCCGCTTCTTTGCGCATGGTCTGGATCTTGGAAACAAGCTCGCGTTCGCACCCTTCGTCGAGCAGCTCCTCGGTCAAATCGGTATCGAGCGCGACCGTGATCCCGCCTTCCGCGGCGGCGGCATAGCCCGCGCGCGGCTGCGTGAAAATCTGCAAATCCTCTTCGGAAAGCACGACTTCGCCGCCGAGGATCGCGTACGTTCCGCCGTTTTTCACCGCTTTGACCAACGCCGCCGCGTCGCATTCCTGCAAGTACGCCGTGATCTCTTTGAGCCGTTTTCCGTATTTCGGTCCGAGCGTTTTGAGCTGCGGTTTGAGCGTGTAGCCGATAAGCGCGTTTTCGTCCTGCGCGTAAGTCAGTTTTTTTACGTTTAGCTCGTCGAGCACGACGCCTTCGAGTTCGGGGGAAAGCGCGATAGCGCGTTCGCTCACGACGATCATCTCGGCAAGCGGCTGTCTGTTTTTCACCGCGCCCGCGTTGCGCGCCGCCCTGCCGAGCGCGACGACGGCAAGCACGTCGTCCATCGACTTTTCAAGCGCGGCGTTCAGATAACTTTCGTCGCAAACGGGAAAATCGCACAGATGCACCGAAACGGGCGCGTCTTTGTAAAACTGCGGCACGAGGTTGCGATACATCATCTCCGACGTGAAGGGCGTAAACGGCGCGGTGAGCTTTGCAAGCGTAACGAGCACGGTGTAAAGCGTCGTATACGCCGCCGCCTTGTCGGCAGACATGCCCGCGCCCCAATAGCGGTCGCGTCCGCGGCGGACGTACCAATTCGAGAGCACGTCGGCAAAGTCCTGAATCTCGCGCGCGCTTTCGGTTATGTTGTAAACGGCAAGCTTTTCGTCCACCCGTTTCACAAGGGTGTTAAGCTTAGAGAGCACCCATTTATCCATGAGCGTGAGCGCGCACGATTTCAAATCGTATTGCGAAGGGTCGTAGCCGTCGATCTGAGCATAGAGCGCAAAGAACGCATACGTGTTCCACAGCGTGCCCTGATATTTGCGCTGCACCTCGGAAACGGCTTCCTGCCCGAACCGCGTGGGGATCCAAGGGAAGCTTCCCGTATAGAAATACCAGCGCACGGCGTCCGCGCCCTGCTTGTCGAGCACCGTCCACGGATCGACGACGTTGCCCTTATGCTTGCTCATCTTCACGCCGTTTTGGTCGTTCACGTGCCCGAGCACGATGCAGTTTTTGAAGGGCGCCCGATCGAACAGGATCGTCGAAATCACGAGCAGCGTATAGAACCAGCCGCGCGTCTGATCGACCGCCTCGGATATAAAATCGGCGGGGAAGGTTTTTTCAAACAAATCCTTGTTTTCAAACGGATAATGATACTGCGCGAACGGCATCGAGCCCGAATCGAACCAACAGTCGATGACTTCGCGCGTACGTTTCATCTTGCCGCCGCACTGCGGGCACGAACAAGTCAGTTCGTCAAGATAAGGACGGTGCAGCTCGATGCCCTCGGGCGCGCCGCACTTGCGCCGCAGCTCCTCGCGCGAGCCGATCACTTCGATCTCGCCGCAGTCGGGGCACACCCACACGGGCAGCGGCGTTCCCCAATAGCGATCGCGCGATAGCCCCCAATCGATCACGTTTTCAAGGAAATTACCCATGCGCCCTTCCTTGATCGTTTCGGGAATCCAATTAACAGAACGGTTGGCGGCGATCAATCTGTCTTTCACTGCCGTGGTTTTGATAAACCAACTCTCTCGCGCGTAATACATAAGCGGCGTATCGCACCGCCAGCAATGCGGATAATCATGCTCGAACGGCAGCGCTTTGAAGAGTTTTCCCTGCGTTTTCAGCAGATCGAGCACGACTTTATCGACTTTTTTAATAAACAAACCGTTGAGTTCAGGGCATCGCGCATCGAATTTCCCCTGTTCGTTGACGAGCGAAAGCACGGGCAAGCCGTAATTTCTGCCCACGTTATAGTCGTCCTGTCCGAACGCGGGGGCGATATGCACCACGCCCGTGCCGTCGGTCAAGGTAACGTAAGGATCGCAAACGACCTCGTAAACGCGCTTCCAACTGTTTTTCGACGCCTGCAAATCGGCTTGCGCATATGAAAACAGCGCCTCGTAAGCAAGTCCTTCGTACTCTTTCCCCTTTTTCCGCCCGACAATCTCATATTCCTCGAAAAACTTAGGAACGAGCGCCTCGGCTAAAATATAGCGCGCGCCTTCCGCTTCGATCTCAACGTAATCTTCCTGCGGATTCATACACAGCGCCACGTTGGAAGGCAGCGTCCACGGCGTCGTCGTCCAGGCAAGGATATAGGCGTTCTCCCTGCAGATCGGAAGAGCACACGTCTGAACTCCAGTCACGAATTCGTATCTC
>CAJUGP010000042.1 GCA_910586365.1 uncultured Christensenella sp. | reverse complement strand
TCGGCGCAAAACTCGCGGTGTTCTTTACGGGCGTCGTGTTATACGCCGTTTTGACCGCGCTGAGCCTGTTTTTGTCCGTTAAAAAGTTTGAACGCATCGATTTGTAAACGAAAAAATATAAGTTGAACTTATAGAATATATTAAGAATCGTTATGGAAATATAATTGCTATAATTTAACAGAATTGATATAATAAAGGGGACAAGAAAGCCGCGCGGAAAACGACAGCGGCGCAAAGGAGAATGGATATGTCGTATGTGCAAAGAGTTTTGGAAGAACTGAAAAACAAAAATCCGAACGAGCCGGAATTTCATCAGGCTGCGACGGAAATTTTAACGAGCTTTCAACCGGTGGTGGAGCGTCACCCCGAATATGAAAAAGCTGCGCTTTTGGAGCGGTTCGTCGAGCCGGAACGCATTATCATGTTCCGCGTGCCGTGGGTGGACGATCAGGGCGGCGTGCACGTCAACAAGGGCTATCGCGTGCAGTTCAACAGCGCGATCGGTCCGTATAAAGGCGGTTTGCGTTTTCACCCTTCCGTCAATCTTTCAATTATCAAATTTCTCGGTTTGGAGCAAATTCTTAAAAACAGTTTGACGGGGCTGCCTATCGGCGGCGGAAAGGGCGGTTCGGACTTCGACCCCAAGGGCAGAAGCGATAACGAAGTCATGCGGTTCTGCCAAAGCTTTATGACCGAGCTTTACCGCCATATCGGGCAGGATACCGACGTCCCCGCCGGCGATATCGGCGTGGGCGCCAGAGAGATCGGGTATCTCTTCGGGCAGTATAAGCGCATCCGCGACGAGCACGTGGGCGTGCTCACGGGCAGGGGGCTTTCGTACGGCGGATCGCTCGCGCGCAAAGAGGCGACGGGTTACGGGCTTGTTTATATGACCGAAGAGGCGTTAAAGTGCCGTAACGATTCGTTCGCGGGCAAGCGCGTCGTCATTTCGGGATCGGGCAACGTGGCGATTTACGCCTGCGAAAAAGCGCAGTCGCTCGGCGCGCTCGTCGTTGCCATGTACGACAGCAACGGTTATATCGTCGATAACGCGGGCATCAAGCTCGACGTCGTAAAACAGATCAAAGAAGTCGAACGCGCCCGTATTAAGGAATACGCCGCGCGCGTAAAGGGGAGCGAATATCACGAGGGCTGCAAGGGCATTTGGTCCGTTCCCTGCGACGTGGCGCTGCCCTGCGCTACGCAGAACGAGATCGACGCGGAAAGCGCGCGCCTGCTCGTGAAAAACGGCGTAAAATACGTGGGCGAAGGCGCGAACATGCCCTCGACGCTCGAAGCGATCGAAACGTTCCAAAAAGCGGGCGTGGTATTCCTGCCCGCCAAGGCGGCGAACGCGGGCGGCGTGGCGACGAGCGCGCTCGAAATGGCGCAGTCGAGCGGCAGACTGTTTTGGTCGTTCGAAGAAGTGGACGCCAAACTCAAAAACATCATGGTGAACATCTATCACAACATGGACGACGCGGCGCGCGAATACGGCATGGAAGGCAATTACGTGGCGGGCGCGAATATCGCGGGATTCGAAAAAGTAGCGTCGGCGATGATGGCGCACGGAATCGTATAAATAGAAGGAAAACAAAATCCCCCTTCCGCAATATGCGGAAGGGGGATTTTTTTTACCATATGATATTGATGCCCGTCGCGTCAAAGGGCTCGGGCGGCGGCGCGTCGGTGACGACGAGGTCGTATTCGCGAAGCGAGTTTAACCGATACGTCGCGCTTTCCGTGAATTTGGTATGATCGACGACGAGAAGGTGCTGTTTACACCGCTTGAACGCTTCGCGCTTGATCTCGCGCTGATCCATAGACCGTTCGTATACGTCCGTTCCCTGCACGGTCGCGCACGATGAAATCATCAAATCGAACGAAAAATCGCTCAGCTGATGGGTCGTCCAGCTGCCCGAGGCGCAGGTGGTGTTGTTCTGCACGCATCCGCCGAGGATAAATAAATTGATGTCGCTCTTTTTTGCGAGCAGCAGCGCGGTCTGCAAATTGTTCGTGACGACCGTTTTGAAGGCAAGGTCGATGCGCTGCGCCAACGCCAGCGCGGTGGAAGAGCTGTCGATATAAACCGATTTGAACGGGGGAATGTGCATGAGCGCTTTGGTGGCGGTCTTTTCTTTTTCGGTCACGTTCTTTTCCATGCGGATAAAGATCGAAATTTCGTCGGAGTTTTCGGGCAGCAGGGCGCGCCCGTGGCTGCGTTCGATCAGCCCCATGCTCTTCATTTCGGAAAGATCGCGCCGAACGGTCGCTTCGCTTACGTAAAGCGCTTTGGCAAGGTCGGCAACGTCCGCCGACTTTTTTTCTTTTAACGTTTGCAGGATTTCCTGCTGCCGTTCTTTTAAGGTCATTTTCTCTATCTCCTGCAAAAAGCGTCGGTTTTTTGCGCTGTTTTGTTCTTTTGTGTTCATATTGTATCATGTAAATTTTTTTTTGTCAATCTTTCGAGCAGATATAGACAAAGTTATTTTAATATGGTAAAATGAACTACGGTAAAAGTCGAAGTCAAAAAAAGGCTTATACGGGAGCGTTTATGAAAATACTCGTCGTCAATGCGGGAAGTTCCTCGCTTAAGTATCAGCTGTTCGATATGGATACGGGCGCGGTAATGGCAAAAGGCAACTGCGAGCGGATCGGGATCGACGGCGCAATCGCGCACAAACGCGCAGGAATGAGCGATTACAAGGCGGACGTGCTTCTGCCCGACCACCGCGCGGCGGTGAAAGAAGTGCTTGCGCTGCTGACGCATGAAGAATACGGCGCGGTGCGGTCGGTAAACGAGATCGCGGCAGTGGGGCATCGGTTTGCGCACGGCGGCGAACGGCTGCGCGCTTCGTCGCGTTTGGGCGCGGACGAAATCGCGTATCTCGAGAGCATCGTGCCCATCAATCCGCTGCACGGACCGCCTGCGATCAGCGGCTATAAGGCGCTTGCCGAGGCGATGCCGCACGCCGTTCACGTCGGCGTGTTCGATACCTCGTATTATTCCGATTTCGAGGACTACGCCTATATTTACCCGATCCCGTATGAGCTGTACGAAAAATACCGCGTACGCCGTTACGGCTTCCACGGCACCTCGCACCGCTACGTGGCGGGAAAGGCGGCAAAGCTGCTCGGCAATCCCAACGCGAAGATCGTCACCTGCCACTTGGGCAACGGTTCTTCGATCACGGCGACGGTGAACGGCAGAGCCGTGGATACCTCGATGGGCTTTACGCCGCAGGACGGCGTGCCGATGGGAACGCGTTCGGGCGCGATCGATCCCACCGTACTCACTTACATTATGAAAAAAGAGGGGCTTACCCCCGAACAGGCGGAAAAGCTCATTAATTCGCAGGCGGGGCTGTTGGGCATTTCGGGCGTTTCGAGCGACTGCCGCGACGTAAAGGCGGCGGCGGAAGGCGGAAACGCGCGCGCAAAGCTTGCCGTCAAGATCCTCGTTCACCAAATCAAAAAAATAATCGGATCGTATTTCGCCGAACTCAACGGCTGCGACGCGCTCGTCTTTACGGCGGGCATCGGCGAAAACGATAAAGAGATCCGTTCGCTCGTGTGTAAGGATATGGACGGGCTGGGCGTTGCGATCGACGAAGCCGTCAACGATCGCGCCGCGCGGGGCGAAACCGTCGAGCTGACGAAAGCGGGCGCGAAGGTGCGCACGTTCGTCATTCCCACCGACGAGGAATACATGATCGCCCTCGATACGTTGGCGCTTTCCAAAGCATAAAAAAATAAAAATCATATAAAGGAATGGTAACACTATGAAATCTCCGTTTGAAATCAAGAAGGAAATCTGCGAGGTAGGGCATAAGCTCTATGCAAAAAATTTCGTTGCCGCGAACGACGGAAACATTTCCGTTAAAATCGGTCCCAACGAATATTACTGCACGCCCACGGGCGTTTCCAAAGGTTCGCTCACGCCCGATATGATCATCAAGGTCGACGGCGAGGGCAGAAAGCTCGAAGGCAAGCTCAATCCTTCGTCGGAAATCAAAATGCACATGCGCGTGTATAAAGACCGTCCCGACGTCAACGCGGTCGTGCATGCGCATCCCCCCGTTGCAACGGCGTTCACGGTTGCCGATATCGACCTCGATCAATATATTCTTCCCGAAGCCGTTCTCACGATCGGCGAAGTGCCCACCTGCGACTACGGCACGCCCTCGACGATGGAAATTCCCGACAGCTTGGAGCCGTATATCCAGAACCACGACGCCTTCCTGCTGCGCAACCACGGCGCGCTGACCGTCGGGTGCGATCTGAACAAGGCTATGTTCACGATGGAAGAAGTGGAATTCAACGCGATCATCTGCAAACACGCCATGGAGCTGGGCGCGGTGCACGAAATTCCCGGACCGCAGCTCGTGAAACTTATGGAGCTGCGCAAGAAAATGAACCTTCCCGGACGTCACCCCGGCATCGAGGTGGAAGAGGCGAAGCCCGCGTTTAATTGCAGCAAGGAAGAGCTTGTCGAAGCGATCACGAAAAAAGTGCTTGCGGCGCTCGGCAAATAAAAAGGAGCTTACATGGCGATTGATTGGACGGAATCCAAAATCGAAGAAGTGGTTTCGGCTGTGCTCAAAAGCTTGGGCAGACAGAACGCCTCTTCGGCAAGCTGGGATTCCACGCAATATAACGGCAGAGCGTTTATCGGCGTGTATGCCGACATGAACGACGCGATCGACGCGGCTTCGGCGGGTTATAAAGCCGTCCGCGCGATGTCGGTTATGGAACGGGAAAAGATCATCACCGCGATCCGTAATCTGTGCCGCGAAGAAGCGCCTGTGATGGCGCGGCTCGGCGTGGCGGAAACCAAGATGGGGCGCGTCGATCACAAAACGGCAAAGCATATTCTCGTCGCCGACAAAACGCCGGGGACGGAAGATATACGGGCGAGCGCGCAGACGGGCGATTACGGCTTGACGCTGACCGAAATGGCGCCGTTCGGCGTAGTCGGTTCGATCACGCCGAGCACCAACCCTTCGGAAACGGTGATCTGCAACAGCATCGGCATGATTGCGGCGGGCAACGGCGTTGTCTTCAACCCGCACCCCAACGCGATCGCAACGTCGAATTACGCCGTTGATCTTGTCAACCGCGCGTGCGCGGCGGCGGGCGGACCCAAGGTGCTCGTCGCTTCCACGGCGAAGCCGACGCTCGAATCGGCGCAGATCATGTATCAACACCCCGCGGTGCGCATGCTCGTGTGCACGGGCGGTCCGGGCGTGGTGAAGAGCGTGCTTTCGAGCGGGAAAAAGGCGATCGGCGCGGGCGCGGGCAATCCGCCCGTCATCGTCGACGACACCGCCGATGTGCGCAAAGCGGGCAAGGATATTATCGACGGCTGCTCGTTCGACAATAATCTGCCCTGTATCGCCGAAAAAGAGGTGTTTGCGTTTGCGAATATCGCCGACGAGCTGATTTCTTCCATGAAGGAAAACGGCGCGTACGAGATCGATCTCGAACAGGCGAACCGTTTGGCGGAGATCGTGCTCGTCGAGAGCAAAAACCCCAAAACGGGGATCGTGAAAAAGGTCGTGAGCCGCGATTGCGTGGGGCGCGACGCCAAGGTTTTGCTTGAAAAAATCGGCGTGCGCGTCGGCGACGAGGTGCGCTGCATCATCTGCGAAACGTCCTTCGAGCACCCCTTCGTGCAGAACGAGCTGATGATGCCTATTCTTCCTATCGTGCGCGTGCGCGATATCGATCAAGCGATCGATCTTGCGGTCAAAGCCGAACACGGCTGCCGCCATACGGCGCACATGCATTCCAAAAATATCGATCATCTCACGCGGTTCGCGCGCGCCGTCGAAACGACCATTTTTGTCAAGAACGCGCCTTCGTATGCGGGCATCGGCTTCGGCGGGGAAGGGCACACCACCTTCACGATCGCAGGTCCGACGGGCGAGGGGCTGACGAGCGCAAAGAGCTTTACGCGCCGCCGCCGCTGCGTTATGTCCGATAGTTTCAGAATTATTTAAGGAGCACATTATGGATATCACTTCTTCTCAGGTCGAGAATATCGTCCGTCAGATTTTGGGCGAAATGGGCGGCAAAAAGCAAAGCGCGGGCGTTCCCAAAACCGCAAAAGTCGCTACGCTTACCGCACCCAAACGCATCGAAGTCAAAGAATATCCCGTTCCCGCGCTCAACGACGACGACATTCTCGTCAAGGTCGAAGGCTGCGGCGTATGCGGCACGGACGTGCACGAATGGAAGGGCGATCCCTTCGGGATTATTCCCGTTACGCTCGGGCACGAGGGCACGGGCGAGATCGTTTATCTCGGTAAAAACATTAAAAAGGATACGGCGGGCAATCCCATTCACGTGGGCGATAAAATCGTGACGTCCGTCATCAGCTGCGGCGACTGCTATATCTGCCGCAACCAACCCGCAAACACCAACCTGTGCGATAAACAGGGCGTGTTCGGCTTGATCCCTCATTCCGACGCGCAGCCGCTTACGGGCTGGTTTTCGACCCATCTTCTCATCCGCGGCAAGGGGGCGACGTACTTCGTCGTAAACGACCTTGACTTACAGGAGAGAATGCTTTTGGAGCTTTCGTGCGTGTGCGTTCACGCGTTGAAACGGGCGAATCAGACGGGGCTTATCAACTTCAATTCCAAAGTTTTGGTGCAGGGGCTCGGTCCCGTGGGGCTTGTCATGATCAGCGTTTTGCGCGCGGCGGGCGTCAACCACATTATCGCAATCGACGGCACGCCCAAACGCCTCGACATGGCGCGCAAGCTCGGCGCGAAAACGGTCATCAACTTCAAGGAAACGACGACGCTCGAAGGACGCGTCAAGATCGTAAAACAGGCGGCGAACGGCGTGGGCGCGGATTTTGCGTTCCAGTGCACGGGCGCGCCCGCCGCGGCGAAGGATATTTACGAATATATCCGCAGGGGCGGCGGCATGTGCGAAATGGGCTTTTTCGTCAACAACGGCGAGTACAGCGTCAACCCGCACTTCGCCATGTGCAATAAAGAGATCACGATTGTCGGCTCGTGGGATTACAGCGCGGACGATTATCCCACGACGATGGCGTTCCTGCGTCAGGCGCGCGAGATGAAAATTCCCGTTAAGGAACTCATCACGCACTCGTTCCCCCTCGATAAACTCAACGAGGCGATGGAAGTCAACATTCGTCAGGAAGGCATTAAAATCTGCTACGTGGCGCAGTAACGGAGAGAAAGCATGGCTCTCGGAATGATCGAAGTATTCGGATTTGCAACGGCGATCGTCGTTGCCGACGCGATGGCGAAGGCGGCGGACGTGCAGGTCGTGGCGATCGATAAAAACAAACCCGCCGCGGGCGACAGCGCCAAAGTGCCGCTCGTCATGGCGATTAAGGTGGAAGGCGACGCCGCGGCGGTGGAAGCATCGGTGGCGGCGGGCAGGCAGGAAGCCGAAAAGCGCGGGCTTTATATCACGCACAAGGTAATCGCCCGCCAAAGCGAGGAGATCGAGTGGTTTGCGCGGCTCAACGCGTTAGGCAAAGACAAATTGCGCGGTTAAGGGATGTCTCGGCTGCGCTCGACATGACAGGTAAGAAGGCGCCCGACGTGAAAAAGGTTTGCGCGGTGCGGTTAAGGGATGTCTCGGCTGCGCTCGACATGACAGATAGCAAGGCGCTTGACGTGACAGATAGCAAGGCGCCCGACGTGAAAAAGGTTTGCGCGGTGCGGTTAAGGGATGTCTCGGTTGCGCCCGACATGACAGGTAGCAAGGCGCCCGACATGACAGGTGCCGCTCGACATGACAGGTAAGAAGGCGCACGGTATGAAAGAAAGCAAGGCGCCCGGCATGACGCTCGACGCGACGGGTGACGCCCGACATGACAGGTGCCGCTCGACGTGACAGGTGACGCTCGACGCGACAAGCGGCAGGGCGCAGGGTATGACAATGTGCCATGACAAGCGGTAGGGCGCAGGGTATGACGAAGCTTTGCTTTTGTCATTTCGACCGAAGCGTTAGCTGAGCGGAGAAATCTGTTTTTCAAAATCGGTTTTAATCAAAACAAAAATAAAAAATTATTATAGGAGAAAAAAAGTATGTTGGAAGCATTGGGAATGGTAGAGACGAGAGGACTCGTGGCGGCGATCGAGGCGGCGGATGCGATGGTGAAGGCGGCGAACGTCGTGCTCATCGGCAGCGAAAAGATCGGCAGCGGCTTGGTCAGCGTAATGGTGCGCGGCGACGTCGGCGCGGTGAAAGCCGCGGTCGATGCAGGCACGGCGGCGGCAACGGCGCTCGGCGAAGTGGTCGCAACGCACGTTATTCCCCGTCCTCACGCAGACGTTGAAAAGCTTCTTCCCGCAATCAAGTAAGAGCGGAAGGCTTTATGAACGCGATCGCATTACTCGAGGTGCAGGCTCTGGTTGCCGCAATCACCGGGCTTGACGCCATGGTAAAAGCGGCAGACGTGCGGCTCATTCATGTGGAAAAACGCCTTGGCGGCAGATTGGTGACGATCGTCGTACAGGGCGAGGTTTCGGCTGTAACGGCGGCGCTTCAAGCGGGCGCTGCCGCGGCTGCCGAGGTCGGCAACGTAAAGGTTTGCGAAGTGATCGCAAACCCTCACCCCGACGTTATGAGATTTTTAACGACGGGCTAACAACGCTAATTTCGGGAAAATCCCGAAAGGAATAAAAAACGGAGGCATATATCATGGAAGCATTGGGAATGGTAGAGACGAGAGGACTCGTGGCGGCGATCGAGGCGGCGGATGCGATGGTGAAGGCGGCGAACGTCGTGCTCATCGGCAGCGAAAAGATCGGCAGCGGCTTGGTCAGCGTGATGGTGCGCGGCGACGTCGGCGCGGTGAAAGCCGCGGTCGAAGCGGGCACGGCGGCGGCAACGGCGCTCGGCGAAGTGGTCGCAACGCACGTTATCCCCCGTCCTCACGCGGACGTCGAAAAGCTTCTTCCTGCAATCAAGTAAGGAGAAACAAGGCTCGCGGCGCCGCGCAGGGCGCGGCGCCGCGGGATTTTTCGGCAAATTCAAACAAGAAGGGTTATTATGGAAGTTTCGAGTGCTCAGGTAGCGCAAATGGTAAGAAAGATCCTCGCGCAGATGCAAGGCGAGGGAACGGCGGAAGGCGGCGGCGTGCCCGTCGGCATTTCCAACAGACATATCCACTTATCCGCGGCAGATTTGGAAAAACTGTTCGGTAAGGGTTATGAGCTGACGCCCATGAAAGATTTGTCGCAGCCGGGGCAGTATGCCTGCAAAGAATGTTTAACGCTCGTCGGTCCGTCGCTGCGTCCCATCGAGAACGTGCGCGTGTTAGGACCCGTCCGCAAAACTTCTCAGGTTGAAATTTCGCTGACCGATTCTTATGTTCTGAAAGTAAAACCCCCCGTAAGAGAATCGGGGAACGTTGCGGGAAGCGCGCCCGTCCGCATCATCGGACCGAAAGGCGTCGTGGAACTCGACGAAGGGTGCATCATCGCAAACAGACATATTCACATGTCGCCTTCCGATGCGGCGGTATACGGCGTATCCGACGGGGATTTGGTCACGGTGGACGTGAACGGCACCAAGCGCACGCGCTGGTACGACGTTCAGATCCGCGTAAGCGAAGCCTTCCGTCTTGAAATGCACGTGGATACCGACGACGCCAACGCGGCGGGAATCCGGAACGGCAGCAAGGTGAAAATCGTCAAGGAGTAAAACCGTGTTAAAGGGTATCATTAAGGGAAATATCGTTTCCACGCGCAAGCAGGAAACGCTCGTCGGTGCGAAGTTTATGGAAGTGGAAATCCTTGAAAACGGCGTGCATACGAATAAATACATCGTCGCGGTCGACAGCGTCGGCGCGGGTATCGGCGAAACCGTCCTCATTACGACGGGCAGCCCCGCGCGCCTTGCGTATGCGAACAATCCGAACGCGCCCGTGGACGCGGTGATCGTCGGTATCGTCGATTAAAGGCGAACGCATGGATTTCAAAGAACTTTTACGACAGGCGGGAATCGTCGGCGCGGGCGGCGCGGGATTCCCCGCATACGCCAAGCTTTCGGCGGGCGCGGATACGCTGCTGATTAACGGTGCGGAGTGCGAGCCACTGCTCTACTCCGATTATTTTCTTTTGCGCAAAGAACAAGAGAGCGTTCTCTTCGGCGCGCACGAGACGGCAAAATATTTGGGCATCAAGCGCGTGTTTCTTTGCATCAAGGAACACACCGCGCGGCGTCTGCATCTGGAAGAGGGGCAATCGCTCGAATACGGCGCGATTGTAAAAGTTTTGCCCGACGTATACCCGATCGGCGACGAAATCAGTTTGATTTATCAGGCGACGGGGCGCGTCGTCAAAGCGGGCAATCTGCCCGTAACGGCGGGCGTGATCGTTTATAACGCGGAAACGCTTTATAACGTAGCGCAGGCGGTGCGCACGGGCGCGGCGGTGACGCGCAAATGGGTCACGGTGGGGGGCGCGGTAAAAGAGCCTGCCGTCGTAACCGTTCCCGTGGGAACGCGCATAAGCGATTTGTTCGCGGCGCTCCACGTCACCGTACCCGAAGGGTATGCCGTGCTCGACGGCGGACCTTCCATGGGGAAGATCATCGACGAAGAAACCGCCGTCGTGACCAAAACGACGAAAGGCATTCTCGTTTTGCCCGAATCGTGCGAGGCGGTGCGCTCAAAACGGCTGAACGCCGAAAAATCGGCGGCGCGGGCGGAAACGGCTTGCTGCCAGTGCACGCGTTGCACCGATCTTTGCCCCCGCGCGCTGCTCGGCTATCCCTTGCAACCGCACAAGCTCGTGCGCACTTCGCCGCAGGCGGCAAAGCTTTCGCCCGGCTTAGTGCTTTCGGCAACGCTGTGCTGCGGTTGCGGACTGTGCGCCTCGCTTGCCTGCTGTCAGGGTATTTCCCCCAAAGCGGTGATCGACGGCTATAAAGCGCTCCTTGCGCAAAATAAACTCAAATTTATCTCCAAATGGGACGCGACCGTCCCCGCCGAACGCGAGTATCGCATGATCCCCACCGAACGGTGGAAAAGCGTACTCGGCGTGGCGAAATTCGATCAACTGCCCGTGTTCAAAGGGGACGCAGCGTTCTCTTGCGCGGAAATCCTCTTGCGCCAGCATATCGGCGCCCCGTCCGTTCCCTGCGTGAGCGAGGGCGATACGGTAGCGGCGGGCGATCGGATCGCGGAAAGCGCGCAGGGACTTTCTCTTCCGCAGCATGCCTCCGTCGCGGGGACCGTTCATATCAAAAAAGACAGAATTCTTATTATCGGGAAGTAACAAATGTTTCATGCTATCGGCGTAATCGAATTGAAAAACGTGCCCAAAGGGGTGGAAGCGACCGACGACGCGCTCAAAAGCGCGGGCGTCACGCTCGTTTCGGCGCACCCTTCCTGCCCCGGAAAATACGAAATGATTTTAACGGGTTCGATTTCCGACGTGACGGCGGCAACGCAGCACGTTCTTTCCAAATTCGACGGTTACGTCATCGATTCGTCCGTCATGGGCAGGATCGACGAAAGCGTGATCTCCGCGCTGTTCGGCACCGAGAAAAGCGAGAAAAAAGGCTCGCTCGGCATTTTGGAAACGTTCTCCGCCGCGACTTGCATCAAGGCGGCGGACATCGCCGTGAAAACCGCGAAGGTCGAAATTTACGATCTGCGCGTTTCGCGCGGCTTGGGCGGCAAAGGCGTGTTCCTCATTACGGGCGACGTGGGCGACGTCACGGCAGCCATCGAGGCGGGCGCGAATTACGCCAAGCGCGACGGCATGCTTTCGGCGTTGTCGGTGATCCCTGCGCCGCATGCGGAACTTTGGGATCAGATTTAACAGTGGGGAAGCGATATGGAAACGATCAGATATGTAGTGGAAAAAAGCGCGCGGATCGATAAGCTTGTAAACGATTTGTATGCGAACATGCCCGAAATCGAATCGGCGCGCGGGATTCTCGTTACCGAAAGCTATATGCAGACCGAGAATCTGCCGATTGTCCGAAGAAGAAGCGCGGCGTTTTCGCATATTCTCAACAATCTTCCCATCGTGATCCGCGAAGGGGAGCTTATCGTCGGCAGCGCCACGCTTGCGCCGCGCGGCTGTCAGGTGTTCCCCGAATACTCTTACGAGTGGTTGGAAGCGGAGTTCGATACGGTGGAAACGCGCGCCGCCGATCCCTTTTTTATCAGCGAAAAGACCAAAGCCGAATTGCGCGCCGTCTATCCCTATTGGAAGGGCAAAACGTGTTCCGATTTAGCCAAATCGAACATGGACCCGCTTGCCTTCGACTGCTTTGCCAAACACGGCATGTATACGCCCGGCAACTATTTTTACAACGGGATCGGGCACGTCAACGTCAATTACGGCGAAGTGCTTAAAATCGGATACCGCGGCATCATCGAAAAGGCGCAAAAAGAGCTGGAAGCGTTGCAAGTCTACTGTCCCGAATACGTGCGCCGTCACAATTTTTTAACGGCGGTGATCGAGAGCTGCGAAGCGGCGATTGCCTATTCCAAGCGCTACGCCGCGCTTGCGCGCGAAGAGGCGCAAAAGGCGCGCAGCGAAACGCGCCGCGCCGAGCTTCTGCTCATCGCAAAGAACTGCGACCGCGTTCCCGAGTACGGCGCGACAAGTTTTTACGAGGCTTGTCAGTCGTTTTGGTTCGTGCAGCTGTTATTGCAGATCGAATCGAGCGGACATTCCATTTCGCCCGGACGGTTCGATCAATACATGTACCCTTACTACAAAGCCGACCGCGACGCGGGCAGGCTCACGCTCGAACAGGCGCAGGAATATCTCGACTGCATTTGGGTGAAGCTCAACGATATCAACAAGGTGCGCGACGCCGCCTCTGCCGACGGGTTCGCGGGTTACGGCATGTTCCAAAACCTCATCGTGGGCGGTCAGAACGTGTACGGCATGGACGCGACCAACGAGCTTTCGTATTTGTGCGTCGAAGCGGCGATGCACGTGCGTTTGCCGCAGCCTTCGTTCTCGATCCGCGTATGGAACGGTTCGCCGCACGATCTTCTCATCAAAGCCGCCGCGCTAACGCGCATCGGCACGGGGCTTCCCGCTTATTACAACGACGAAATCATCATCCCCGCCATGATGGCGCGCGGGGTGAGCTTGGAAGACGCGCGCGATTATTGCATTATCGGCTGCGTCGAACCGCAGAAAGGGGGCAAAACCGACGGCTGGCACGACGCGGCGTTCTTCAATATGTGCCGCTCGCTCGAAATGGTGTTCTCGAACGGCATGAACGGCGGCGTGCGGATCGGACCCGACACGGGCGACGTGACGAAATTTGAAACGTTTGAGCAATTTTTTGCGGCATACGAAACGCAGCAGCGTCATTTTATCCGCTTGCTCGTCAACGCGAATAACGCGATCGACGCGGCGCATGCGCAGCGCTGTCCGCTGCCCTTTCAGTCGTGCATGGTCGAGGACTGCATCGGGCGCGGAAAATCGCTGCAAGAGGGCGGCGCGGTGTATAATTTCACGGGACCGCAGGGCTTCGGCATTGCCAACAACTGCGACGGACTGCTCGCCGTCAAGCAGCTCGTATTCGACGAAAAGAAGGTGACCATGTCCGAGCTGAAAGACGCGCTTGCCGCGAATTTCGGCTACGGCTTGCAGGGCGAGCAGGCAAAACGCGTTACGGGCGAAATCGCGCTTTCGCTTGCGGAACAGGGCGTGGACGTCAACGAAGATACCGTTAAAGTGATCTATCACGAAGTCGTCAACGCCGGGGGACTCGACGACGCGAAAAAAGCGCGTTACCGCGAAATCAAGCGTCTTATCGAGGAAACCTGCCCCAAGTACGGCAACGACATTTACGAAGTCGATTTGTTCGCGCGCCGCGTCGCCAATACGTATACGAAGGAAATGGAAAAATACCGCAACGTGCGCGGCGGAACGTTCCAAGCGGGATTGTATCCCGTTTCGGCGAACGTGCCGCTCGGCGCGCAGACGGGCGCGACGCCCGACGGCAGACTTGCCTATACGCCCGTCGCCGACGGGATCGGTCCCGCATCGGGAAGGGACGTGAAGGGACCCACCGCGACGGCGAACTCGGTCGCCAAGCTCGAACAGGCTTCGGCGTCGAACGGTACGCTGCTCAATCAAAAATTCCACCCGTCCGCGCTCGAAAGCATGGCGGGGTTGCAGAAATTCGTCGCGCTTATCCGCTCGTATTTCGATCAGAAGGGCATGCACATGCAGTTTAACGTCGTCACGCGCGATACGCTTTTGGACGCGCAGGCGCATCCCGAACAGTATAAAACGCTCGTCGTGCGCGTGGCGGGATACAGCGCGCTCTTCACCACGCTTTCCAAGTCGCTGCAAGACGACATCATCGCGCGGACGCAGCAGGGATTTTAAGCTATGGCGTATTCGGGAAAGGGCAGAATTTTCAATATCCAGCGGTTTTCCATTCACGACGGTTACGGCATCCGCACGATCGTATTTTTCAAGGGCTGTTATATGCGCTGCGCATGGTGCTGCAATCCCGAATCGCAGGAATACGGGTTGGAAACGCTCGCGGAAAACGGCAAGGAAAAGCTCGTCGGGCGCGACGTAACGGTGGAAGAGATCATGCCCGAACTGCTCGCCGATATGCCGTATTACCGCAGATCGGGCGGCGGGATCACGCTTTCGGGCGGGGAGTGTTTGGCGCAGCACGAATTCGCGCGCGATCTTTTGAAGGCTTGCAGGGAAAACGGATTGCATACGGCGATCGAATCGACGGCGAACGTGCCGTATTCGCATATTGAGCAAGTGCTGCCGTATCTCGATTTGTTTTTAATGGACGTCAAGCTCATGGACGGCGCGAAGCATAAGGAATACACGGGCGCCGAGAACGCGTTGATTTTGGAAAACGCAAAAAAGCTTGCCCAAAGCGGCGTGGAGCTTGTTATCCGCACCCCCGTCGTGCCGGGCGTAAACGACACGCGCGAAGAGATCGGCGCGATCGCGCGGTTTGCAGCCTCGCTCAAAACGGTAAAGGAGCATCACTTGCTGCCGTACCACCGTTTGGGGCAGGATAAATACGACGGGCTGGGGCGCAGTTATGCGTTAAAGGGGATCGAGCCGCCTTCGCGCGAACGCATGGAATACCTCAAAGCGTGCGCCGAAGAGAGCGGACTGCACGTGCAGATCGGCGGATAAGCCGCAAGGGAGAAAAAGGACATGGAATTACAGGATAAAATGAGGATCGTACAGGAGCTTGTGCCCGGAAAGCAGGTCACGCTCTGCCATATCATCGCCAATCCCGACGAGGTGCTTTATACCAAACTCGGGCTTGATCCCAAAACCGATTACACGCGCAGCGCGATCGGCGTGCTCACGATAAGCCCTGCGGAAAGCGCGGTCATCGCGGCGGACCTTGCCATGAAATCCTCCAACGCCGAAATCGGATTCGTCGATCGGTTTACGGGCACGCTGATCATTTCGGGATCGGTTTCCGCCGTCGAGTCGGCGTTTACGGCGATCCGCGAATACGTCATCAACAAGCTCGGTTATACTTGCTGCGAACTGACGCGCACGTAACCGCCGTTCAGGAAGGTGCGCTGTGAAAAAAATCATCTTGATCGGACGCGTCGCGGCGGGCAAAACGACGTTAACGCAAGCGCTGCGCGGCGAGGAGATCCACTATTTCAAAACGCAATACGTCAATTATCTCGATACGATCATCGATACGCCGGGCGAATATACCGAGCTGCGGCAGACGAGCGGCGCGCTTGCGCTGTACGCCTACGAGGCGGACGTGGTGGGCTTAGTGCTTTCGGCGAACGAACCGTATTCGATTTTTTCGCCCTGTATCACCAACCTCGTCAACCGCGAGGTGGTGGGTATCGTTTCGGGGATCGACAAGCCCGACGCCAACGTCGAGCGCGTTTCGCGCTGGCTGCGGCTTGCGGGGTGCAAAAAGATCTTCCCCGTCAGCGCGGTAACGGGGGAAGGGCTTTCGGATATTATTGCCTATCTGGAACAGGACTGAAAAATATTTTCCGATTTTCGCAAAACGATTGAAATTACCGTCCGTTTGTGATATGATAGACAGGGGTGTTACGATGGGCAGAACAAAAGTGATCGCCTTTGCCAACAACAAGGGTGGCAGCGGAAAAACGACGACGTGCTCCAAAGATCGGAAGAGCA
>CAJUGP010000041.1:9857-18512 GCA_910586365.1 uncultured Christensenella sp. | reverse complement strand
AACCATGTTTTTGTGTCCCAATTCTTGAACCAATCGGACACCGCGCCCAAAGCAAGCACCGCCGCACCCGCGACCGATACTGCCGCTATTGCCGACATTGTGGATTTTTTCATTTTATTCTCCGCCGCTTTACGGCATGCGGCACGCCGTAGTTTAATGGCAGCAGTCTGTTTATATTCCGTCGATACTGCCAATACGGATTCTTAGAACTTAGTACATACAAAAATTAAAGCGTCGGAAGCCCCCAACCATGCACAAGCGACAGGCGGTTAATAGCCGAACGCAACAGCGATTCACTCGACGTTTTTTGCGTAACGAGCTGTATGTGATCGACAAGAACTTTCTGCTCGCCGACTGTTTCAAATCCGACGGCGAAATATTCAACGCTGCGTAAGACGTCGTTTGCGTTCTTATTGAGCTTGACGGCGAGCGGTACAGTACCCAACGCCTCGAACATTGCGTCAAGCACTTGATACCCATACTTGTCGCGCTTGTCTCGGCGGGAGTTGCCGAACTCGTCGCTGTCCGGCGTTTGCAAGCCGACTTTCTTCTCTTGACCGTAAAACGTTACGACCACGTTATACGACCACAACTGTTTGTTTTGGTTTTTAGATACGTACGGCTCGCGCGTTATGTACATTGTCGGCAATACCAAATAATCGCCGTACTGTTCGATAGCGAGCTTGTCCGTCGCGTTGGGAGCTGCCGCCGCATCGGCGGCGTTCGTTTGCACTTGTTTTTCTTTTTCCATGATGAGTCTCCTAACCGTATAGCCGATATTCCAGCCATTTTATGCCCGATTCGGCGATAGCACACCGTTATTTATTTGCTACCGAACATTGTTCGGGAATAGCCTTGTCCGCCCCGTCTCCGGAGCGGATTGTGAGTGAAAACCTGCCTACCCGACAGGTAGTGCAGCATGTTAATGCAACTTTGCAAGCTGTTGCAAACGCTTAACGGCATAATTGCGTTGTCCTTGCGTAAGACTTTTGTCGTCTATACGACCGCTGAAATATTGAACTTTATCTGCAATAGTACGCTCGATTTTCGACATTTGCGGCTTCGGCTTGCCGAGCTTACCGCGTGCATCGCTCACGCCGTCACGAAATGCCGCTTGATTTTCCGGTTGAACTTGAACGCGTTTATTCATCTTACCGTGTCCATAACCGTACCCAGTGTTGTACGCCGCCTGCTGTTTGTCAGTTCCATACTTTTTTGCCATTTTCTTTACTCCACCGCTTTTCGGCATACGGCACGCCGTATTTGTTGTTAAACAAGATTTACCGCAAAGTACTTCTTCCAATGCGTCAGGATAATCGTCGTCGACGAAATCGCGCGGAAAATCTTGGCGCATTGCTCGTTCATACCGCTCTTTGTCTGTCATAATATACTCCCTTAATTATTTTGTTGACGGCGCTCATTCGCACCGTTTATTAACTCGGATTTGTAACGCCGAAACACATGATAATATCGCAGAAATACGATTCGTGTCCTTTGGCTCGGAACGCTTTGCATACTCGTTGACTTTCCTCGCAGGCTACTAAGATTTTCATTGCTCGCTCCATACGGGTAAAGTATCGCCGTAAAGGTCTATTTTCTCGGACTTGCAAACGATTTCAACATAGACACGAAACTGATTGTTGCTACCGCGATTGGGGTACAACCCAGACACCGTGCTATGCAAAATGTTATTTCCTCTGCCTAAATGCTTATAAAAGCGTTGAGCCTGTTCGCACTCTTCACGCGTGCCCATTACTCGAATTTTCATCTTTCACCCCACTCGCAGAAGCTTACCGTTAATCAGGCTCAACAAGACGTAACCGCTTTCGCTATATTCGGGAATAACAGGGTTATACACATAGGCATATACGTAAGCGCGCTGTTTATCAGACGACAACTTCACCATACCGTCCCAATCGTCTTTGTACGGACTGATACAGAGAAACGAATACATTTCGCCGACGGAAGGCAAAAAATCATGCGTCACGGCATAGATTTTAAGCTTACGAGCCGCTTCTATTTCGCGAACCTTGTCAGCAAGCTCCGAACTCGGCGCGATACGTTTTGCATTGCCGCAATCAAATAGATACACGCTGCCGTGCGCCTCGTATTCAAAGACGTACGGCATACTTACGTTCAATTCACGCAATGCCAACGCCGCGACTTCTTTCTGTTGTGTTGAATGTCTTAAACTCATTTCGTCACCGCCTTACTTGTTGCGCTCGATAGCGTTTTCCGCGTCGCAAAGAGCAGTGTATGCGTAGCGCCAAAGTTCTGCCAAGTGATCGAAATGATCGTTCTGATAAGACTTGTACATATTCCAAATGTCGTATTGGAGCTTATCAAGCAACTCGCCAATTTCGTCAACGGTCTTAAAATCTTCCGACCTTGCCGCTTCGATGAAATCACATATTGCTTTTTGTCCGAACCGATACAGCTCCGACAGGCTCGGCGCGTGCATATGGTCGAACCAATCGGCGTCGCTTGCCCAATCCCGTGCGCATTTCGACAATACGTCGTATACTTCTTTAATGTCCATATTTGTTTTCACTCCTTCTTCAAATTCAGCAAAAAAAATCCGTCAAGCTCCCAATCGTTAGATTTGCACATCTCGGTCAAAGCAGATTCAAGCTTAGGGACAAAGTCATCGAAAGTCTCGACATCGGAATAATTCTTAGATGTAAAATGCAAAACCATAGCGCACGAAGTCTTCTTAACCATTAACGGAATAGTGCCACTGATTTGCATAGTAAGACGATTATGTGTCCGAACTAACTTCGATATTCTCTTGTCGGGCTTTATTTTCATATTGTTTTCACTCCTTGTAATTCCACATATATGCGGATTTATAAGTTATTATATTCCATTTATATGCGGAAGTCAAGGACTTTCAACAAATTTGTTGTAAAATCAAAAAAGGAGGAGTAATAAGATGCAAAATTTTGGAACAGTCTTAAAAGATCATAGATTAGAACTAGGATACACGCTCCAATATGTTCAAGAGAAAACGGGAATTTCAAATCAAAATTTAAGTCGTTGGGAAAATGACAAAGCAATTCCCGGAATAGACTTTTGCATAACACTTGCAAAATTCTACGGCTGCACGCTCGACGAGCTTGTGGGATTGACCGAGCCGTCAAACGGGTACGAACAAAACAATACGCTGCCTACAAAGTTAACGCCCAATGCGATTGCGTTTGCAAATGATTTCGGCGATATGTTTAACGATAAAAATTACGTAGATATATCAAAACTCTACAAAGCTATTACGCCGGAGCTTCGCGCGCTTACGCTAGGCTACATAATAGGCATTTTGCAACGTCATAACATAAATACAACCGATATTATCGGATACTAAGAGGATAGAAAACTATGGATAAATACTCAATAATAGCATTAGCACTATCAACAAGCGTATCGATAGTATCCGTAATTGCAAACATAATCACAGTGTGGCTTAACAATAAAAACCAACGGAAAATCAAAATATTAGATGTAGTTTACGAAAAAAAATATGACACCTATAAAAAATTCTTTGAGTTACACGCAAACTACTACATTACACAGGAATACGATAAAACCGAATTGACAAAAGTAATAATGCAATGTCTAGCAATCGCAAACCAAGAAAGTAGACACTATCTGAAAATACTATTACAAAACATAAATGGCAGTGAGACAGAAAAGAAAAAAATGCCGTATTTAATAACGGACAGTTTTCACAACAGTGTAGAAACACTTAGAAAAGAATTAGATTTAAAATAATATTCCCGTTGACAATTATTGTCCGTAATGTACTACGCTATGCCCAAAAACGGGAGCGTACACTATGGACAATCAATTCATCATCTTTCGGCTGCGAGAAGTCGCGGAGGCTGTTACTCAGATCGAGCAGCAAAACGACCGAATTAAAAACGTGCTTTGCGTTTTACGGGGGTATTTGCAGGTCGATGAGGACTTTCCGATTACCGAACAAGGAGGTTTATTAACTCAATTTAATTACGAACAAACGGATCGGGCGGAAATTTTGGAATTCACTCAAAAGGAAATTTCCGAAATGCCTAAACAATTCAAGACGCTATTTAAGACAAACGGGGTACGCGCGCACGTGCGTAAGCGTATTCGCAACAATTCCGTCAGCTTTGAGATTCGACTTAGAAGCGACGGCTACAACATATCTGCAAGCGGTATTACGCTTGCCGAAGCAAAAGCTAAATTCATTCAGAAACTGAACGATGCGCAAAACGGCAAAAAGCCTGTCGCACCGAACGTGCCGAAAGCCTTCGACAAATTCGCAATGTACTATTTTGAAACGTTCCGAAAACGCAAAGTAAAAAGCACTACATACGCAAAAGACCTTGTGCGATTGAAAAAGCACATTCTACCCGTATTCGAGAACATGCAGCTTAAAGACATTACGCCGCAGCAGTGCCAAGAGCTAATAGACAGACTTATTAACGAGGGTAAAAGCAAAACCGCCGAAGATGTTTTCTCGCTTATGAATTGCACGCTTAAAATGGCTATCAAGCACAATATCATAGCGCATAATCCGCTTGATATAGTAATACACGAAAAGCATGAACGTAAGCACGGAAAAGCGTTAACCATTGATGAAGAACGATTTTTACTACAAACCGCACAAGAACCGTACAAAACCGTATTTGCCATTGCTTTATTTACGGGTATTCGTCCGAACGAATATAGCACAGTACGAATAACCGAAACAATGATTTATGCAAACAACAGCAAACGGCACAATGGGAAAGTAGAAATAAAGCGCATTCCGATAACGCCCATGTTAAGACCGTACATATCGGGCGATACGATTATGCCGGGTATCAATCTTGATAAGATCCGAAATGAATTCAAAAGCATTATCGGGAACGGACATAAGCTCTACGATTTGCGCACTACGTTTTATACTCGCTGCCAAATGTTCGGCGTTTCATCTGCGGCCCGGGACGAATTTGTCGGACACAGTTCGGGTGAATTGGCTAATACTTATACCGATTTGCCCGACGATTACTTAATTCAAGAGGGGAATAAACTCAATTACTAAGGGTTTGCCCCCAATTTGCCCCCAAATTCTACTATTTGCTTTATCTCATAAACCCGAAATCATTAGATTATCGTGCAGAATAGGCTGTTTTTTCTCATTTTTAAGGCGGTTCAGCGATTTATTCAGGTTCGAATCCCACCCGCTCCGCCAAAACACGCCAAATTAGAACTCGTTAAATATTTTGTATTCGAGGGCAAATTTGGTATAATAATAGCCAACCGTTAAGGCTGGCTATTTTCTTTTTTGGTACTCAATACGGTATATTCTTTGCTTGCGTCCTCGTAGTCAATGTTGTAGTCCTCTTTCAAAATGCTATTGAATATGTCGAACTGTTCATTGCACGGAAAGCACGCTTTTTCTACTGTCGGGCGGTTAATGTTTTGACTTGTGAAATACCGCTTTTTGCCGAAAAATCGGGGGTCGGCTTGCCCTTTGGTAAGATACTTTGACAAGTAGAATTTGACCGCCTCGGTATCGAGTATTTGCGTTACGGTGCTAAAACCGTATTGCCATTTTGTAACATTGAAAATCGGTTGACCCTTGCACCGTCCGCGCCGTACCTTTTTGCCGCTGTTTACAAGTCCGAGTTCGTCAGCGGTAACATTGCCGACTAACAAATGATAATGCAATACGCCGCGCTTTTGGTATTCCTCTATGGCTATATACACCATATCGGGGAAAGACCGTTTAACCGATTTTCGCCACTTACGAAACGCATTGCGCGTTTGCGTATCGTCGTATGTGTTGTTTAGTTTTGTATCGTCGAATGTGAGCGTAACAAAGAAATCGAAAGTATTGCAACGTAGTATGTCCATTAGATTGTTTTTGCTCCTATTCATTGACCTAACCGCATTGCTTAATTTTGGCGCATACTTTTTTTCAAACTCCGCTAATCGTTCTTGTTCGCGTTCGAGGCTGTCAAAAGATAATTGCCCCGTTTGCATAATGCTTTGCCGTTCTAATTCCTTTTTCAACTGATTGCGCCGCTTTGTCCGTTGTGCCTTTTCGTGGTTGGTCAAGTAGCCATTTTTAACCGTTATTTTTTCCGTTCCGTCAATGTATGTTTTCTTTGTTACAAAGGAAACTTTGTAACTCAAATAATACCTCCCGTTGATAGATTTTCCCGACGTCGGGAATAATGCCTAAATGCTTGCGTGTTCCACTTGTGTGCTTAATGTCAAGTAGCGCGCGTGCGCGCGTACACGCGAGGCGAAAACCGCGCCGCCTCTCTCGGTCGGGCGCGACGCGGCGCGGCGGGGCGAGCCGCCGTCGCTCGCGTCCGCGTTCGCGTTCCGATTCGAGAGGGGCGCGGCGTGGGTTTGTTCTTTTCGCCCGTCCGGCGTTGCCGTTCTGCTGTCGTTCGCTTGCGTACTGTCAAGGGTCGCAAAAACTTTTTCGGCATAATGCAGTTGCTTATACGAAAAACTTTTTGCTTTTGCCCTTGACAGTCCCCATTTTTTGCGCTGGCTTTTTCGTGCCGAAAGCAACTCAAAAGGTCAATCGACTTTTCGGGTTGCTTTCGGGTTTTAGAGTATAGCGCAAAAAACCGCTCTCTTGCTTTTTCGGTTGTCGTTGCCTTTTCTCTTGCCTCTTGCAATCTAAAAGGTCAATCGCTGTTGGGCGGTGTGTTCGTGTCCTCTTGTTCGACGATAATATATTCGTCGATTATATCGCCGTCATAAGGCAAATCGAGCATATCGTTAATGCAATTTTCCAAAGCCTTGAAAGTGCGATTATATTCGGCATCTTGAAAGAGGTCGGCGGCGTTTGTACGCAAACCGCCCAAGTATGCAAGCGCAATATGCGCCGATATATTTTGTTTTGTTTTTAAGATTTTCATTTTGTTGCCCTCCGCTTTTCAACTACAAGTTTGCCGACTAACGGCATTACCGCATACGGTGTTTGTTCGAGTGGTAACACGTCATAACCGAGTTTTTCGCACTCTTCCGCAAAACGCCGCAAATCGTATTTACCATTGCCGAAATAACCTTGATAGTCCATTATCGCGCCTTTGTAATCGGGAACGATATTGTTAAAAGACATCTCGGCGGTTTCTGCCATTTGTTTGGCTAATTCCTTTTCCGTCATACTTTACCCCCTTTCGCAATGGGCGTTACGTTCATATAACGGTTGCGTACTTGTCCGCCGAAATTCGTTGCTTGCACCTCAAACCGAACCTCTTGCGGTTTCAATTCGGAAAGCGTTTGTTCCGACTGTACAACGGTTATATATTCGCACTCCGAATATAACCCCGTTTTGCTGTCGAGAGTACCGTTTAAGATATTGTAAACGTGTTTTTGCTCGTTGTCTTTGGTATAGGTGCGATAACCTATTAACTTGCCTTGTCCTTGATAATTCATAGTTTGAAAACTCCTTTTTAATTTGATTTTTTGTTTGCTAACGAATTTATATATTCGTCGGCGAGTAGCCTATCAAAAGCCGCTTGCCGCTTTTCTATCGCTTTTGCAATATCGGCGGTATTCGGTTTATAAATAGGCATTGAGGGCGAATATTCGCCCGTTTGTGGGTTGCGGTATGCAATGATACCGATTTGCACAAAGTCTAACATTGTGCGCTTGTAGAACTAAAATCTACACGGTTAGCAAAAAAAATAGTCGTGCCGTTCTCTATGCCGAAAACGGCGCAAAGCCTACTAATTTCGCTTGCCTTGAACTCGGTCTTATTATGTATCTTTTTGTTTAGACTTTGCGCCGAAAGACCGAGCATTTTTGCAACGTCCTTTTGCGTGTAGCCGTGTTCCACAATAAGAGCCTTCAACTTTAATGTGTCCGTCATAATTCGCTTGCCTCCTTGTTTTATTTGTAGATTATAAATCTACATACGGGCATTATATACCATTGTAGAATTAAAGTCAACGATTTTAAGCAATTTTTGTTGATTTTTTTTCTACAATGCTTTATAATGTGAAAGTAATCTTTCATAAGGAGCAAGAAAAATGCCAGAAATCAACGAAACATTAGGACAGCGCATAAAGCGTTTGCGTATCGAACGCAATATGTCGCAAGAACAATTAGCCGAGCGGTTGGGTTATAAATCACGTTCCAGCATAAACAAAATAGAACTCGGCATTAACGATATTACGCAAACGAAAGTAATTGAATTTGCCGAAGTGTTACGGGTTACGCCTGCTTATCTTATGGGTTGGGACGATAACGAGGGAAACACGCTAACAATACAAGTTAGCGATAAATTCGAGCCGAGCGTTTGGAAACTGACGGACGAACAAACTATTGAGGTAATCGAGTTGTTAAGAAAATTCGAGAGGGGCGAACAATGAACGCCGTCATTTATGCGCGTTACAGTTCGGCAGCGCAAACGGAACAAAGCATTGAGGGACAACTCCGAGTTTGCCGCGAATACGCCGAACGCAATAATTATACCGTCATACACGAATATATTGACCGAGCAATGACGGGTACAAACGATTGCCGCCCGAATTTTTTGCAAATGATAGAGGACGCGCAAAAAAAGCAATTCGATTTTATTATTTGCTATAAACTTGACCGCTTTTCGCGCAATCACTATGACAGCGTATTTTATAAACATAAATTACAGCAAAAGATCGGAAGAGCACA
>CAJUGP010000041.1:0-9847 GCA_910586365.1 uncultured Christensenella sp. | reverse complement strand
GCGGCGTTAAAGTCCTTTCGGCTATGGAAGCCATCAGCGACACCCAAGAGGGTAAACTCATTGAGGGCATACTTGAAATTATGGCAGAAATGTATTCTACCGATTTAAGCCAAAAGGTAAAAAGAGGCTTGAAAGAAAGCGCAATTAAAGGAACTTTCACGGGCGGACATATTCTATACGGCTATAAAGTCGTTGATAAGCGCGTAGTAATTGACGAGGAAAAAGCCCCTGCAATCAAATACTTTTTTGAGGAATACGCCGCGGGGAAAACAAAAAAGAAAATTGTTGCCGAACTCAATGCAAAAGGATATACAACGCACAACGGAAAAAGAATAACGATAAACAGTTTTCAAAGCACATTGAAAAACCGTAAATATATCGGCGAGAACATTTTTAACGGCATTGTATCCGAAAATAGTTACCCTGCCATTATCGACAAAGAAACCTTTGACCGAGTACAAGAGCGATTAAAAGAAAGAGCGTTTGCACCTGCACGGGCAAAAGCCAAAGTCGAATATTTGTTAAGCGGAAAAGCCTTTTGCGGTCATTGCGGCACGCAATTAGTCGGTATAAGCGGAACGTCCAAGACGGGCGATAAACATCACTATTATGCTTGTGCAAAACGCTATAAAACCCACGATTGCAATAAAAACAATATCAAAAAAGACGAGTTAGAAAACTTTGTTATTGATAGAACGCTCGAACACGTCCTTAACCCCGATTGCGCCGAACATATTGCCGATATGGTTGTTTTGGAATATCAAAACTCTATCAACGGCGCAAAAATAAAAGAGTATGAACGCCGCCTTATCGAGATTGACAAAGAACTTGATAATTGCGCCGCTTTAATGCTGAAAGCCACGAGCGCGGAACTTATAGAACGGTTTAACAATAAAGCGAAAGACCTTGAATTGCAAAAAGCCGACGCGCAAAGCGAATTGTCAAAATTACGGCTTGCTATAAGCCTAAAACACACAAAGCAAGATATTTTGCAATGGCTAAACATATTCACGGACGGAGAGCCGCAAAGCATTGATTTTCGGCGTAGATTGATACATTTATTTGTCAATGCCGTTTATGTTTTCGACGATAAAAACGTACTCTTTTATAACCTTATAGACGAAACGCCGATAGCCTTTAACGAAATGCTTACGGCAATAAAAAACGCCCACGATAACGCTAATATCGAGGACGCAAAGAGTTCTAATTTTAAGTGCCACACTCCGCCAAGAGCACCCAATTTGAACCCAAGCGGAACAAATTGAGTGCTTTTTCTTTTTTCGCGGTATTCACGGAGTTCGTTTAGGTCGCTATTTTCTAACTTTACTTTTGTCGGCGTATTCGGCGAAGTGTTGTAAAATATGTAAACTGAATCATCAAATAACACCACGCGGTATATGAACGAGTTGAAAAACTCGTTCTTTTCTTCGTCGTTTTGGTATTGCTTCCGCGCAAAGTAAGTCAAGAACGCCTTTACTTTCTCGTAGTCAAGCGGTTGTATTTGACGTGCTTTTTCTACCGCAATCTTGCTTTCCAACTCGTCGTTTTGTTGCTCTAATGATAGTAATTTCTCTTTCGTTGACTTCGTAACAACACCTGCGGCAATAGCCGAAAGAAAACCGTCTATTGCTTTTTGCACTTGCTTTTGTTCCTTTTCGAGTAAAGCAAGCGTGTCGGACTTTTGCAAACCTTCGTTGAACTTCTCGGTAACGCTAAGCGCAAGTTTGTCTATAACGCCCGATTGAAGAACGTATTCAACTGTCTTGCTAAATACCAAATCTTCTAACTTCTCTTTGGTAATGTTAGACTTGTTGCATTGTTCCTTGTGGAGTATACGGTTAAAGCATTTGTAGTAGTGGTAGACCTTTCCCGTATGGCTTGTACCGTCCTCGGCTGTCATAAGCGTGCCGCAGTTGCCGCAAAATAACTTGCCGCTAAGTATGTACTCGCTGTGTCCTTGTACGGTCTTTTGCTTATGCCGTTGGTTGTCCATTAGCCTGTTACAAAGAATAAAAGTCTGTTCGTCCACAATCGCAGGAACGATGTTGGTGTAGGTAGTGCCGTTGCTTATGACAACACCCATATACTTGCTGTTGCGGATTATCTTTGCAAACGAATTGACGGTAAACTTAGCGCCGGTTTTGTTGTGGATGCCTTGCGCGTTTAGTCTATCGATTATGCTTTTCGCTTTTTCTCCGTTCTTGTACCGCTCGAACATATCTTTTACTATGGGCGCTTCAATCGGGTTTATAGCCCAACGCTTGTCCACGACATCGTAACCGAATAATTTGTAACCGCCTATAAAGTAGCCTTTTGAAAGGCTTTCCCTAATACCGCGTCGTACTTTTTGACTTAATTCCGCCGAGTAGTATTCCGCCATACTTTCAAGTACGCCCTCTATGAGAATACCGCTTGCATCTTCGGTTATGTTCTCTTTTGCCGAGAGTACGCGCACACCGTTTTTCTTTAACTTCGCTTTGTAGTTCGCGCTGTCGTAACGGTTACGAGCGAAGCGGTCTAATTGGTAAACGAGAACATAGTCGAAAGTCTTTTTCTTGCTGTCGTCAATCATTTGCAAGAAGTTCGGTCTTTTGTCCGTCGTTCCCGTCAACGCTCGGTCTATGTACTCTCCAACGATAAATAAATCGTGGTGCTTTGCGTAGTCATAACATTCCCGAAGCTGTCCTTCGATTGACTGCTCCGTTTGCGTGTGCGAGCTGAATCTCGCATAAATAATCGCTCTTTTATTCATTGTGTTCTCCTTTGCCGAATACACTTTCGGGGGATGAGATAGAAATACCGTTTTGCTTTACATAGTCAAGTAAGATATTCGCTAATATGGTTGCGCTTGTTTCTATCTGTTCCTGTGTGATTTCATAGTCTGTTTTTTGTGCTGTACCCGTAGTTAAATCTACGGATAAAAAGTTTTTGCTAAAAATAGTTTAGTCCTTTGTGGACGTCGAGATATCCGGTTATTTTTCCTCGCTACCATCCATAAGGAAGAATTGTTACTTTTTCTCAGATACAAAGAAATCGTCGTAGCCATCAATAGTCTTGGCAAGAGAAGTATCCGTTTCGGCAGCTTCATCAATCAAAGCCCTAAAGCCTGCTTCGATGAGTTGCACTTTGGTAAAACCGTACTTTGCCAAGAACTCGTTTATTTCTTCGGCATACTTTCGCGGTACGCTCGTACCCCAAATCATATACTTAGCTTTTCTTTCTTCCTTATGCTTTTCTTCATAACGTTTGTCTTTAGTAGACCTATCCGTTGCCATTGTCCTTTCCTCCGTAGGGTAAACATATAATCGTATATATACGACTAAATATATTTTACCCTATCAAGAGTTGTTTGTCAAGAGTTTATCCGCTCATAGTTGTACCTCCTTAAAATATCTCTTTACTTAACCAAGCACACTTATCTCCAAAACGTGGCGGTCTGAATAGAAATTTCTCAAAAGAATTTTTATGCCCCTACATATAACCAAGCACACTTATCCCGAAAAGTACACGTCTAAGACAAAACTTTTTTATACCCCTCTATATAACCAAGCACACTTTTCTTAAAAAGTTCGGGGTCTAACGTAAAAATTTCTTAAAAAAGTTTCAAAGTCTCTACATATAACCAAGCACACTTATGGGTAAAAATATAGACGCAGGAGCAAAAGTTTCTCTAAAAGTGTTTGCCCCTCTACTATACCAAGGACAGTTTTCTTGAAAAGTTGACGGTCTGCACCGAAATTTCTTAAAAGAATTTTTCGACATCCCTTCATATAACCAAGCACACTTATACTCGGTTTTGCAACCAAGAAGGCAAAAAATTTTCCCCAACAAAAGAATCGGGTTTCCCGATTACTTACCTTCAAAAGACTTTTGGTGGACTTTTCTTTACCTGCTTGTTTCATTACTCAATACGCACCAAAATAGAGCTCCAAACCAATAGTAAAGGCTCGCTTTCATACTTTGATTATTTTGGGAAAATAGCCAATAAACCGTTGTTTTTGCAAGCAGGTAAAGAAAAAAGCCAAAATCCGTAGATTTCGACTTTTTTGACGCTCGGCTATCGCCTCGCAGGAACAATCGGGAAACCCGATTTTCTTAGATATATTCGATGCTAACGATGCTAATTTCAAAGTGCATCCAAAATTATTATTGATTAAGGCTATAAAGCCTTGAAAAAAGCATAAATATGTGGTATAATGTCCAATAAAGAATGGTTTTTAGTTGCATAGGAGTAGCATATGGCAACCGCATTGACGTCTAAGGAAATATTAAAAAAGCTTAATTTAAGTAGATCGACATTCTATTACCTGCTCA
The DNA here is from genome assembly GCA_910586365.1 of uncultured Christensenella sp. Classification (GTDB taxonomy): domain Bacteria; phylum Bacillota; class Clostridia; order Christensenellales; family Borkfalkiaceae; genus Gallimonas. Next base: position 5,533 of record CAJUGP010000041.1, on the reverse strand, counting down.
AAAACAATCTCGTCTCTATACCTACCACTGAAACGGGCAGATATGTTTGGGATGATTCTGTAATAGATAAAATAACGAAGGCTCTATCAAATAAAACGATCGAGGTAACGGAAGATAGTCTACCCAAGTATAAAACAACCAAAATTAATAATCGTCGTTATCTAGGCAACAAATATAAACTACTTGATTTCATTCGCAACACCGTTGCAGACGAATGCAATAGTATTAATACCGTTGCAGATATTTTTGCGGGAACAGGATCGGTTGCTTCTGCTTTTGCGAATAAAAAACTTATTACTAACGATTTTCTGTATTTCAACTACATATGCCATATTGCTTGGTTTGGCTCGGAAAAATATGACGAGCTCAAAATTGAACAGCTCGTTCAATTTTATAATGATACCATTCCGACGGAAGAAAACTATATGTCGGAACATTTTGCAAACACATTCTTCTCATTAGAAGATTGTCGCAAAATCGGTTTCATTCGTGAAAATATAGAAACACGATTCAATGCTCATGAAATCAACAAAAGAGAACGCGCTATTCTTATCACCTCACTTTTATACGCAATGGATAAGATAGCAAATACTTGTGGGCATTATGACGCATACATAAAAGGTGCAACATACGATAAATACCTAGAGTTAAGTGTCCCTCTTGCAAGTAATGACAATAACGAAAATAATCAATGTTATAATGAAGATGCTAATCGCTTAGTCGAGCGAATTGAAGCTGACTTAGTTTATATTGACCCACCCTATAACTCTCGACAATATTGCGACGCATATCATCTTTTAGAAAACGTGGCAAGGTGGGAGAAACCTGATGTATCAGGTGTCGCTCTTAAAATGGATAGAAGCAATTTAAAGAGTGATTACTGCACTTCAAATGCCACCAAAGCGTTTGAGGATTTAATAGCTAAAATCAAAGCTAAATACATTTTGCTCTCTTATAACAATATGGCTGAAAAAGGAAACAGCCGTTCCAATGCTAAAATTAGCGATGAAGATATAATGCGTATACTTTCAAGAAAAGGCAAGGTTAAAGTCTTTTCAGAATGTTACAAAGTATTTAGCGCAGGCAAATCCGATATTAAAGATAACGAAGAACGGTTATTCCTTTGTGAATGTTATGATTATCAACAACGGGAACTTATTCAATCTCCGTTGAATTATACCGGTGGAAAATATAAATTACTACCGCAGATATTGCCGCACTTCCCTCAAGATGTGGATTGCTTTGTAGATTTATTTTGTGGTGGTGGTAACGTGGGCATAAACACTAAGTGCAACAAAGTGATTTTCAATGACAATAATTCGTTGCTTCGATTTATGTTTGGTACATTTCAAAATATGGATAAGCAAGTTACATTTGAGGCTATTGATAGAATCATTGAAAAATACGGCTTATCTAATACAGACCGATACGGATATGAATACTATGGTTGCAATAGCTCTGACGGACTTGCAAAGTATAATAATCAAGCATATCTAAAATTGAGAGATGATTTCAACCACACAACAAGCATCGATTATAATTACTATATCACCCTTTATGTTTTAATCGTATATGCTTTCAATAATCAAATACGGTTTAACCGCAAAGGCGAATTCAATCTCCCTCCCGGCAAAAGAGATTTTAATAGCAAGATGAGAGAAAAGCTATCCTCTTTCATAGACAGGTTAAAAAGCGGTGACTACAAATTTGAAAGTTGCGATTTTCGAGAATTAGAAAATGATGATTGGAATGATAAAACATTTGTATATGCCGATCCTCCGTACCTTATTACTTGTGCTACATACAACGAGCAAGACGGTTGGAATGAGACACTTGAAAAAGAACTCTTGCAGTATTTAGATAAACTACACGAGCGCGGAATTCGATTTGCATTATCAAATGTTCTTTTCTCAAAAGGAAAAACAAACACAATCCTTATGGATTGGGTAAACGCAAATATAGGACGTTATCGCGTAATATATCTTGACTACACCTACTCTAATTCAAATTATCAAACAAAAGATCGAACTTCTAAAACGGATGAAGTTTTGATTGTGAATTATTAAGGAGTACACTATGCCTACATACAAAAGCTATTGCAGATCATTAGGAACGACGAGTTTTAGACGAAACGAGTTAAATAAAGAGATGGAAAGCCAATTAGAGTTGCTTAATGAATTTTGGGGGTTGTCCGAAAACATAGGTAAATCGTGGGTGGGCAATCGCGAAACGCAAACTGATTACTATAATTTTATGCTATCAAAGGGCTTTGTTGCAGGTGACGCTCCGAACAAAGACAAAGATGCCCGTGAAAAAACATCCGGACTAGTTGATTTAGGATTAGTAACCGAAGATAGGCGTGTCACCCCAATCGGGAATGCGTTATTAGCGATTGTAGCTAATAAAAAATTTGTTAGCGACAATATTTTAGGAATTTCAGAAGATAGCTTTGTTTACTTAAAGCAACTCATAAAAACGTCGTTTAAAGTAAATCAAGACTTCGTTCGTCCATTCCTTGTAATTGCAAATGCTTTATGTGAATATGAAACATTAAGTTATGAGGAATTTTGGTTGCTTCCTTTAATTATTAACTCCGAAAGAAGAGAGTTCATCTTTAACAGCATCAAGAACTTGCGTAATGGATTGAAACAGGCTGATGATATAATATGGAAAATTATGTCATCGATGGAAAATTATCAAGAAGCGCAATCTATGTTGTTGAGCAATCCTGTATCAGAAGAATTGATAACTAAAATTGGAATGAATAGAGATGGCACCCGCCACGATAAACCATATTATAAACTATATAACGCCTTGCTAAATGTAAGAACTTCAAACACTAATGAAAACGCCTTGTCTCTATATGATGCGATCGACTCAATTAGTGAGGGTTGTAAGCCGTATTGGAAAAAACTTCTATTTAATGAACAGCGTTTGACACGCAAAAAAATTCAACAATCGGGATTAGCATATGTAAATTTGAATTTGCGTCTCTTTATTGGTGATGATAGTGAATTTAAAAAGGAGTTTTTTAGATATTTACATTTAATCAAGGCAAAAAACTTGTTGGATAATTATGCTGATTTAAATAAACGCATATTGAAGACAACAAACGCAATTATTTTTCAGGATAATACAGTCAAGTTAGATATAATTCCACGTTGTTTCTTTACTTTGATTTCCGCTCAACTTCAAGACTTAATGTTTGTTCAATCAGAAAATTTACATGAAAACATTCCGCTTGAATCAATATCTGAAATTTTTAATGTTAAACAAGAAGAAATTGTATCTAATGCACGGAAGCTATATGGAATTGAGGCGAATAATTTATATGGTGTACAATCGTTTGTTGATAAACGGCGATATGAACGATTAAATCAATTAATTGATAAGAAATTTACCGACGAGATTCTTGTTGATTTGATGACAAAGTTTGAGAATCGTGCTGACTCTGATATTCAATCTATCGTTACTAACAACGCAGATATTCCTACCATATTTGAATACGTTCTTGCAATAGTTTGGTATAAAATATCCGGGAGACAAGGTAAAGTTCTTGAGTATATGAATTTATCGTTGGATGCTGATTTGCTTCCTATCACACATGCTGCAGGTGGGCATGAAGATATTACATACAAATATGAAGCCACACCAGATTATCCTAAGCACACATTACTCATTGAAGCTACATTAGCAAACGGCACGAATCAGCGCCGAATGGAAATGGAGCCGGTTTCTAGGCACTTGGGTGATTATCTTATCTCGCACTCGGAAGAAGCTTATTGTGTGTTTGCAACTACGTTTTTACATGTAAATGTTGTTGCAGACTTTCGTAGTAGAAAAAATACATACTACTACTCTGTTTCCGATGAATCAAAATATGTGGACGGCATGAAAATAATTCCGTGCAATACGGCAGAATTAAAAACTATAATTCAACGCGGAATTACATATGCACAACTTTATAAAATTTTTGAAGCCGCATATCAAGCAAATACTATACCTAATTTATGGTATCAGCAAGAAATTATAAATAAACTTTAAGGTGGAATATTAAAATATGAAGTACTACACTCAAGATAAGCTAATTAATAGTTTAAATTTGTTAAATGGTTCTGAGGTGATATTTTTACTTGGGGCTGGTTGCTCTATATTATCTGGGTGTATGCCGGCAAGCAAATTAGTTTTAGAATTTAAAAAACGCATCTATTGTGCACAGCACAATATTCGCTATGATGATAATGCTTTAATTAATGATGAGAAATTTAATGACTTGATTCAGCAAGAACAACCTCCACAAGGAGCAAACCCTTACTCATACTATTTTGAAAAATGTTTTCCAAGCGAGCAGGAACGTACTCGATTTATTAAAGAAAAATTTGAAAGCATTAAACCGTCATATGGATATCTCTGTTTTGCGGAATACTTGATAGAGCACCAAATTAATTATGTGTTAACCACTAATTTTGATAAATTGTGTGAGAAAGCGCTTTATAAACTTAATGATGGGTATGATTTTGCTGTTAGTTCGGATTCACTTTCACCGAACTTAGCAACGCGGTTGAACTTAGTTAAGCTACATGGAGATTACATATATGATTCTCTCAAGAACACTGAGGAAGAATTAGTTGCGTTATCAAATAACATCACGGCAGAGATTCAAGCAATTAATACATCTAAGATTGTAGTTATTGGGTATTCCGGACAGGATCAATCTGTTATGAACTGTCTCAAAAACTATTTATCAAGCCATCCAAAGACAGAGTTGGCTTGGTGTATTGTTGATGAGAACCAAATGGATAATCATGTTGTTAATGAATTGCTTGATATGAATTCGCAGTCAAGTTATTATTTAATTGATGGATTTGATGACTTATTCTCACGTTTGTATAATTGTTATGGGAAGAGAAATGATATAATTGAAAACTTACGAGCTATCATTCAGCATGAAGATTTTGTATTGTCGCTTCAAAATCAACCGGAGAAGTTAATGTTTAACTGTTATCCACTGCAAAATCATCCCAATGTTTACAAAATAAAATACTCTCTTGAATCATCAAAATTACGTGAAATTAATAATGCGGATGACGAATCATTTATTGTTCAGCATAAAGAATATTTATATGCAGTTGGAACGAAAGGAGATATTCTTAAAAAACTAGATAGTTCTCTTATGCAATGTGATATAGTTGATTTGTGTGAACAGCCTATACCATTAAATAAAAAGTGTAAGTTGATAAAAGAATTAATAAAAATAATAGCCCGTAAAAACAGTTTTGCAGTTTATAAAGACAATATTTTTGTCGACTCTAATGATGTTATTAAAGAAGGTCTTCATATTCATATTGATTTCTTTAATGGATCTATTTGTTTATTTGCGAATGTCAATTATTTTTCTACAAATAAAACGCTATCAGATTCGCTTAAATATAAAATTAATAGTATCAAATCAAATTTGTATGCTCAAAAGAATTACAACAAATTAAATGAACATTTACAAAAATACTTTAACAAATCTCTTACATTTAACTAT
>CAJUGP010000040.1:15070-19563 GCA_910586365.1 uncultured Christensenella sp. | reverse complement strand
ACCCCTTGTGATAGTGATAGGTACGATAACCCGAAACCTCGCCGCCGAAATAGCTTTCGATTCCCGCTTCTAACTTCTTTTGCAGAGCAAGTACCGCGTCAGCATTCTCGCCCATACGCTTCAACAGGATTGCATAATTCCCCAATCCCCCGTATGCAAGCGAGGAAGTGTTCAGGTTGACCCCCGACGAAATGCGGTTTTCCAATTCGTCGCTGTCCGAAAAGACGACGCCGTCCTCCGTAATCTTTCGGCGGATATATTCCACGCACCAATCAAGCGCCCTTTTCTGCTTTTCGTCGGGGAATTTCCCCTGTGTTAAAAGCACGCGCGAAAATCCATACAGATACATCTCCGCGTCGCCCCTGTCCCCTGCGCAACCGAAGTTATCTCTTCCTCCGCAGATAATACTGCTCGGAATCGGCAGATAGTCGTCATTGAAATACGGATAATACCAACCGTAAATATTTTCGATTGCTTCCGCTTGTTTTTTATCATTCGTGAATGCAAACCAAGAGGCGACGTATTCGCATTGGTCGTTGCACCAAATCCCCGCATAATAGGCAAGCCCGCCGGGATTGTGGATCATACCCTTTTGTGTTTTGCACAGTCCTTCCGCCGCGCGGAGCTTTGCAAACGCGAACATGGTATCCACAATTTCGTTGCCTGTTGTAATATCGCACTGCGACATGACCTCTTCCACGCGGGCGCGGCGTTTTTTAAGCGGGTTATTTTCTTTGGGAATCTCTTCATTTGCACACCGCGCGGTATAGGTAAACATAAGCGTTACGCGCTCACCCGCTTTTATTTTACGACAAGGCGTTTGACACGAGCATTCCGCACTCACGTACCCCTCGCACGCAAGCTTTAAGTCGTAACGACGGAGCGTTTCCCACTTCGGCGAAAGCTCTTTCTTGCCGCCGTTATAAAGTTCGATCTGCTCGTAAAAGACGGGTAATTCTACGGACGGGAAAAACCTGTGCGCGATATGCAATTCCCCCACACGGGAAAATACCGACAAAACGCCGTCTAATTCCACCCTCTCGAATACTTCTCTTTCTTCAAAAGAAATCGGGCTTTGATCCGTTTCGGGTTGATACGTTCCGTGCGTATTGTTGGGCTGGATTCGCATATTCGGATATGCAAACTGCCTTTTATAATATGGCTCGCCGTCTATAACGCCGTAGGTTACGACGCAGGCAACCTGCTCTCCGCCCATCTCTATCCTATCCGAATGACCTTCAAAATTTTCGCTTGCGATTTTCCTTTTGTTCTCTGCGATATACCAACGCATCCCTAACCTCACAGATAAAACTTGATTTCGTAATCTCTTTCAACCTGCGTCGTTACCGTTACAATCATCGTATCGGAATCGGGGGCGGCTTCGCCCGCGTTTAAGGGGAACGCCAAAACGTTTTTTCTCACAGTTTTAAATGACACTTCTTCGCCGTTCACCGTCACGCGTTTGATTTGCTCGTCGAATGTATGCACCTTAAACGTGATCTCACGCTCTGCAAAGCACTTCTCGCCTGCAAAGCTCCCATCGGCTTTGGAAAGATTCACAACATAGGCGTTGTATGCATCGCAATAACCCGCTTTGTAAGTGCTCTTACGGTACATTCCCTGCTTATATGCGGTCGTCTCGGTATCGTCCTCGTATAAATATCCTTCGTCCGTTGCATCCTTATCGGGGTAGAAATCATAGATAATCCTATCCCACTTCTGCTCTTGGGTATTCCTTGCTTCGTGCGCCAAGGGCAGCAACGCGCCCAAACGGACGAACAGAGGCGTTTCGAGTAAAGCATATTTGCGCGCAACGGTATCGCCGCCCTCATGCACTTGTCCCGTAAATGCGTCCAGCCACTTGCCGGCGGGAAGATAACAAGACTTCCCCTTTGATTGTTCGGTTTCATAATAGCACAGCGAACAGCACGCCTCGCCGCCCGCCTGAAAGTATTCGATCTCAATTTTGTGTTCTTTGTCCGCGCTCACTTCGCACAATGGAAAAAGCAGTGCAGAATGCAACGTTTTATCTTCAAGCACCTTTTTGCCGTCCACCCATACGGTTGCGCCGTCGTCGCATTTGATACATAACTGTACCGCTTTATAGAATTTGACAACCGCTTCGAACCGCGCGGAAAAATCGTACACGGGCACCCCTGCTTCGGGCGACGTGTGGTTCAAAAAGAAATCGAGTTTTTCATATTCGGTATGCGCAATCGGATCGCCTTTCAGTTCCCTGCCGTTATAATAAGTTGCCTTTACGGGCGTCAGAAAATCTTCTTTTTCCAAAACCATCGGACACTTTGCACCGATAGGCGCAAATAACAAATTGTTTCCGAGCAGGTATTCATCCGTACACGAAAGCGCCGTTTTATCGTCCGGATATTCAAATCCGAGTGATTTGAATATTGGCTCGCCTGTCTCGTAAGAATTATAGGCGTTTTTATAGATCACGGGAAGCAGACGGTAGCGCAGGTTATTATACTCCCGCACAATGTTTTCCGTTTCTTCGTCATACACCCAAGGATCACGCGTGCGCTCCACGATGTTCGTGCAATGCGGACGGAACACGGGCGAAAGCGTACCGAATTGCATCCAACGCACAAACTCCATTTTGTTCGGATTTCCCAAATGACCGCCGCAATCGGCGTTGATGTACGGAACGCAATTATTTCCGCCTCGGATAAGACTTGCAACCTCTTGCGAAAGAGAATCAAGCCGGCACGATATATCTCCCGTCCATTGAATCGAATAACGGTGCGACGCGCTGTCCGCAATGCTCATGTAATTTCCGTTAACCACGTTCACCGCATTGCCCATGATCACGGGACGGCGGTAGACTTGTTTATCGCCCGACTGTTTTTGATAGTAATGCCGCGTAATATCCTCAAACAAGTACAATCCGAAAGTTTCCCAATAAACGTCTTCCGAGGGCGAAATCAAATGCGTTCCCCAATTCCGATCGTACCACCAAATATCTAAACCCTTTTCCATGAGCGATTGCAAATTTTTCTCGCGGTAGGCGATCTCTTCGGGTGCGAACACCTGCGCGCCGTTCACGGGTTCGGGGTGGTCGTTGAACATTACCTCCACGCCGTGCTCGTGCGCGAAGTTCAAAAAGCGTTTCATGTCGGGGAAAAGCTTTTCGTTGATGTCATACCCCCAACCGTTTTCGCAGCTGCGCCAGTCGGTATCGATCACCATGACGTCGAGCGGGATTTCGTGCGCTTCGTAATCTAAAATCAACTGTTTCGCTTCCTCTTCCGAATAGGCATAGTACTTGCTGTTCCAGCCGCCAAGCGTGGAAAGACGCACAAGCTCGCACTTGCCCGTGAGCTCCACGAAAAGCTTGCGCAGCTTTTTCGCGTCACCCTCGCAGAGCAGCAAATAAATATCCTCAACGTTTTCTTCGACGACATACTCTCCCTTGCGCTCTTTGGAATATCCGCCCTCGGGGACAATAATCCGCGGTGTATCCGAGAGCGCGAACACCTCGGGCGTTTGATCCAAAGCAGGCAGCTCGCCGCTGTTGGCAAGTTTTTCGTATGTATAAACTTTCTTTCCGTTTTTCTCCAACCGCACGCCTTTAAGCGATTGCGCGTTTGCGGGAAGATACAAAACATATTCACCAAAGCAAATTACGCCCGCCTCCTGCGTAAACGAAACGCCGCTCGTAAACGCCGTTCTGTTCGGAATGAAAAACGTATTTTCGTCGCAGAATGCACCGTTTTTCCCGTATTCGATGCGCACGATATTTTCGCTTAAAAGCTGTACGCGAATGTTACCGTAAATAATTTGTTCCATGATTTTATATCCTCTTTAATACCAAAACCCCGTATGGTTGAATTTCGATTTTACCCGAATATTGCTTGCCTGTGATAAGGTCAGTATACTCGCCGTTCAAAATAACATAACCGCCCTTGTATTCGGTTTCCACGGCGATAATTCCGCACATGCCCCCGTCCGTTGCCGTGCGTTCGGTTAAAATTACGTTTCCGCTCGCCTCGGCGATCGGCGCGCGATTTACAAGCCGCAGAATATCCCCGTGCGAAAGAACGCTTCCCACAAGAATTACTTTACCCTTGCCTACCTTTCGTTCGGCAATCACCGAAAGCGGCGCGAACTCGCCCGCCACGTAATGCGCAAGACTCGTTGTCCCCTCGCTGCACTCGTAAGCATCGTAGCACGTTGAAATGCCGCATTCACCGTCGTTCGTCCACTGCGCTTTGAACACGTCGTTGGCGACGGGTTTCTGATACTTCGTATACACGCCCGCAAGCTCTTCCAAAAAGCTATACGGCGCATACGTGTACTTCTTCACGTTCTCGTCCATGATATCCGACATCGGTCCTACAATCCACGTTCCGCCGTTCTTTACCCATTCGGTGATGCGTTCTTTCAGTCTGTTTTCATCGGCAGTGGAAAGGAACGGCGACAGAATGATTTCGTAGCCGTCGAGAGCATGCTGCGTGTCGATCACGTCCACGTTATGG
>CAJUGP010000040.1:5938-15060 GCA_910586365.1 uncultured Christensenella sp. | reverse complement strand
GTTATGGTGGCGGAACGCCGCGTAATATTTCTTTATCAGCGTTTCGCGGTAATTGATATCTTTGAGAAGCGGCGCGCATTCCAAATTGTTGTGCGCCGTGCTCGAATAGTGTAACGCAATTTTACTGCGAATACAAGTGTTTATTAAAAACTCTTCGCACTTTTTCAATTCTTCGCTCGCCTTTACGACCTCTTCCGTTACACAGTAGCTTCTTCCCGCCGAGGAATACAGTGCGCCGTGTCCGATCTCATGTCCTGTGGGGTGCGCGCGAAACAACCAATACAAATTCATTTCCGCGCCCTTTGCGATCGGCAGCCAGGTATTCGCGTAGCACGCGCCTTCGGGGCGGTAGCCGTTTTCCGCATACTCGCTTCCGTTCCAGCCCACCTGCGTTTCCATGATCCAAAACGGTTTATTTTTGATGCTCCGCACGAAATCATAGGCAAACGCCGTGTCGGGCAGCCGCTCGGCAGTGTCGTAGTGATTATACTGCGCAACGTCCAACTTTTCGTTTAATTTATAATAGCTCAGCGAATTGTGCTGCATCATATTCGTACCGATATTTTGACAGCCGTAGTTATGTAATATCTCCGCCTGTTCTTCCACATAGCTTTTGATTTGCCCGTAATGGAATTCCCGCCACGCTTTGCGCAAAGACGGGTGCCGCCACTGCTTCGGATACGGCGGCTCGATTTGCTCGAACGTATCGTAACAAAGCGACCACCGCGCCATACCCCACGCCTTGTTCAATCGTTCGGTTGTACCGAACTTTTCTTTTAAGTACGAGCGGAACGCGCTCTTGCAATGTTCGCAGTAACACCCCTCGGAATACGGATATATTTCGTTATCGATCTGCCAACCCGCTACCCCTTTATGACCTGCGAACGTTTTGGCAAGCTCGGAAACGATAACGCGGTTCTTCTCCCGCATGACGGGCGAGGTCTTGCAGGTATGACAGCGCGACGAAACGTCTGCGCGGATCAGATCGTGCATGGTCATGCGCGTTTCGGGGTACTTGTTCAAGAGCCAGCGGGGCGGCGTTGCCGTGGGCGTGCAGAGCACCGTAAATATACCGTTTTCGTATAATTTATCCACGACGCGCACAAGCCACTCCAAGCGATATACGCCCTCTTCGGGTTCCATTGCGCCCCACGCAAATTCCCCTATACGAAGGCAGTTCACACCCGTCTCTTTGCACCGAACAATATCTTTTTCAATTTCTCTCTCGTCCCACAGCTCGGGATAATACGCCGCGCCGATATATATTTTTTTCATTTATTTTCCTTTTGGATCGATATTTAGGAAAACGGGGGAAGCGCGAACGCTTCCCCCGTCCACCGGATTTGAATTGTAGTTAGCCTACCAATCAGTTAAGAGTCCCGCGTACGGTAATCGCTTCGAGAATCGCCGCGTCAACCCCGCCGCCGATAAACACTTTGAACTTGCGCGTTTCGTTTTCCTCCCAGGACGCCGTGTCAACGCTCAACGTCAACGTATGACGCACCGAACTACCCTTTCTGACTTCGCTCGTGATCAGTTCCGTGCCGTCGCTCTCCATAAATTTGAAGGTAACGACGTTGCTATCGTTCCATGTGCCCGTATAGAACACGATCTGCGTCACGCCCTTTGTTACGGTGAGAGTAACCGTATAATTCGTCGTCCCGTCGCCGTTTAATCCGTGCGGCGTGCAGGCAAATTCTTTGGGCAATACCGCCGTACCGCCGCTTGTGAAGGTGCAATCCGAATCGTCTCCGCCGCGCTGCGAGGCGAAGCCGTTGTCCACGAACGCCTCTACACCCTCTTTGTCCTGACGGCGACCGTCCTTCCCGTAGCGTCTCCACCAGATGATATCGCTTGCCGACAGGTCGATCGTAGAGCCGGAGGCTACGTTGTCATCAGTGACGCTGAAATCCGTATCGGAGACGACGGCGGAAATTTGCACGCTCTCCGCGTCAGTCGCAAGGTCGAGCGATTCGACGGAAACGCTGAATTTGTTTTCACTGTCGAGCAAGACTTTTTTACCCGCAACCATCACGTAATACGCCTTGCAGTTGTTGTTCGGAGTAACTGTTCCCGAAATCGTGCCGTTGCTGTTTACCGTAGTCATCTCGTCCGTTAAAGCGATTGTGGCTTTCGCGTTTGCGGTAACGGATACGTTATACGTCTTTTGGAACTCGTTGCCGAGCGCGACGATTGCCGCAAGCTCGCAGTCGGTCGTTGCGCCGACATACAAGTCGATATCGCGCGATTCCTCCGTCCAAGCAGACGTGTCGATGTTAAAGGTCACGACGTACGCTCTTGTTTGCGTCATTTGGAAGGACGCGTCGCCGATCGTAATCCCGTTTGCGCTTAAACGGTAGGTCATCTTGTTGCCGTTATTGTAAGCGCCCGTGTAAATAAGAAGCTGCGTCGTGCCCTTTTTCACATGAAGCGTTACCGTACGATACACACCCGGATTGAGATAGAGACAATTGTCGCCCGTTTGCCCGTTCGCCGTAAAGTTGACGGGATGATCGTCACCCGCGAAACTGCCGCCGTAACGGCTATCATTGTTGCCCAACAGGTTGCTATTTTCCGTCAGTCCGTTCTTTACGTAAACGTTATCGTCGGAAGTATAACGCACATATCCCAAAATTTCTTTTCCGTTCAGCGACGCGCCGTCGAGGTTGATATTTCCGCTCGTAATTCTCACTTCCCCTGCCGAGGTTGCGTCCAGGTCGGTAACTTTCAGAACGGACACGGTGATTTCGGGCGAAGCCAAGCCGAGCGCGTAATCGTTATAGGCGATTTCAAAGTTGCTGCCTACGCTGAATTCTTTCCCGTTGACGCTGACGAGGTAGTTCGCGCCGCCCGTAAGCGTTGCCGTCACCTTGCCGTCTTTTGCAACCGTTTGCGCGGACAGTTCGAGCGTAACGCCCTGCGGGAGTTCGCCTTTCTTGACCGTCGCTTCCGTTGCCGTATATTCGGCTACGGCGATATTCGAGAACTGCCAGGTATCGCCCTCGCCGTACAGCATGATTTTGGTATTGCCGGCACCGTTGCAATCGAACGAACCGATTTTTACCCACATTTCATCGATTTGAACATACACCAAAACCTTATCGGAAACACGCGCCACGCGCATATTCACGCCGTTTTGAGAGCGGACAAGCGACCCAATCTGATTAAACGTAATGCGTCCGTCTTCTTTGCCCGGGTCCGTTCCCATGACGAAGAACGCGCCTTCCGGTTCATTTGCCGTAAAGCACATAAATCCGCCGTTTTCTCCCTGCATGGTAACGCCGAAGCGGCGCGCCGCCCAAGCCCAACCGCCTTGGGGGGAATGGGTATCCTTTAACGTAAACGTGAGCACAACGTTCTTGCTGTTTTGCAGCTCGTCGCTCAAAACGATTTCCGCTTTTCCCGCCCAGGTCTTGTTGTCGTCTGCAAGTCCGTTGCCTTTGATCGTGACCGTCGTTCCGTCTACCTCAACGCCGCTCTGACCGCCGTGTGTGCCGACCGTCGTATAAGCAAACGTCTTGACGAGCACGATTTCCACCGCGCCGCCCGCTTCGGGCACCACGACTTCCGCATAGGCATAGCCGTAGAGATACGCTTCGTAAGTACCTGCAAGCATTTTATCGGGGTTATTTGTTCCGCCCACCGTGTAGGTGTAATTTTGGAATTTGCCTTTCAGATCGATCACCGCACCGTTTACGAGCGTTGCTTCCGTCGTTCCGTCGAGCTCTTTCGCCGCCGCGCTGAGCGTCACGTTCACCTGCTTGATCGTAACGCCTGCAAGCGAGCTTACGGAACCGTCCTCCGTGTAATAATTCGTGCCGTCGGTATAATAAGCGACGTTGCCCGTATAGTTGTTGCCTTCCGCAGGGTCTACCTTTTCACGGAATTCGAGCTTGCCGGCTGCGATTGCGGAAACTTCCCAAGTGTCGCCGCCGCCGACGAATTTAACATCGGTTTCAACGTCCGCACAGGTCATTTCACCGACTGTCACCCATTTTCCGTCCTCGTCCTTAAAATTGATGACGATCTTCGTGCCGAGCCGAACCACCTGAACGTCTAACCCGTTTGCGGAACGAAGCAAATCCGCCGCCCAAAGTACCTTTTGAATGTCGTAACCCGATTGATCGGTATTCATATCAAGCGTACCTTCGACAAATCTTATAATATTCACTTCGTTTGCATTGGGAGTCGGCATCCAGAAATAGAACCCGTATGCGCCCGCGCCGATTTGAATGCCGAAGCGACGCGCCGCCCAATCGTCCGTACCTGCGGGTTGATTCGTGTCTTTCACGTTGAATACAAGCGAAACCTGCTTTTGCCCTCTCACCGCTTCAGGCAGAATATAGGTCGCATGATTATAGGAATGACTGTTTCTGTCCGCAACGCCGTTTCCCGTAATCGTGATCTTATCGCTGCCGATTTCCACGTTGTCATACTCGGTATAAGCGATCGAGTCTGCGGGAATCGCAAGTTCTTCTTCCGAAGTCAAAACGCCGCCCGACGTAAATATGTCGCCGTTTGTTGCTTTCAAGTGTCCCTTAATGCCGTCTTCCTCTCCTGCGGGAAGTTTCAACGGAACGATTTCGAGCGCTTCGAACGCGATTTCGGAGAAGGTGAAGCTTTCGCCGCTGACAAAGAAAGCAATGTCGTTTTTCGCGGTAGCGGAAGTAGTGCCTTCGAGCAGCGTGTACCACTTCTCGTCGTCGATATTGTATGCAGAAATCGCAACGTAACCGCCGTTGCGCACGACTTTGAGCTGTAAGCCATCCATAACCATGCTTGCGAGCCAATCGTAGGTTTGCTGCCGTTCGCCTCCGCCGCCGCAGGTCGTGCCGTTATCCGCCCAAATTGCCGAAGGGTTGGAGTTCTGCCCCAAGTCATCCCACCAAACGACGAATTTATTCTTATAAGTATTGTTTGCATCTCCCTCTGCGAACCGAATTGCAAACCGCTGCAACCAAGCGCCCGTGCCTGCTTTAACTTCGCCGTTGACATTGACGGTCGTATACAGCACGTAAGCGGGCGCGTTTTTCATTTCGTCGGGCAATTTGATTTGCACAGCAATCGTTTCCTTATTTACGCCGTTCACGCCCTGCTCACCGAGCGTGATCGACGCGTTCGCCTCGTTCATTTCGCTTAAATCGACAAGGTCGGGACGGTTTCCGATGTCGATCGCAAACTGATATGCAAGCGTTGCTTCGCCCAGTTCGCCGCCCTTGATAACGTCGATCTTGCCGTCGATATAATCGGTAACCTTGACGACATAGTCCTGACAGAGCACGTTCTGAACCGTAACGACGCCGTTTTGTCCTACCGTCGTTTCGTATCTGTCGCCGAATTCGTTTTCGAGCACGACGGTCGTGTCCTCCGCTATGGTCGTCGTCTTGCCGCCCGCAACACCCTTCAACGTAAAGGAAATATTCTCGTAATCGAGCTTGGTGATCACGAATTCGAGCTCGATTTCGGTCTCGAACCATTTCAGTCCCAAAGAGGAAACGGTAACAGAGTAATCGTAAACATTGCCGCTCGTCGGTGTGCCCTTGGTGACGACCACTTTGCCGTTAGCTTTGATTCCCGAGAATACGTAGCCCTCCGCAACCGTAACCTTACCCGTAATCGCTTGATCGAAGTCCACCGTTTCGGGAACGGTGATCGTTGCGTTCGCGCAGTCGTTCTTGTTCACCGTATAGGTATCGACGGCGCGGGGAACGGTCATAAAGAAGCCGTCTTTGCCGAGCGCCATATACTTTTGCTCGCTGCTCCAATCGCCGTAGCCGTGGCTGTACCAAATGAGCCATGTATTGTTATCCATTTCATCGCATTTCGGATCGCCGTTTTTTACGGTCTCCGCCGCCGGATTATCGAACTTATCCGCCGCCGAATGCGTCATGTTGCCGATAAAGCTCATCAGCGGCGCATAGCTCTGTTTCAATACGGTTTTGCCTTCTTTTACCTCGAACGCTTCCGCGAGCTTTCCGCCGTTCGCCTTCGACAAATCTTCATACGAAAGGAACAGCTCCCACGTCGTCGTATACTTCGCCTTGCCTTCCTCCGCATTGGTCTTTGTATTAAAGTATTTCACGGTGTTCACGTCGTGATAATTAACTCTGCCGCTCAAATACAGTTCCATGTACATCGTCTGTTCCAAGCAGGTGCCCAAATTTCCGGGCAGATTGAGATAATCCTCGTTACGGAAATTGACGAGCACGCCGATCTTACCGTGATCGCCTACCTGGTCGTCCGCCGACGTGTTGTAATTGGCAACGATATGTAAATAAATACCGTCCGTTTCCTTTTTGCCGTTGACGATAAAGCCGATGCCGCCCTCTTTTACCGTTTTGCTGCCGATGACGAGTGCATGCTCGGTGTTGTAGAACCCCTCCGTGAGTGTGCCGTCGAGATTTTCCTTCACCCTGTCGATTTTCATGTCTGCAACCGTCGTCTGCGTATCGCCGTAACTGTCGGCATATACGTTATGGCAATCGTTGCACTGCCAGTACGCCTTGCTGCCCTCCGTCTCGACGGTCGGTTGCACGTAAGCGTGAGTCCCCTCGCCCGAGAAGTCGTGCGGTTTCGTCGTTTCGATCTTGCTGATTTCCTGCTGTTGCGCGTTGAAGTATTTCCCCTCTTCGCGCGAACAGGTGTAATACTCCACGTTGCCGGGCTTGGTGCATTCCGCTTCCACCGCGTCGTGCTTGGTCATATCGTGCCCGAGCTTGTTGATTTTTACGGCTTCAAACGTCGTTTCGGTTTTCGCGTCCGCATCTTCGAAGATAGAGTCGCAATGCGAACACATATAATACGTATTATGTCCGTCCGTCGTGCAGGTTGCCGCCTGTTCTTCGATAAGCGAAAGAGAGTGTCCGTCTCCTCTGCATGCCGCAAGAACCGCAACCGACGATGTAAAGACTGCGCTGAGCGCAATTATCTTTACGAGTTTGTTCTTATTCATATATTTCCTCCTTAATTTTAACCGATTTTCGGTTTGATTCTTATTTTTCGCAAACGTAGCCGCAGTAAAGGTAAATCGAAGAGCTTGTTTCGCGCTCGCTTACCATAGTCGTCGAAACAGGCGCGTAATTGAAATAGAGCGTGCTCGCTTCTCCCGCCTCAATTTCAATCTCGATTTTTTGCATATAATCAGGTAACGCTCTGCCGCCGAACGTGAGCGTTTTCACGTTTCCCGCCCGATCGCGCACCGTGAGCTTTGCAATGCAATTCGCACCGCCGACGTAGAGCACGATTTTCTCGCTCTCGCCCGTCGTCTTGACCGTGAAGTCGTAGCCGATCGAATTTTTAATTCCGCCCGACGCAGTATTCGACTGTTTTCTGTATCCGTCGGAATACGATTTCGACAAGCCCGTCTTGAACTGCACAGACATATAGCCCTTGCACAGATCCTGACGGAGATCGCGCGCATTTTCGGGTTTGGAAAACAGACGGGGTCCGCCCTTCCTGTAATCGACGCTGTCTCCGCTGTTATAGCCGTAGGAGATCCAATCGGTCGTACCCGCTTCCGTAAGGTTCACGCTCGTTTCCGTGCATTCGCTTGCCGTCGCCTTGAATTTGACTTCGGTCGCGTCGTAACCCGCAAACGTTGCGGAGTTTTCTACGCTTTCGTATTCGATTTCAATCGTGTACGCCTTGCTCACTTCCGTCGAAACGATAAACGTTGCCAACGATCCGTCCAGCGCGCCGCCCGTGAATGCGAACGGTCTGCCGCCGTTTTCGTAATTTAGCTTTGCAAGCGGTTCGGGCGATACCGCCGCGCCGTTCACCTTCACGCTCTTGATTGCGCCCCAATTCGGGTTGGCATGCAACCGCACGTTCCAAGTCCTGTTCGCAAACGCCCTGTCGCCCGTAAACGAACCCTTTGCCGCACCGATTTCGATATTCAACACGTTGCCCGTACAACTCATTTGAATGTCCGTCGTACGGTATTTACCGTCCTTATAGGCGACCGTCTTTCCGTCGTCCTCGTAAACGGTCGTCTTAGCTGTGTAATTTGCCGAAGGATAGACCTCGAGCGACATTTCCGACCAATCTTTTTCGTCCACGTTTTTCATGTTCCGCGCCAACGCAACGAGCGCGCCTTCGCGCACGAAAATCGGCGAGGTTTTAATATTGTGCGTCACTTCCACCGTCTGCGGACCGCTGTAACGCGTGCCCGTCCATACGTCGATCCAAGTTCCTTCGGGGAAGAACACTTTGCGCGTATCGTTTCCGCTCGAAGCGGAAATCGGCGCAACGAGAATATAATCGCCCAAGAGGTATTCGTCGTTATTCTTTGCCTCTACGTACTGCGGATATTCGATATCGAGGCGACGCATGATCGGCAAGCCTGTTTCATAGTTCTCGTGCGAAAGATAATAGTACAGGGGGAGCAGGCGGTAGCGCATATCCTGATAGACGTGAACGACCTCCTCCGCCGTGTCGCCGTAGAGCCACGGCATGCGCCCCGGTTCCGTATTCGTACACTGCGTGCGCATAATCGACGAGAGCGCGCCGTACTGCATCCAACGTATGTAGCTGTTGGGCGATTTTTGCTCTTTGTGACCGCCGAGATCGGAGCTGACGTAAGGGATTCCCATTTCCGCGCCCGCCATGATCGCACCCTCGATTTCCTGTTGCAACCACGAAGCGTCCGTTCCCGTATCGCCCGTCCATTGAATTGCATAGCGATGCGCCGTAAGATCGGAGGCGTATACATAAGAACCGTTAAAGCACCCGTCAACGTTCGCCTGCAAGAGCGTGCGCCGCGCGTACTCTTCCACGGCGTTGTTTTCCACAAGGCTATCGTAATATTCGCGCGTGATCCACGTGTAAACGTACATCCCCGTTGCGAACCTGGAATATTCGGGCGTAAGTTGGTTGAGCTGCACGCCCCAGTTTCTGTCGTAATACCAATAATCTACGCCCATCTGCATCAGCAGTACGAGATTATGGTTGCGGAACTCTACCTCTTCTTTATCGAGCAGATTGTCCGTTCCGGGCGCAGGTCTTGCGTGATCGTTGAAGAAAACGTCGCAGCCGAGATCGTGTACCTGTTCCAAAAAGCCTTCCATATCGGGGAAAAGTTCTTTATTGATTTCGTATCCAGATCGGAAGAGCGTCGTGTAGGG
>CAJUGP010000040.1:0-5928 GCA_910586365.1 uncultured Christensenella sp. | reverse complement strand
CACTCTTTCCCTACACGACGCTCTTCCGATCTTATAACGGCACTCCCAGAATCCGAACGTCTTTAAGTTGATCATGTCGGTTTGACCCGTCAATGCGACAAAATTTTTCGAAAACGCTTTATAGTCGCCGTGCGGCAAAAATACGTAAATATCCGTCGCGTTCTTATCAAACTCCCAACCCTGCAACGGCACGTCGCTGTCGGAAACCGAATAACCGTAATCGGAGGGAATCACACGCGGGCTGTCGGTAAAATACCAGCTCGTGAGCTCGTCGGAGGGCGACGGCAGATAAACGTTCGTTCCCGTTGCGCCGAGATAGTTAAAGAGCTTTTCTCCCTCGCCGTCTACAATATAAATCCCTTCCGCCTTACTGCTTTTCGGGATCACAACGGTATAATTTTCGGTGATCACATTATAGCCCGTTTCCGTCTTTTCTGTGCGGCAAGTAACTTTTTCGCCCCATTCGTCGCGATTGAGAACGACGTAGCTTTCCCTGTTCTCAAATTCCCCATTCGACTTATCCTCGATCCGCACGAGAGAATCGGACAAAAGCTGCAACCGCGTATCGCCATAAACGAACGTAGTGACCTTCGCCGATTCGTCTTCTTTCAATTCTGCCTCAGCCGACTGTCTTTCGTAACCGCACGTACTGCAACGGTTACCGCCGAAGTCATGCTCGGCTCTGTCTTTCACCTCGTCTTTATGCTCGCAAGTCGCTGCGTGCCAATGGTATTGCGCATCCTTCGACCACTCGTTAGAAAACGTGTGTTCATGCCCGCACGCCGTTAAGATTCCCAACGTGCAGGTCAGCGCAAATGCCACCGAAAAAATTGCCAATGTTTTTCTTCGCATTGATCACCCCTCCCCGTCTTTCTCTTACTCAAATTCCGCAACGATTTCGATATCGCCGTTGCAGTTCACGGAAAATTGTCCGTTTTTCACCGATTCCGTTCTGTCAACGCCGTTTACGATGACGGATTTAAGTTCCTTGCCGTTATCGGGCACTACGTAAAAATTAACTTTATCGCCCGTCAGACACCATTCGTAGCCGTATTGCTGCGTTACCTTTCCGCCGCCCGTCGCTGAAATCGTAATTTTGTTGCTGATAAAGCCGTCTTTATCAAACACATAGCCCTGATCGGGATTGCCCCAACTTGAAATAGTCGGAGTTTGATTATAACCGAAGTTATACCAGGTGCGCACCAATACGGTTCCGTAATCGTCGAGCGTGCTCGATATCATGGTCGGATTGAAGAATACCGACTGCGGTCTCGTCTTACGCCCGAAGAGCGAATACGGCATAAAATATTCGACTTGATAATTATAGCACTCGCCTTTGAGAATATCGCCCTCGCGCACGACGGCGGATACGGGCGTCTTATCGACGTCTGTCACAAGCACCTTCAAACCCGTAGGCGTAAACTGCGAAATTTTGAAACGGTTGCCCGCCGTGCACTCCACCTCGTACACGCCGTCCGTCTGCATCTTCGCATCGCCGAACGCAAAATAGCCGTTAAAGCAAGTGATGTTTCCCGTCGCGACAGTGTTACTGTGATAGGCAAGGCGGCTATCCTCGATCCGCGCTGCAACGACGATCCCCGTTTCCGCAAAATACGTCGTCATTTCGAGCGTGCCCGTTTCGCTTCCTTCGATCTTTTTTCCCTTGAACCACTTGCGTCCTTCGTAAAAGCCTTCTTCGAACTTCCCGTCGATCGTGATCTCCGCATCGGGCACGACGGTAGACGTTACGTTCCCCGTAAACTCGTAAGGCGCTTTATCGGTCGGAGCCATTTTATATTCATATACCGGTCCGTCCGCCTGCAATTTTCCGCAAGCGGTCAACGCGCCGCAGGCAGCGACAGCCGCAACTGCCGAAACAACCAACGCAAAAATCTTTCCTTTTCTCTTCATGATCGGTTTTCCTCCTTATTTCCCGTTACTTCTTTCCGACGATCGCCACTTCGGAAACCGCCGCAACCTTTTGTCCTTCGGGCACCTCTACCGTAAAGCGGATTTTCTTCACCGAAATCGCGTCGAAATCGGCATAGACGCTTCCGCCGTAAATCGGATAAAATTCGTCGTTCAGTTCGCTGTAAAAATACGCCGTATTCTTGTTGACAAGCAATTCCTTGATAAGATAGATTTTTTCCGCACCGTTCTCCTCCGTAATAAAGGCGATATCCTTGATTTTTTGGAACATATTTTCCTTTATCTTGGAATTATAGAACATGATACCGCGCACGTCGTGCGCGCCGTCAAGCGTAATCTCAAACGTGGAGGTTACAGTCGCGCCCACCTCTTTCACATAAGTGCCGTCAAACGGTTGGCTCACGCGGTTATAGTAGGAAATCAGTCCGTCCGTCAGTGCATAAGCTGTGCCCTTCTCCGCTAAAGACCCGCGGACAAGCTCGCATTTTAAGACCGCAGAAGTAATATCGCCGTACTCTTTGCCGATTCCGAAAGTAGGTTGAACGGTATAACTCGGTCCGTTGACATGCATCACGTCGAGATCGTTTCCGTTGACGTCTTTTACCGTAATCCATTTCACCTCGTCGAAGCGAACGTGTCTGCCCGTATACTTGTTCGGGTTGTTATGCGCGTGATAGGCGATGAGAAGCTTATTCTCGCCGTTTTCGTTCAACGTGATAAAGGAATGGTGCCCGGGACCCGCGATGGCGCGGTTTTCTCCGATATCGTTATTCAAAAGCATTCCGTTCTCGCTGTCGGAAAGCTTTCTGAAATCGCCCAAAGGGCTATCAGCAACTGCCTGCATCACTCCGTAAGACGATTCGTCATATGCGCCGATCGAGAAGGTAAGATAATACTTTCCGTTGTGCTTATACATGAAGGGACCTTCGTTGCAATACGCCGCCATCTCTTCATACGATACTGTTTGCACCTGTTCTCCGTTTTGCGCCTTTTTATAATCGGCAACCGTGTAATAGCGACAAGCGGTCAACGTTTTATAAGTGGACCAATCGGGCGTAACCCAATTCGTCATTTTAACGCCTGCAATCGAGCCGGGCGTCTGGCTCCAAAAAAGATATTTTTCCTTCGTGTCGGGATCGATATATGGATGGAAGTCGATCGCGCGAACGTAACCGTTATCGATGATTCCGCCGTCCACCGTAAATATCGTATAATTCCCGCTGTACGGAAGTCCCTCTTTTTGGAACGCCTTCTGATATTCGCCGCTGTCGAGCAACGCGTACTTCGCGTATTTTTGCGGATATTTGGTTTGATCTAACGTGCGTATCGTGCTCATATCCACGGGAATGAACGGACCCGTGGGAGTTTTGGAAGTTGCCGTCATAGACAGATACGTAGGACCGGGCGCGCCTTCCATCGCGCTGTCTGCGGGCGGCGTAAGCGTAAAGAAGGCGTAATATTGTTCTTCGGTTTCGTCGTAAATGACCTCGGGCGCCCAATGCGCTTCCGAACCGTTCAAATCTTCGGGAAGCTGCATAAATCCGCCGCCGTGGAACCAATCTTCGAGATTTTCGGAATAGTAATAGTTAAACCCCGTAACGTAAGCGTAATAATAACCGGTGTTGGCGGTATCGTCCAACACAAGGGGATCTGCCCCCTCGACCGCAATCTCTCCCCGACGCCAAAGCTCGTTGTTGTATTTCGGTTTATCCAAGTCGTCTAACTCCTCTTTGTAATTGCCGTCGTAGTAGGGCAATTCATAGGCAATTTTATTCACCGTTTCCGTACCGCACGCAGCCAAAGGCGCAAGCGCAAGGCAGCCCGTCAAGAATACTGCCGCCGTTTGAATTTTTTTCATGTTTTTCCTCCTTAATTTTTATTTGCGATATAACCGCAATACATAACGACATAAGAGCTTGTCGCCTGATTTGTAACCGAGCAGGCAACGGGCGCATAATTGAGATAAAGCGTTCCGGTTTCTCCCGCCTCGACCTCGATCACAACCTTTTGCGTAAAACCCGCTTCTTCGCGGTTTCCGAGCATGAGCGTTTTCACGTTCCCCGCCCGATCACGCACCGTGAGCTTTGCAAGCGTATATCCGCCGCCGAGGTAAAGAACGATTTGTTCTTTCTTTCCCGAAGTTGTTACCGAAAAATCATAGCCGATCGAATTCTTCGTACCGCCCGCAACCGTATTCGAGGCTTTTCTGTGTCCGTCGGTGTATGTTTTTTCCAATCCCGCCTTGACCTGCGAAGCCTTGTACTGTTGCGTCGGTTGATCGAGCATCAAATGTATATCCGCAGGAGCGGAAAACATGCGCGGACCGTTCTTTTTATAATCGACGCTCGTGCCGCTGTTATAACCGTAAGAAATCCAATCGGTCGTACCCGCTTCCGTGAGGTTCACGCTCGTTTCCGTGCATTCGCTTGCCGTCGCCTTGAATTTGACTTCGGTCGCGTCGTAACCCGCAAACGTTGCGGAGTTTTCTACGCTTTCGTATTCGATTTCAATCGTGTACGCCTTGCTCACTTCCGTCGAAACGATAAACGTTGCCAACGATCCGTCCAGCGCGCCGCCCGTGAATGCGAACGGTCTGCCGCCGTTTTCGTAATTTAGCTTTGCAAGCGGTTCGGGCGATACCGCCGCGCCGTTCACCTTCACGCTCTTGATTGCGCCCCAATTCGGGTTGGCATGCAACCGCACGTTCCAAGTCCTGTTCGCAAACGCCCTGTCGCCCGTAAACGAACCCTTTGCCGCACCGATTTCGATATTCAACACGTTGCCCGTACAACTCATTTGAATGTCCGTCGTACGGTATTTACCGTCCTTATAGGCGACCGTCTTTCCGTCGTCCTCGTAAACGGTCGTCTTAGCTGTGTAATTTGCCGAAGGATAGACCTCGAGCGACATTTCCGACCAATCTTTTTCGTCCACGTTTTTCATGTTCCGCGCCAACGCAACGAGCGCGCCTTCGCGCACGAAAATCGGCGAGGTTTTAATATTGTGCGTCACTTCCACCGTCTGCGGACCGCTGTAACGCGTGCCCGTCCATACGTCGATCCAAGTTCCTTCGGGGAAGAACACTTTGCGCGTATCGTTTCCGCTCGAAGCGGAAATCGGCGCAACGAGAATATAATCGCCCAAGAGGTATTCGTCGTTATTCTTTGCCTCTACGTACTGCGGATATTCGATATCGAGGCGACGCATGATCGGCAAGCCTGTTTCATAGTTCTCGTGCGAAAGATAATAGTACAGGGGGAGCAGGCGGTAGCGCATATCCTGATAGACGTGAACGACCTCCTCCGCCGTGTCGCCGTAGAGCCACGGCATGCGCCCCGGTTCCGTATTCGTACACTGCGTGCGCATAATCGACGAGAGCGCGCCGTACTGCATCCAACGTATGTAGCTGTTGGGCGATTTTTGCTCTTTGTGACCGCCGAGATCGGAGCTGACGTAAGGGATTCCCATTTCCGCGCCCGCCATGATCGCACCCTCGATTTCCTGTTGCAACCACGAAGCGTCCGTTCCCGTATCGCCCGTCCATTGAATTGCATAGCGATGCGCCGTAAGATCGGAGGCGTATACATAAGAACCGTTAAAGCACCCGTCAACGTTCGCCTGCAAGAGCGTGCGCCGCGCGTACTCTTCCACGGCGTTGTTTTCCACAAGGCTATCGTAATATTCGCGCGTGATCCACGTGTAAACGTACATCCCCGTTGCGAACCTGGAATATTCGGGCGTAAGTTGGTTGAGCTGCACGCCCCAGTTTCTGTCGTAATACCAATAATCTACGCCCATCTGCATCAGCAGTACGAGATTATGGTTGCGGAACTCTACCTCTTCTTTATCGAGCAGATTGTCCGTTCCGGGCGCAGGTCTTGCGTGATCGTTGAAGAAAACGTCGCAGCCGAGATCGTGTACCTGTTCCAAAAAGCCTTCCATATCGGGGAAAAGTTCTTTATTGATTTCGTATCCAGATCGGAAGAGCGTCGTGTAGGG
>CAJUGP010000039.1 GCA_910586365.1 uncultured Christensenella sp. | reverse complement strand
TGACAAAGCGAAAAGCCGCTCACTGACAAAGCGAAAAGCCGCTCACTGACAAAGCGTAAAACCCTTCACCATAACAGAAGGCGCCGTAAAAAATCTTTTGATTTTTTGCATCGATATGGTATAATATTACCATGATTCACGTTTTATTTGTTTGTTTGGGCAACATCTGCCGTTCTCCCATGGCGGAACTTATTTTCAAGAAGCTCGTGCAAGAGCGCGGCGTTCGCGATCGCTTTTCGATCGATTCCTGCGCGACCTCGGGATATGAAGTCGGCAATCCTGTCTATCCGCCCGCCTTGCGTACATTGCGCGCGCACGGGGTGGAAGGCAATCATACCGCGCGCAGAATCACGCCCCGCGATCTTGCGCAAAACGATTACGTTCTCGTGATGGACGAGGAGAACCTGCGCGCCGTCAACCGCCTTGCGCAAGCAAACGAGCGCGGAAAAATCCGAAAACTGTGTTCGTTTACCGATCGCCCGCGCGACGTCGCCGACCCGTGGTATACGGGCGATTTTGAAAGGGCGTACGCCGACATCCGCGAAGGCTGCGCCGCCTTTCTCGATTTTGTATTACAGGATTAACCGCAAAGCCGTTCCAGCGCTTTTTCGTATACTTCGAGCAGCAGTTTCACGCGGTCGACGGAAATATATTCGTCGGCTTGATGCACGACGGGTTCGTCGCCTTTTCGCTCGGGACCAAACGCCACGCCGTTTTCAAGCGCGCGCGCATACGTGCCGCCCCCGATCGCAACGGGTTCGGCTTTTTCGCCCGTACAGTCTTCGTAAACCGAAAGCAGCGTCTGAACGAGCGAGCCGTTTTTATCCTGATACAACGGGGCTTGCTCGTGAACGACTTCGTACGGCGCCCCGAATTTGTCCAAAAGGGCGGTAATTTCGCTTGAAAGATACCCCGACGGGTATCTGATATCGCACAGTAAATCAACCGTTCCGTTCCCGTACGATACGATATCGGGCGAAAGTGTGAGAAATCCCGTATCGTCGTTCAGCTTCTTCAAGCCGTATCTATCATCGAATGCGCATGTGACAATATGTTGAATTTGGGCGTTTTCTTCCCCGAAATAGCGCAAAATCGGCTCGATCGCGTTGATTCCGCATGCGGGCGTCGATCCGTGCGCGCTCTTGCCGACGGCGGTAAGCATGCTGTCAAGATACCCCAGGTGGTATTTTTTCGCCCGTTCGCCGTCGTAAACGTTAGGCTTTGCCGTGCAGTGCGCGCAAACCATATTCGCGCTCGTGCCGCCGCGCAATTCGCTGAACGGCGCGTTGTCGACGCGGAAGTGCAGTAGCACGTGCAAAATGCCTTTTTCCGCGTAGATAACGGGAAAATCGGCGTCGGGTGAAAATCCCGTGCGCGGCAGCTCGGCGTGGCGTTTATAATATTCGATGCACTCCCAGCCGTCTTCCTCGTTGCAGCCTACGATGAGTTTGATTGTCTTTTTGGGAACGAAACCCCTGTCTTTCAGCGCCTTCATGGCGTAGAGCGCGCAGAGCGCGGGACCTTTGTCGTCGATCGCGCCGCGTCCCCAAATCCTGCCTTCCGAAACCGTTCCGCCAAAGGGGTCTTTCGACCAGCCTTGTCCTGCGGGAACGACGTCGAGGTGCGCGAGGACGGCGAACGGCTCGCCTTCTCCGAACACGACTTCGCCCGCGTAGCCGTCGTAATTGCGTACGGAAAATCCCATTTCTCCGGCAAGCGAAAGAAAGTGGCATAAACAGTCATACGCGCCTTTCCCGAAGGGCATGCCGGGCTGCGCCGCTTTGCGGGAAGAATCGAACGCAATGCTTTGGGATATGCTTGCGATTACCCGTTCTAATTGTTCCATATGTTTTACTCCTTTTGCGATATTTTAGCACGGTGCGAAGCATTTGTCAATTAAGCGTGTAAAACGGGTGCAAAATTGCGGAGAATGTGGTATAATGCAGCCATAAAGGCAAAAGGGGGGAAGAAAATGCGGCGAAACGAATTTCGTGTGGATAGTCCGTTTGTCCAAAAATCGGGCAAAGCGCTGATTTTCTGTCTGCTTCTCTTTATCGAAATTCTCATTTTAGCGAGCAACTGGCGTTCGCGCAATATGGGCGGGATTCCCGCTTGGTACGTGTTGCTGCCCACTGTTGTCGTGCTAAGCGCGGAAAATGCCGTGAAAATGTGGGGTTTGCGCAAGTTTGCGCATAAAATCGCCTGCTATGTGTTCGATACGATCTGTTTAATGTTGCTCACGGTATTTTCGGACGGTACGCTCATTTCCACGCTCTATATTATCATTCTTTCGGAATTTTATCTCAGTCAAAGAAATTTATCGGGCTGCATCGCCATGTGCGTCGCAAATATCGGATTGTTTTTACTGATGCTGTTTATATCTGGCACGCTCAAACGCGAGGACGTCAATATCGTTACGCTTATTTCCAACGCGTTTAACGACATTATCGTGCTTGTGATCCATTTCCTCGTGTTTAATTTTACGTTGCAGATTTACAGAAAGAACCAAGAAATCACGCAGGCAAACAAAAAACTCAACGAAAACAACGATAAACTCAGCCTTGCCTACCTCGAACTCGAAGAAGTGACGAAACTTGAAGAGCGTCAGCGCATTGCAAAGGATATTCACGATACCGCAGGGCATTCCATGACGACGGTCATTATGCTCACGGAAGCGGCGAAGCTTATCATCGACGAGGACGCGGCGGAAGCGAAACGCAAGATCGCGGCGGCGAATTTACAGGCGAAAAACGCCCTCGAAGAGCTGCGCGAGAGCGTACACCTGCTTTCGGGCAAGAGTGAACAGCTCACCCTCAAACAAATGCTCGAAGATATTATTCACGATTCGACCGACGGCACGCAGATCGTGATCCGCAGTTCGATCGCGGATATTACTTTATGCGACGCGAAACGGCGTTTTGTCTGCAATACGCTCAAAGAGGGAATTTCCAACGGGTTGCGGCACGGCGGCGCGACGGCGTTTTGGTTCGAGCTGAAATGCGAAAACGATACCATCGAATTTCTGCTTTCCGATAACGGGAAAGGAATGAATATCGCCGATCTGAAAGAAGGATTCGGGTTGAGCGGCATGCACACGCGGGCGGGTTCGCTCGGCGGACACGTTTGGTTTGAAACCGAAGCGGAAGGCGGATTTGAAATTCATATGCGGTTGCCGTCGGACGGCGGCGCAACGGGAGCGGATCATGAAAATTAAAGTGTTGTTGGCGGACGATCAGGCGATTTTATCGGACGGGATCGCAAGCGTGCTTTCTTCCTGCCCTGAAATCGAAGTTGTGGGCATGGCGAAAGACGGTTTTGAAGCGGTGAAATTAGTCAAAAAAACGCTTCCCGACGTGGTGTTGATGGATATCCGCATGCCGAACATGAACGGCGTGATCGCCACGCAGGAGATCAAACGGTCGTTTCCCGACGTGAAAGTCATCATTCTCACCACGTTTGACGACAGCGATTACATTTTGGGTGCGATCAATAACGGTGCTTGCGGTTATCTGTTAAAGGATACTTCCGCCGCCGCGCTGATCGACGCCATTCAAAACGCTTATAAAGGCGATACCATTCTGCCCGCGAAGATCGCGCGCCGTATTGCCGACGCCGCGCGTATGGTCACGAGCGATCGGGAAATACGGCTGAAACGCGCGTTCGGTTTTTCCGATCGGGAAACGGAAATCGCGCTTATGATTTACGAAGGATTTACGAACAAGCAGATTGCCGCCGCGCTCAAACTGACCGACGGCACGGCGCGCAACTATATTTCGGCGATTTACATTAAAATGGATTGCGACAGCCGCGCCGCCGCAATCGAAAAAATGCGTCAAACGATCGGAAGATGAGTTGGGCGGAATTTTGGGATTCCTCGGCTGCGCTACATTGCGCCGTGCGCTCGTGTCGCCTAAGGCGGGGCGGAATGACAGGGGAGTGCGCTTGGAATGACAGGGTTTTGTCATGTTGAGCGCAGTATTTTTTTGTCATGTTGAGCGAAGTCGAAACATCTCAAACAGAAAACAACTTGCCCGAATAAGAAAAAAACCGCCCGAGAGGGCGGCTTTTTTTATTCGTCTGTCAATCCGAGAAGATAATCCGACGATACGTCTAAATATTTGCAGAGAAGAAAAAGCGTATCGATGCTCGGTTCGCTCTTCCCCGCTTTGTAATCGCTGATGCACTGTTTGGATACCTTAGCCGCTTGGGCAAGTTCGGTCTGTTTTATTTCGGCGTATTTTAAGCATTCGTTAAAACGTATTTGAAATTTCGTCGTTTTTTCCATAAAAAAATTATAGACAAAAAGTACGTCAATACTTGACAAGTACGTTATAAACGTATTATAATATCGGTAAAGTACGCTATTAACGTACTAATTTGTAGAAACAAGGAGAAAAAAAGATGTTGAGAGCAAAAGATTGTCGGGAGCGGGCTTGGGGAAAACTCAAGGGGAAATGGGGGACGGCGGCGCTGATCGCGTTTGTTTATTCGCTGATCATGGGGGCGTGTTCGGCGCTGTCGTATTTTTTTATCGGCGGAATTGCGGCGTTTCTGATTACGGGTCCGTTTGCGCTCGGCTTGGCTGCGGTAGCGCTTTCTATCATGCGTACGGAAGAGATCGAGGTCGGGCAGCTGTTCGGCGGTTTCAAAAATTTCGGAACGGCGTTTCTCGTGAGTTTGTTGAACGGAATTTTTATTTTCTTGTGGACGCTGCTTTTCATCGTGCCGGGTATCATTAAAACATATTCTTACCGTTTGAGCTATTATATTCTTGCCGACAATCCTTCGATGTCGGCGACGGAAGTGCGGAAATGCTCGATTACACTGATGCGCGGAAACAAATGGCGGCTCTTTTGCCTCGAATTCAGTTTTATCGGTTGGGAGCTGCTCTGCATTCTTACGCTCGGCATTCTGAGTTTTTGGGTTGCGTCGTATTATAACGCCGCAATCGCGGAGTTTTACCAAAGCTTGCTGCCGCAGAAACAAATGCAAGCAACGGAAGATCTTCCGCCCGTATAAGAAAAAGCCACCCGAGGGGGCGGCTTTTTTCTTGTTATCGTTAAACCGTTTCGACGTTGATAAGCGAGCTGTTGCCGCTTTTGCCGTTGGGCGTGCCGCCCGTGATGACGATCACGTCGCCTTTGTTGACGATGCCCGAATCCTTCGCCGCTTGCTTGGCAAAGTGGAACAAGACGT
Source organism: uncultured Christensenella sp. (assembly GCA_910586365.1). Taxonomy (GTDB): domain Bacteria; phylum Bacillota; class Clostridia; order Christensenellales; family Borkfalkiaceae; genus Gallimonas. The sequence goes on along the minus strand of CAJUGP010000039.1, from coordinate 15,407 downwards.
CGACCGAGTTGTATTCGTCGCTCAGCGCGGGGAGAACGCCCCAGCTCAGCGCAAGCTTTTGGTAGCTTCTCGGATCGGTCGTCATGCCCACGATGTCGATCATGGGGCGGAAACGCGAAACCATTTTCGCCGTTTCGCCCGTGCGCGTGCATACGACGATCGCTTTGGCGCGGACGTCTTTGGCAAGCAGACAGGCGGAATGCGAGAGCGCGTCGGAAAGACCGCGGATGAGATAAGCGCTCGGCGCGACTTCCTGTATGAATTCTTCCTTCGTTTCCGCCTGTACGGCGATTTTCGCCATGGCGCGCACGGCTGCCACGGGATACGCGCCCGCCGCCGTTTCGCCCGAAAGCATGATCGCGGAAGAACCGTCGTAAACGGCGTTTGCCACGTCGGAAATCTCGGCGCGGGTGGGGCGGGGATTTTTGATCATCGATTCCAGCATTTCGGTCGCCGTAATGCAGCGTTTGCCCGCGATACGGCAGGCGGAAATGATTTTTTTCTGCAAGTCGGGCAGCTCCTCGTAGGGGATCTCCACGCCCATGTCGCCGCGCCCGATCATGATCCCGTCGGAAACTTCCAAAATTTCGTCAAGGTTATTCACGCCCGCGCGGTTTTCGATCTTGGCGATCAGGTCGATATCGGTCGAGCCGTGTTCGCGTAAGAAATCGCGTACGTCGAGAACGTCTTGCGCTTTGGATACGAAGGAGCATGCGATAAAGTCCACGTTCTGTTCGATGCCGAAAATAAGATCGGATTTATCCTGTTCGGAAAGGTACACGAGATTGAGCTGTTTTTCGGGGAAGAACATGCTTTTGCGCGAGGAAAGCTCGCCGCCGACGATCACTTTGCACGTAACTTCGGGCTTTTTGATGGAAACGACCTCGAAGATCATCAGCCCGTTATTGAGCAGAATGCGGTCGCCTTTGAGCATGTCTTCGCACAGATAGGGGTACGAAACGCTCACGCGCGTTTGGTCGCCTTCGACTTCTTCGGTCGTAAACGTGAACGTATCGCCCTCGTTGAGCACGATCTTGCCGTTTTTGAACGTACGGATGCGGAATTCCGGTCCTTTGGTATCGAGCATCACGGGCAGGGGAATGTTCTTTTTTTCGCGCACGCGCTTGATCATGGCGATCTTTTTGGCGTGGTCATCATGCGTGCCGTGCGAGAAGTTCAAACGGCATACGTTCATGCCTGCGTCCGCCATGGCGGAAATAATTTCTTCGCTGTCGGAAGCAGGACCGAGCGTGCATACGATTTTGGTTTTTTTCATGGAAAGCAACTCCTTTTTTTATCAAACACATTATAGCAAATTCTTATAAGATAGCAAGGGATTTCAGGGAAAAAATCCAATATTTACAGCAAAAAGTAAATTATTGCCTAAAATTTGAAAATTTGGCATCATAAATTGTGAAAAATACATGCAAAATACTTGACTTCGAGGGGGGGGGGGCTATAATAAGGATATAACAAACGGGCAGTCCGTGTGACGTTTCGCAAGCGAAACGGCGATACGGGGTGTCTTTTTGGCATCTTTTCATGTCGAATTTTGGGGAAAACGCACCTATGTGTCATTATACGCGCAATTTCGCATGTGCGTGTGAAACGGGTTGGGGAGTAAAACACATATTCGTTTTCTTCGGGAATATATAAAAGAGAAGAGGATGGGATTGTTTATGGTAAAAATCAGAAAAAAAATCATTCTTCTTACGGCGATTTTATTGACCGTTTTTCTTAGCGCTGGCGCGGTTTTGGCGCTGCCGCATATCGATTTCAGCACGGCGGGTGCCGAAACGACGGTGACGACGACCGCGCAGGGTACCGTTTCGTTAAAAGAGCTTTGCCTGCGTCACGACGTTGTGGAAGTCGTGCTACCCGACGGGTATTCCGATTCGGGCTTGAACGAACTGGTCGCGGAAGGCAAGCTCGTCGTATCTTCTACGAAATACAAAATGGAAGGCGGCAAGCTGCTCGGTTACGACGCTACGACCGCCGCCCTCGGGCAAAAAGTGCTTTTGGTGCTTCCCGCGAACGTGACGGAAATCAACGCTTCGGAAGACGACATCGGCGGCGTGCGCGTGTTCCGCAAGTTGAAGTCGAACGTGACGGGTATCGCGTTTGCAGGCAATTCGATCGCGTCGATCCCCGTGAAGTGTTTTCAGGAATTCAGCAATCTGCGTTTTGCCGTTTTACCGGATTCCGTCAAGACGATCGGCGCGGAAGCTTTCTCAAACTGCAATCAGCTGCGCGATATCGTTATGCCCGGCGTGACGAGCATCGAAACGAAGGCGTTCGAGACGAATACCGCTTTGCTGCACGTTTCTCTTCCCGACGGTATTGCCGATAGCGGCGTCGCGGCGGAAGCGTTCTTAAATGCAGCAAACCTGCGCGACGTTGAAAAACCGACCGCGGTTTCGGAATCGAAATTTCCCGCCGCCATGAATTTTTATACGTCTGCGTCAAGAAAATCCTATCTTTACGTTATGGAGTCGTTTTCCATGGGCGCGCCGACGACGGCAAGCTCTTCGCAGAACGACAGAGATACCGCAAGCAAGCGTAATATCAACCACAGCCTCGCCTTCTATTACAACATGCGTTTAACGGATACGCTGGCGACGGCGGGCGGCGCGGCGGCGTATCAGCCGAATAAGTGGTATTTTACGGGGTTGGACGGCGCGGAAGATAAACAGCTCGATTTCGAGTGGGCGGAAACGACCGAATATCACTTCCCCGAAACCTTTGATCTTACGGCGGCAAGAGAAAATATAACCTACGATTTTCTCGGCGCGGACGGTACGAAGTACGTGAATACCTTTACGGGCGACACGACGGTGACGGAGTACGATATCGCCAAAGCCGCTTGCTACAACGTTTCGTTCACCCGTATTTTTCTGCCCGAAGGCGACACGGTGAAAATTGTCGGCGATTGGGCGTTTTACGGTTCGCAGACGACGGTCGCGAACATTCCCGCAAGCGTAAATACGATCGGGCAGTCGGCGTTCCGCCAAAGCCATAGAAATTGGGGCGGACCCAACGGCAAAAACAGCACGATCTATATCGGCAAACAGAAGGGCACGGAGCTGAAGGTCGGTCAAAACGCGTTTGCGCTCGGGTTGGCTTGGGGGTTCTGCCCCACGACCGCGCCGAGCGCTCCGATCACGAACGCCACGCGGCGGTTTGTGTTTGCCGACAGCGAAGCGTATTTGGACGAACTCGGCGTAAAAGACGCGTCGGCGTCCGTTCCGAACGTTTCCGCCGCAAAAACCGTTTTGGATAAAAAGTACAACACGGGCGGCGACGCGACGATTACGTACACCTTCAAAACGCCTGTCTATACGGCGGTTGTCAACGGCGAAGCGCAAGACAAAAAATTGATCGGTTACCGTCTTTACAACAACGAATTCCGTTTTACGATGGACGACGATCAGTCGTGGACGGCGAAACCCGCCGACACGTTGGCTCTGCCCGTCCTTGACGGATTCAAGAAAAACGTTTGGTATCAGTCCGCCGAGGCGCTGTCCGCTCCGACCGAAAGCAACCGAGTCGACGAGAACTTTACTTATATCAACGAACAATTAAAGAGCGCGCCCCGCTACGGCAAGGTTTCCGAAATCGTGCTTTATACGAAACGCATCGGCGCGCCCGCCGTTACACAGCCCATTACGCGCGAATTCAGCGAAGAGATTTCACAGTCGCCCGATGCGGCGCTTTCGCTGAACACGGGCGAAAACGCCGCCAATTACAACGTCACGCTCGAAAGATTTACGCCCGTCGTCGGCAGTGCGGCGGAGCGGGCGTTCGTGCACGACGCGGGCACGTATTCGCTGCGCGTCAATCTCAACCCCCTTTGGGGCGAATGGGATACGGCGGTGCACGATCACGTTTATTCCGTAACCGTCACGCGGGCGGAGATCGACTTGGGCGATCCCGAGAACCTGCCCGAATTCGTCATCGAGGGCGGTTCGCCGCTCGGCGGCTCGGGCGACGGCACGTCGCTGTACCGTTACACCGACGGTTGGTATCTGTACGCGAAGTCCACGGGGGAACCTGGATCGACCAAATCGGTGCTCAACGCCTATGCGCGTTACACAGGCAATCCCATTACGATTACCGCCGATACGACGGGCTTGCGTTACGGCGTGCGGGCGGATTCCTCTTCGGAAGTGACCGAAACGGATTCGCGAGAAAACTTAGCGGGCTTTACGTTCGACATGAAAGACCCCAACTACGTATTCTCATATCGGGAGCACGACGGAGCTGCCGCGATTTTATCGAAGCTCGGCGTCAGTTACGGTAATCTTTCGCTCGGGCAGAGCGGTTTAACCTCGGTTTCCGTTTCCAAATATTGGTATATCGTCATGCAGCAGAACTGGCTGATCGACAGCAATGCGACGACGGGCAGCGAGGAGCAGTTCAATCTTCTGACGAAGGACGGCGTTCCCGTTTCTTCGTTTGAATACGAATCGGTATTCGGCGAAGGCAGCGCAGAAATTGCGGTGCATATCCCCAAAATCGCAAGAGGTCCCGAGGATACCGCGATCAACTTTACGTTAACGTGCGAGGACGGCACGGCGATCACCAAAGGCGAAACGCCCGTAAGCGAGCTTTCCAAATACATCAACGCCGCCATGCCGGCGGGCACGTACACGGTGCGCATTATGGCGGGCGAAGTGAACGACGGCACGACCGTTCTGCCCGCGATCAACGATATCGTGCGCATCACCGTCACGAGCGGCACGCTCAATACTGCGGCGATCGAAGCGCTTTTAACGGGAAAAGATTTCGAGCATCTTTATGAACGCAACGCCGTGCATATGTACGACGCCGATACGCAGGAGCAGCTTCGCGCGCTCATACAGGAGCTGAACGCAAAGCTCAATACCGTGCGCAAAGCGTTGAACGGGGCGAACGACGTTTCAATTTGGGGCGGCGCGGAATATGACCGTTTTTACAACGAGCTTGCCGTGACCTATAACCTCGATCGGTTGCAGACGAGCGAATATTTCACCGTTGCGCAGCTGCGCGAAAGTTATGCCGAGAAAGCGCCCATCGAAGTAGGGCAGTACGTCGTCTACTATGCGCTTTCGGCGCTCAACTACCTCTCGGTCGGCGGTGAAAGCGCGGGCGGCGCAAGAAGAAATTATACGTTCGATACGACGATTTTCAGGGAGCTTTCCACGAACGGGCTGTTAGCCTCGTCGGTGGAAGAGCTGTCGTATACGGGCAACACGCTTCAGCCTGCCGTCAATTACAATCCCTATTACCGCCATGAATTCCCCGATGCGGAATATGTAAACAAAGGCACGCATACGGTCACGTTTACGATCACCGATCCCGTTTTAACGCGCTGGTCGCAGGAGAACGTGCCCGACAATGTGGAAATCAACGGGGAAGTCGTTACGCTGCGCTATGAAGTCAAGGCGGCGGCGAACGGTTGGAGCGTTCTTCCCCAAATTCCTTCCTGGTCGTTCGACGGGTTCGACGCGCAAATCCACCGTATTTCGTATTCGCTCCGTTTCGCGGACGCGCAGATCGTGTTCCGAATCGAAAAGGAAGGCGTCGGTTTCGTCGGAAAGGACGGAAAGCTCGTTCCCTACGATGCCGTGACGGCGGATAACGTACTCGAATTTACCGTGGACGAAGAGGGCAGAATCGAAGAGAGCGTCGCGGCGGTCCTCAATCTGCTCAAACCCGATACCTACCGCCTTTACAGCGCGGCGGCGGCTTATGCGGACGGCAACGTGGAAGCGTTTGAAACGGCGCAATCTTCGCGCAACGTGATCGTGATTTCCAAGGCGGCAAACCGCTGGACGACTTCGCCCAACGTGGTGCGTTGGAATTGGAGCGAGTACAACAAAACGAAAAATCTGATTTCGGGCACGCCGCTCTATCTGAACGCGGCGGACCTTACGGGCTTGAAGGTGAAGTTCACCGTGCTCGACGCGAATAAAAAAGCGTTGGCGGGTTTGATCGGGTTCACGCTTGACGAAGACGGGTTGGTGAGCGACGCGGTGGCGCAAGCGCTTGCGGCGCTCGGCGCTAACGTGACGGGTACGTATTACCTGCTCGCCACGGTGGAAGCGACCGACTACTATGCGGGGCTGAACGATTATACCCTGCCCGAAGGCGTAACGGAAGTGACGGCGGGATTCGATTTCACGCCTTATTCGCTCAATCTCGCCCCGTTCGACGTGGCGAAGGCGAATAACTATTGGAGCACGTCGCCCGGCATGACGGGTTGGCAGTATAACGCCTACACGGCGGCGAGCAACTTTATCGCGGGCGCTCCGAAATTCCTTGCCGACGGCAAACAGGTCGTTTATTACGTATATCAAGGCGCGGCGCAGCCTGTTTACGGGCAGGCGCTTTCCGAAAACGATATTACCTTTACGGATATCGCCGCGGCGCAGGAATACCTGTTCGGGCGCACCGTGGGCAGTTATTGGTTTGTGGCGCACGCGGACGGAACGGATAACTTCACCGAGCTGACCGCTTATATCTCCTTTACCGTCGCGCAGAACGTGACAAACGCGTGGATCACGCCGCCCTCGATCACGGGTTGGGTGTACGGCGCGTCCGATCCTTCTTGCGTAGCGGCGGGCACGGCGACGTTCGGAACGGAAAATGCAAAGTATACCGTTTCCGTGCTGGATAGCGGCGCGTATGCCGAGGTCGAAAACTTTATCGTCATCACGTTCGAGGCGCTGAAAAACGCTCTTGCTTTGCTCGACGCGGGCACGTACCGTTTGAAAGTCGTCTGCGCGGACGACGTAGAGGACGCCGCGCTCGCCAACTTCAACGCGGCGGAGAGAACGCTCGACTTTACGGTGGCGCAAGCCGAAAACGCGTGGACAACGGAGCCTTCGATCACGGGCTGGACGTGGAGCGAAACGGCGCATGCCCCCGTCGCGGGCACAACCGAATTCGAGAACGGCGGAATGAGCGGCGTGTATTATAAAACCGCGTCCGACGGTTCGCTCGTCGAAGAGCTGAAAGGCGTTCCCACGCTTGCCGGTCTGTACGCCTATGTAACGACGGCGGCGGAAAGCAAGAACTATAAAGAGATCAAGCACACGGCATATTTCCAAATCGCACAGTTTGAAAATAAATGGACCGTCGAACCCGAAACCACGCTCAGCTGGACCTGGGGCGACGAAATTTCCGATTCGATCAAGCTGATCGGCGCGTCTGCGCAAAAGGGCACGCCCAAATACGCGATCCGTTCGGACGCGTGGGAAAATGAAAAAGAGTACGCGCAGGGTGATTTGAAAGAGGCTTTGAAAAAGCTCGGCGCGGGTACGTACAGCATCGCCGTCGCCGTGGAAGGCAGCGACGATACGTTCAGCAGTCTGAGCGCGACGACTTCGCTTACGGTAAACAAAGCGACGCTCTCTTGGCAAGACGGCACTGCGCCCGCCGATGCCGAATGGGCGTGGGATGCGGCGGATTCCGCCAAAACGTTCGTAATTCCGCTCGTGAACGGTGCGGTCGCAGGCGAAACCGTTTCCGTTTCCTACACCGTGCGTTATACGAACGCAGCGGGAAATGCAACCGAAACGAAGGAATTCACGCAGAAAACGCTTGCCGATCTCGAAGCATTCTTAAAAGATAAATCGGTGGGCGCGCATGCAGGCACTTACGTAATTACGATCGCCGCGACCGATCCCAATTATTTCGATTTCGGCGGCTCGGCTACCGTGACCGTTAAAAAAGCCAAAAACGATTGGAATGCGGGAAGCGCGCCTTACGACACGGTGAGCGCGAACTACAAGAGCTTTACGGAAAGCAGCTTCCCCGCCGATCCCGCGCCGAAATTCGGCAAGGATTCGAGAAAATACGAATTGCGCACGGCAAGCGGCAACACGATCATTACCAAGGCGCTGCACGAATTTTTTAACGAGCAGAGAACGAGTAAGGTTGCGGGCGTTTATCAGCTCTATACCGTCATCGAAGCCACAAACGATTACGAGGGCGTCGAAAAGCTGACGCAGGTAACCGTGCTTTCGCAGGCAAGCCACTGGACGAACGAGTCCGAGTTGAATCCAGAAGGCAAGATCACGTATGGCGGAAAGAGCTACGGCGATACGTTTGCCATCGTCGTGCCTTATATGAGCAGCATCGGAACGGGCGAAAGCGTCGTATATGAAACCAAGTACGAGGGCGCGGCGAAAGGCGTAACGCTGCCCAATACGCATGAGGAACTTGCGGAATACTTTAAGACGCGCCGCAACGCGGGAACCTATACGATCACGGCGCGTTATACGAATGCCGACGAGGATATTTCCAATCTTGTGTATGAGATCACCGTCGGGATCGGCAAAGCGGAAATCAGTTGGGGCGATACCCGCCCCGAGGCGGTCGCGGGGTATCCCTATAACAACGTCACCATGAAGGTGCCTGCCGTGGCGGACCGTACGGTGCAGTATCAAGTCAACGTCAACGGCGTCGTGACCATTCCGCCGATCGGCGAGGGCGGGAAATACGATACGATCGTCGATTATCTCAACACGCTGCCCGTTGGCACGTACACGCTTACCTGCTCGGTTGCTGAAGACGAAAATTATACGGGGCTGAGCACGGAAACGACGTTAATTATCACGAAAGCGTCGAACGCATGGGCGACGGTTGAGGGCACGGATACGACGCCGCCTGCGTCTTACAGCTTGACGCGCGGCGACGAATGCGCGCTGACGGTGCCCGTCGCACAGCGCGGCACGGTGGTGTTCACGGTTTCGGGCGGCGGCCTTACCACCGACGCGCACCCTGCCGCCGCCGATTTGAAGAGCTATCTTGCAGGGTTGCCCGCAGGCATTTATACGCTTGTTTCCGAGGTGGCGGACGACGGGAACTACGCCGGCTTGCGCGCCGAAACGCGGTTTGAAATGAAGAAGCAGGCAAACGGTTGGAAAACCGGTCTCGACGCAACGTACAATCTCACTTGGTCGAAGGACGGCGTTTCCGTTCCCACGCCCGAGGCGCTTAAAAATAACGGCGCGCTGCGTTTCGATATTCAGTCGCTTACCGAGGGCGTTTCGTTTACGCAGGCGGGTTACACCGCGGCGCAGTTTGAAGCGTGGTTAAAAACCGTGCAGGCAGCCGTATACCGTATCACGTATTACGTGCCCGATACCGACGGCGATATCGAGGGAGTGACGGGGGAGACCGTCGTCACGGTCAACAAAAAGGCGAACGCGTGGACGCAAGAGCCGAGCGAAACCGTGCTTAACTGGACGTACGGCGACGAGCAGACGCCGCTCGTATTCGAGGCGGAATACGGCACCGATCATATCAAATATTACGTAAACGGCGTGGTGCTGAACGGAAATCTGATGAACGCGCTCAATGCGCTTTCGGTCGGAGAATATACCGTGCGGGCGGAAATCGAGGAATCGGAAAATTACCGCGCGCTCAGCAAAGACATCACGTTGAAGATCACGCAGGGCATGAACGGCTGGGCAAGCGAGCTTGCGATTTCGGGCTGGCAATGGGACGAAGATTTGACCGTCCTGAAGGGTTGGGTTGCGCCCAAGCCGCTGCGCGGCGGGGTCGTCAACGTAACCGTGACCAAGGTCGGCACGGGCGAAGAGGTGTTCGCGTTTGCGCTGCGTTATTACTACGAGGACGACGGCACCGAAACGGACAACGCGGAGCTTTTGATCGCACGCCTTTGTGCGCTGAATGCCGGTTCGTATAAGATCAAAGCGGAAATCCCCGCGAGCGTAAACTGGGGCGGCACGTTCGTCACCGAAAAAACGTTCGAGGTAAGCGCCAACGAAAACGCATGGATCGGCGGCAATCCGACCGTGCAGGATTGGACGTACGGCAGTTCGCGCAACCTGCCTGCGGTGGGCGGTGTGAAATACGGCAGCGTGCAGGATATCCGTTACACGTACTACTATAACGGCGCGGTCGTCAACGATTTCACCAAAGCGGGCACGTATACCTTTACGGCGGTCGTCGCAGCGTCGGCGGAAGGCAATTATCCCGAATTAAAATACGAAGGCAGCTTCAAAATCGAAAAAGCGCAGGGCGGTTGGCAGACCGCGGTGGGCATCACGCCTTGGACCTGGAACGAGTTCGACGCGAAGAAAAATCTGTTTGTCGGCGCGGCGGTTTCGGGCGGAAAAGTGACCTTTACCGTGAAGGACGCGCAGGGGCAGACCGTTGTCGAAGGGCTTGCACCCGACAGCAACGGCGTTATCGCCGACGCGGAAAAATTAGCCGTGTTGCGCAATGAAAACGTGATGCTTGCGGGCAGTTACACGTATGAAGCGATCGCGGCGGAAACCGAAAATTATTTGGCGGAACGCGCGTCGGGCAGCTTTACGATCGCACAGGCGACCAACCGCTGGCTCACTTACCCGCGCGTGAAAATGTGGGCGGAAAACCTTTGGTCGAGCGACAAGAACATGCCCGAGGTTGCGGCGCGGTACGGCGAAATCACGCTCACGATCACCGACGCCAATGCGGACGCGAGCAAACGGATCGTCTATTTTGAAGCGGTATATAACGCGGACGGAACGATGAAGGGTGCGGCGCGTATCAATAAACTGATCGAAGCCGCAGGCGGGAAGTATCTCATTCACGGACGCGTTGCGGCGGACGCGGCGCGTTACGAAGGGCTTGACGACACGGCGCAGATCGAAGTATTCCTTTCGAGCGAAGAGCGCCCCGTAAACCACTGGGTCAAATATCCCAAGATCAGCGACTGGACGGCGGGCGAAGGCGCGGCTCCCTTGCTCGATCAGGCGGTGGCGTTCCGTTCGAGCAAGATCGAAAAGACTTTCTACTACGTCGTAAACGGACAGAAGGGCGACAGAGTGCGCGAAAGCGAAATCAACGAAAAGGGTTATCCCACTCTGCCCGGCAAATATATCCTCAACGTCGTTTCCACGTTTGAAGATTACGAGTTCGACCGTCTGGAAGAGGACGTGGAATTCGAGATCTACAAGCGCATCATCGAATGGACGGTTACGCCCAACATCGTCGATTGGGAACTGAGCGGCGAAGCGAGCAAGCCCGTTGCGACCATCAACTTCGGAAACGAAGCCGACAGCACCGTAACGTTCTCCTACCGTTTGAGCACGCAGACCGACGAAGAAGCGGTGAGCGAGCTTCCTACCCAACCGGGCAGCTACGTGATGATCGTTACGGCAAGCGCAAAATACTGCGATCCCGTTACGGCGTACGTGGAATTCAAAGTATCGCTTTCCAAAAATACCTGGATCGATATTCCCGTTATCGAAAATTGGTCGGAGGAATTCGACCCGAGCGAACCTTTGGGCAAACCCCAATTCGGAACGGTAACGTACACCTATCAAAACTCCAAAGGCGAGATTCTCACCGAGAAGCCGACGAAGGAAGGCACGTATAAGATGTTTGCCACGGTCGAGCTTGCGGGTTACGAAACGCTTACCGCAGAATATGAATTCACGATCACGCCGGCGTTCGATACAACGTTCTTGATCGTCGATATCGTGTTGGCGGGATTGGTGTGTATCTTTACGGGAGTATGTATTTATTTTGCAATCAGGAGGTATAAAGAAAATGGTTAATGTTTTGCTCATGTCGACGAATACGATGATGCTGTTGGGGCTTATGGTTGCGCTGATCGTGTTTTTGGTACTGCTCACGGTGCTCGGTATCGTGTTTATCGTTGCGCTCAGAAAGCGCGCGCCCGTCATTAAAGTCGTTATGGCGCCGCCCGCGGCGCAGCCCGCGCCCGTTGCGCAGGGCAGCGAACAGATGGTGATGGACGGCGTGGAGGCGCCCGCGGAAGAGCCGGAGCCCGAACCGGAGGAAGAGGACGAACCCGAACCGGAACCCGAGGAGGACGCTTCGTCTTACGTGACGGAGGGCAAAGACCGCGTGCACTACGACCGCAGCTTTACCGCCAAAATCATTCAGCTCAAAGACGATTCCAAGGAATGGTATACGCAGGTCAAAAACGAGCTGCTCTCCTATCAAAAGGTCAAAGACCGCATGAGTTGGAAAAAGGAAACGTTCCGTTTGGGAAGAGAGGCGATCGCCCGTTTCGTCGTGCGCGGCAAAACGCTTTGCCTTATGCTTGCCGTCGAACCCGCCGGATTTACGGGCACGAAGTTCACGGTCGAGGACGTTTCGGCAGTCGCGTCCACGGCGGATACGCCTTGCTTGTACCGCATCAAGAGCGCGCGCCGCGCGAAATATGCGAAAGAGCTGATCAACGCGGTCATGAAAGAGCTGGGCATCAAAAAAGATCCGAACTTCGAGCCGCAGGATTATTACGTACCCTACGAGGGCACGATGGGGCTGATGGAACGCGGGCTTATAAAGCGCGTCGTAACCAATTCCACGCGCACGTTCGAGATCCGCGAAGTCAGCGAGGCGGAAGCCGAAGCCGCGGCGTCGCAAAGCGAAAATTCCGCAGAGAGCAAATAAGAGGTGAATTATGTCGAAAAAAAGTGAGTTGAAAAGAGCGATCGCCGATACCGAAAAGGAGATCGAAGCGCTTGAAAAAAAGCGCGCGCGTTCGCAGTCGGTTTTGCTTTCCGCGGTCGTGACGAAGAGCGAGCCGAATCCCACCGACGTGGAGTATTTCCGCGTGTTTACCGCCCTGATTGACGAACGGCGCCAAACGCTCCGCCAGCTGATGGACGAACTCGAAAATCTGAAAAAGTAAGAAAAAAACGGGCGCGCTGCGGCGCGTTCGTTTTTTTATGCGGCAAGGCGGTAAAGTTGCGAAAATTTTTTGAAAAAATGAGGACAAGCTCTTGTCTTTCGCTCGTAATTATGGTAAAATATATCAGGATTTCAAATATTTATGGAGGATAACATATGCAATATTCACGCGAAGTGGAAGAAATGTATTGCGTAGCAAAAGGACCGAAGCACGATCCCGCGCCCATTCCCGAAGAGGGCAAGTGGGTTTGCGCGAAACAGATCACGGACATCAGCGGTTTCACGCACGGCGTGGGTTGGTGCGCCCCGCAGCAGGGGGCTTGCAAGCTCTCGCTCAACGTCAAAGGCGGCGTTATTCAAGAGGCGCTCGTCGAAACGATCGGCTGCTCGGGCATGACGCATTCGGCGGCGATGGCGGCGGAAATTCTGCCCCATAAGACCATTCTCGAAGCGCTCAATACCGACCTTGTTTGCGACGCGATCAACACCGCGATGCGCGAGTTGTTTTTGCAGATCGTATACGGCAGAACGCAGTCGGCGTTTTCCGACGACGGTCTTACGGTAGGCGCGGGGCTGGAAGATTTAGGCAAAGGTCTGCGGTCGCAGGTCGGCACGATGTACGGCACGGCGAAAAAGGGCGTGCGCTATCTCGAAATGGCGGAAGGTTACGTTACCCGTTTGGCGCTCGATAAAAACAACGAAGTGATCGGTTACGAGTTTGTTTCGCTCGGCAAAATGACCGATTTCATCAAGAAGGGAATCGAACCGAACGAGGCGTGGACGAAGGCGATGGGGCACTACGGCAGATTCACGCAGGAACAGGGCGCGGTGAAGTACATCGACCCTCGTAAGGAATAAGGAGGCGCGCTATGGCTTTGTTTGAAGGTTATGAAAGAAGAATCGAAAAGATCAATTCCGTGCTCAAAGAGTACGGCATCAAATCGGTAGAAGAATGCCGCGATATTTGCCTTGCAAAGGGCGTCGACTGCGATAAGATCGTGCGCGGCACGCAGCCGATCTGCTTCGAAAACGCCGTTTGGGCTTATACCGTCGGCGCGGCGATCTCAATCAAAAAGGGCTGCAAGAAAGCGGCGGACGCCGCGGCGGCGATCGGCATCGGTTTGCAGTCGTTCTGCATTAACGGTTCGGTTGCGGAGAACAGAAAAGTGGGTCTCGGTCACGGTAATTTGGGCGAAATGCTCCTTTCCGAATCGACCGACTGTTTCTGCTTCTTGGCGGGACACGAGAGCTTTGCGGCGGCGGAAGGCGCGATTTCGATTGCGATGAACGCCAATAAAGTGCGTAAAAATCCCCTGCGCGTCATTCTCAACGGCTTGGGCAAAGACGCCGCATATATCATTTCGCGCATCAACGGTTTCACCTATTGCGAAACGACCTTCGATCCGTACACGGAAACGGTTACGGTAACGAAGGAGATCGCTTATTCCGACGGACCGCGCGCAAAAGTGCGCTGCTACGGCGCGGATAACGTACCCGAAGGCGTTGCGATTATGCGTTTGGAAAAGGTCGGCGTTTCGATCACGGGCAATTCCACGAACCCCACGCGTTTCCAGCATCCCGTTGCGGGAACGTATAAAAAGTGGTGCAACGAGAACGGCGTGAAGTATTTCTCGGTTGCGTCGGGCGGCGGCACGGGCAGAACGCTCCATCCCGACAACATGGCTGCGGGTCCTTCCTCGTACGGCATGACCGATACGATGGGGCGCATGCACTCCGACGCGCAGTTTGCGGGCAGCTCGTCCGTTCCCGCGCACGTCGAAATGATGGGCTTGATCGGCATGGGCAACAACCCCATGGTCGGCGCAACGGTTGCCGTTGCAGTCGCCGTTCAGGAAGGCATGAGCAAATGACGCAAAGCGTTATCCCGAGCATAGCCGAGGGATCTGAATAGTAGTTTATAAGGGCTTTCACATAAAATGCGGAAGCTCTTTTTTTGACCATGGGGCTGTATTTTTCTCCGTGTCAACATTTTCATGAAAATTATAATTCGTCCACACTATAAATATGGCATATTCCTATAAAGGCAGTATCATTTGCGGCGGTACGGATAACTTCGGTTGCGCAGGCGACAGGGGCGACGCGGAAATGTATTTATACGGGCTTTCGCGCGTGTTGTTGACGCAGGGGAAACACCCGAACGCAGAGCAGAAAAAGGCGCTTGAATGGTGCGTTGATTATATCCGAAGAAATCTTACAGCGGACGGCGTAGTTTATTCGGACAGCGATGAGTTGGAAAACAGAATTTCGTCGGGTGTCAACCTGAACACTTCCTCGCTTGCCTACGGCGGGTTGGGGTATTACGCAATACTGTTAAAGCGTATCGGCGAGAATACCGACGAGGTACTTGCGCTTCAAAAGACGATCGAAATGGGAATCGAAAGCTATTTCGGCGGCGAGGTTTCGGGATCTCATACCTATCACTATCACAAGGGGTGCGACGTCATTCGCGCCTGGAATTGCCTTCCCGTATATATGGGTATCACGAACCGCGCGAAGGATACGTTAAAAAGTATCGACGAAAAGCTTTGGGTAAACGGCAGCTGCCGCAGTACCGAGGGGGAAAAGATTTTGTGGGACAGGAGCGCACTGTATTATATCATGGCTCTTTTTCGCGCGGGCGAACAGGAACAGGCTTGGACAAAGCTGAAAGAATACAGCGAAACGCGTCTTTTGGGCGACCACGTTCCTTATGCGGTGGAAGCGTATCCCGAGGGCGGAATGCG
>CAJUGP010000038.1 GCA_910586365.1 uncultured Christensenella sp. | reverse complement strand
TCTTTGTGCTACCGCCTATACCCGAAAAGGCAAATCAATCGGAGAATTAAATTGTGTCCATAAAGAAATTCCTATCTGTAATATTCCGCCATACTTTCAAGTACGCCCTCAATCAAAATACCGCTTGCGTCGTCGGTTATGTTCTCTTTGGCGGACAGCACGCGAACGCCGCTTTTTTTGAGTTTCGCCTTGTACGTTGCGCTGTCATAGCGGTTACGGGCGAAACGGTCTAATTGATAGACGATTATATACTGAAAGCCTTTGTGCTTGCTGTCCTCAATCATTTGCAGAAATTCGGGCGTTTGTCCGTCGTTCCCGTTAATGGGTTATTTATTGAATTTATAGCGTAATACAGATGAAATGTCAACTTTATAGACGATATCAATCGTGCGTTCCTTGCCCGTAATTTTCGGTAAGCCGCCGACTACTACGCGATCTAACAATTCATAGCACATCTCGCGGGTAAGCGTAGGGGCATTAAGATATTTTTTTATGTCGCGTATAAAGTCGTCCGCGCTTTGTTGCGAGGTTTCCGTATCTTTTATTTTGTTTTCAAGTTCCTCGATAACCACAGCAAGCGTTTTTTGCTCGGTGGAATATTTTTCTATCAGCCCGAAACAAATATCTTCGGGCATTTTGCCGTTTACTTTATCTTCGTAAGTGGCTTGAATAAGCCGTGAAAGCTCGTCTGACCGTTTTTGCTTGGTCTTTAATTCGCGTTTTGCGGATTTCACCGTATTGTCTGCAAGTTCAGCATTGTGTCTTATAAATTCCTTTTTGATAGCGTCCTCGTCAAGCACAATTCTCTGTGCCATAGTACGTATATCGTCAATGATGACTTCTTCCAATAACCTTGCAGGGATATAATGCGAAAAGCACTTTGTCCTTCCGAAACGCATATGATCGCCACAGTTGAAATTAAAAAGCACGGAATGATTTTTCCCCGTATCGGCGTGGCACATCTTCGTTTTGCAACCGCAGTCTGCGCAGTACAAAAATCCTGACAGTGGGTGAGTGAGACCGCGCTTATCGCTTTTGCCGTGAGCTTTTGATTTTATTCTTGCTTGTACCTTATCCCAAAGTTCCTGCGAGACGATAGGTTCGTGATTATCATAGATGATTACCCATTCACTCGGATCTTTTTCTATAATCTTATGGTTTTTATAGGAAACGGCTGAAAATTTTTGTTGCGCTAAATGTCCGCGATAGGCAATGTTTTTCAAAATAGGTCTGAAATATAGTCCTGCAATTCGTTTTTCCTGTTTCATGCTTTTTCACCCCGCATTTTTGTTGTAAGCCTGCCGAGCAGCAAGCCGTTCCATTGTCTTTTCTAAATCTTTTCCGCCCGTGAAAAACCTGCGGACATAAAACGCTTTGCTGTCCACGATTTTCCTTTTGCTGATAGATGGTGAAAAGGTATAGTGTTCCGCCTCGCAAAACTTCCCCTGAACTTCTTCGCTTTGTGCTTGTTGTTTGTCGTTGTCGTACATTGCTGTGTCCATAAATTGCCTCCTACCGAAAAGCATACTGTAGGGGAATCGAGATTGTTAGAAACCCCTCGCCGACGTTTTCCCAACACACCCAAACAACTTACAATTTTGCCTTTGACTGACCGATACATAACCTTACCTCCTTGTCGAACTTTTCTCTTTCGACAACCAAACGAAAAATCGAAAAAAGTCAAGCCGTCAAGGAAAAAGAAAAAACATTGCGTGAACGGCTTTTCACACAATGTTTTAAGCAATGTTTTTTCCCTTGTAAATTCGGGCGTATTTCAATTTATATTCCACGGCGCAGGCTTTTTTCGATACAACCACCCGTCGAAAGAGAAAAGGGGAAAGCGCGGTATTACATTAGATGGTTTTGGTAAAATAGATAGAGAACTATTATCTTGTGATATTTTCAATCATAATAGCCTTTCACATATCTGTAAAAAGTAGTGGGGCGGAGGTTGGTAAGGCGTAAGGCTTCGGCGTAAGAAATCGTGTGTGAAAGATAGGCGTCTGCAACTTCGTTAAAATTATTTGGAATCGTAATGCGGGGGCGTCCGAAACGGACGCCTTTTTGTTTTGCGATTGCTATGCCTTCGGCTTGTCGGGTACGGATATTTTCCCGTTCGTTTTCGGCGACGAAAGAAAGTAGTTCCAAAACAATGTCGGCGATCAGTCTGCCGACCAAATTTTTATCGTTGCGGGTATCGAGAAGGGGCATATCGAGAACGAGAATATCCGCGCCGACGTCTTTTGTGATGCGTTTCCATTCTACGATAATCGCGTCGTAGTTTCGCCCCAATCTGTCAATGGACTTAATGACGAGCAGATCGCCCGTCTTTATTTTTTTAATCATCTTTTGGTACTGTTCGCGCTCGAAGTCTTTACCGCTTTTCTTGTCGCAGTAAATTTTGGTGAAGGGAATGCCACAACGCATAAAAGCGTCGAGTTGGCGTTCCAACTTTTGGTCTTTGGCGGATACGCGCCCGTAGGCATAGTTGCTCATGTTCTTATCTCCTTTTCGGTGGTGTTTGCGGATACTATCTATTATAACATCGCGGCTTGCAAAAATTAATTTTTGCCGTCGGCTTGCGCCGCTTACGTTTTGCTGCCGCAAAACAGCCGCATGTTGAAATATCGCTCGCATAACCCTTGCAAGCAAGTTATGCTTGCTTCTATTATAAAGGAACAAAAAACGGGCGCAAACAAAAAAATCACCAAAATCTATACTTTTTGCAAAAAGGGTATTGACAACCGAATTTTCTTGTGTTATAATACCTGTATCTTAAAACATTGTCGAAAAAGGTATTTTTCCCGTCACAAAACGTGCTCACCAAATCGTATAGGTTATGGAAAGAGCAGAGAGGACAGATGATGAAACAAAACAAACTTAAAACTACATAGAAAAAGCGATTATATTTTTTTCGCTTCTTATTAAACGGTTAACCTCGATTTGCAAGGTTTACAAAAAACACGGTGTTAAAGAAAGAGTTATCGAAAATAATTTTTTCTTTTACATAAAAAATTTTTTAAGGAAGGGAAAACAGTATGAAGAAATCCAAACTATTGACAACGGCCGTGCTTGCTGCGACATTGACGCTCTCTTGCGGCTTACTTGCGGCGTGTGGAAACGAGCACACGCACACGTATTCGACCGATTGGTCGAAAGACGCAACCGGTCACTGGCACGTTGCCACTTGCGACGATCTCAAAGAAGGCGACAAGGAATACAAGAAAGACTTTGCCGCGCACGCTTGGGGCGACGACGATGAATGCGACGTATGCAAGTACGTAAAACCTGCTTCGCCCGCAACCGAAATTTCGCTTAACAAAACCGAGCTTGCGCTCAGTATTGCCAAGACCGAGGACACTTTGGTGGCAACCTTGAACGGAACGGGTACCGTTACCTGGTCGTCGTCCGACGAAACGGTAGTACAGGTAGGGGAGGAGACGGGCGCCGTCGAAGCTCTCAAACCCGGTACGGCGACGATAACCGCCACGATAACAGGCACCGAAATTAAAGAAACCTGCGCGGTTACGGTTGCCGACGCTTACTACGTAATCGGCGGAATGGATGCTGCTTGGAACAAAGTGGCGGCGTTCGGAGATGCGAATGTTGTTTACTTTATGCCGACGGAAACGGAAGGCGTTTATAAAACTAAAAGTTTCGAGTTGCCCAAGCTCGGCAACTTCCAGATTGCTCCCGTAGGAGACACGACCGGCGATTGGTATAAGAAGGCGTTTAACGGTGACTACATAAAGCCGGACGATACGGTGCTGAGCAAGAACTTAGGCGGTAATATTGCCGTTGAAAAGCACGGTAAATACACTGTGACTCTTGATTTAACGGGTGAAAAAGCCGTTGTTTCGGGTGTTTGCGACGAGGAAATTAACGACGGCGAAGTTAAGGATATCTATTACATTATAGGAACCGCAAACACTACAAGCGGCTGGACACTGGCGACCGACGTTGCCGCCGTAGGCAATTATGCGTTTACGGAAAATGAAGACGGCACGCATTCTCTTACCGTGGATCTGGCAAGAGGAACTGAATTCAAAGTGGCTATAGTCGGAATGCAATGGAACGGCGCGCTTGACGAAGCGGCTATTCCCCGCAAATTGCTCGGCAATAATAATACCGCTACCGTAGAGACTGCATATAAACTGACTTGGACAAACTCCGAGAATATAGGAGTAGGCTTATCGGGCAAGTATACCTTCACGCTCGACCCCGACGGCGGCGAACACAACGTTTTAAGCTACACCTTCGAGACTACCGAAGCAACCGAAACGGCTCCCGCCGTGCTTCGCTACTTTATCAAAGGCAGTATGGACGCCGGTTGGAATTCGCCTTGGGACGATACCCGTGAGTTAAAGGCTGTTGAAGGTCAAGAGGGCGTTTACGAGTTGACTATTAGTCTTGATGCAAACGTATCCTTCGGATTCCGCTCCGCTTTACAAAACGAAGACGGATCCGTGAACGAAGAGCAAAAAGACTGGTTCGGATACAGTGCGTTTACGATTGCCGGTAACACCGCAAGCATCGCGCAAGACGGAAGCAACTATAAGTCGGTAAGTAAGGGAACGTATAAATTTACCCTTAATCTGTCAGACCCTGAAAACAAAACTCTGACAGTGGCGTTTACCGCAGACGAGGGTGGCGCGACTACGCCCGATACCCCCGAAGCGTGAAAAATTGAAATTAATATCGCAACCGAAGCTCTGCCGTAAGGCAGGGCTTCGGCGGCAACGCTTAACGGACTTTAAAAGTCCGTATGCGCTTTAAGATTAAACGGTTAATGTAAATTCGGAGAAATTTATGAGAAAGAAAAGTTTATTTTGCTTTATCGTTGCGTTGGTAATGCTTTTCGGTAGTGTTTGCACCGGTTGCACCTCAAAGCCGGATAAAAATCCAAACCCCGATGAAGACCAAAACGGTAATTATACCGTTTCCGCCGAGGCGGCGTTAAAGTACGAACAAAACCTCACTTGGGGTGAAGAAAACCACCTGTATATTCATTATTTAAGGGGTGCGCACTCCGAAAAGGAACACGGCAAGACAAACAAAGCGGCGGCGCCCGACTATTCGACCCAGATTTCTTCCGATGTTTACGGCGATTGGGGACTTTGGGTGTGGGAATACGTACCCACCAACAGCGAGGGAAGAGCGTTTTATCCGATGAAGATAGACGAGTCCGGCGCGGTTTACGATATTGACCTTACGGCGACGTATAACGACGGAGGTTGGGACAGCGCCGCATGTACCAACAAAGGACTCACAATCGGATATAATAAAGCCACGTGGACAGGTTTTCAGATATATTCGCAAGACAGTCGGATGAACGGCGCGGGTTTTTGGGTAAACGACGGCGGCGACGTGTACTTGGAATTGACGGAGGCAAGACGCGAAAAGGGAGATTACCACTGGTTTGTTCGTCAGGGCGAAGCGCAAGAGGGTAGCGCTCGCTTCTCCGACGTGGATATAAACGATCCTTACTTGGGAATTCCCGAAGGGTCGGCAATTACCAAGTATGACGTAATATCCAATAAGGGCAACAACAATGTGTACGTGCAGCAAGCCGTAGCCGAAGGGTGGGAAGAAAACAGCGTCGGTTATCAGATTTTTATTGCATCGTTTGCGGACGGCAACGGCGACGGAATGGGCGATTTGAGGGGTGTTATAAACAAGCTCGATTATCTGCACGACCTCGGCGTGGATACGCTTTGGCTTACGCCTTTCCAACATTCCAATTCTTACCACGGATACGACATTATGGACTATTTTACGGTAGACCCGAGATTCGGTACGTTGGATGATTACAGGGAGCTAGTCTACAAAGCACATCAAAAGGGAATGAAGATTGTTATGGATTTCGTTTTGAACCATACTTCTCTATCCAATCCTTGGTTTACCAAGTCTCAGAAACTTGTGAAAGAAACGATTACGCTTCCCGATGGCAAGAAGAAAGAAATAGATTACCGTAATTTCTACACTTGGCAGAACGAGGAGTATATCAACAGCATAGACGAAAGCACGCAAGAAGGGCGCAGAGAAAAAAAGCAGTGGTTCAAGGATCCCAACGGGTACTACTACTTTTCGAGCTTCGGTTCGACTATGCCCGAGCTTAACTTCGACAATCAGGCGACGCGCGATGCGATACTCGAAGTCGCTCTGTATTGGATGAGCTTCGGGCTTGACGGCTTCCGTCTTGACGCCGTTAAACACATATATATGGCGAACGAAAACGGAGAACATTCCGACTGGATAGTAAAGGATAGCGATGAAGCCAACGACGCCGACTATTCGTTTGATATGAATAAGAACGCACACTTCTTTATGGAGTTTAATGCAAAACTCAAGGCAAGCTATCCCAATGCAATTTTAATAGGCGAAAATTTCACGGGCGACCCTGCATATCTTGCGGGACTTTACGGCGGATTGGATTCGCAGTTCAATTTCAACTGGTATTTCGATACAACGGCGACGTTAACAAAGATTGCCAACGGCGAAAAGGATTTGGCAGGTAAGATTTTAAATCAATACGATGCAGCACAGTTCAATTTCTCTCAATACCGCAAGGACTATATAGACGGAGTTATTACGTCTAATCACGACGTTCAGCGTGTGCGTGATAAGCTCTATGCAACTGATAAAGGCGTTCCGCTCACCTCCAAATGCGGCGATACGGCGTGGAATTTATCAGAAGACCTTGCAAAGCTGTATGCAGGAATGTCTTTAACCGTTCCCGGTATTACTTGGATATATAACGGCGACGAGCTTGGAATGTTCGGTTCAAAAGCTCCCAATCCCCAGGGTGACGGCGCAGGACACGAGGACAGATGGTACCGTCAGCCTATGAAATGGTCAAAGGATTTTGAAGGAAGCAGCGACAACTGTAAATTCCCTATGGGCTTTAATAATTATACGTTGACTTGGGATGCGCTTAACGCTCAGCTTGACGGTGTAAAAGAACAAACTGCCGATACTGATTCTATATACAACGTCTATAAAGACTTTATTAAAATCCGTAAAGCAAATCCCGTTCTTGCAAGGGGCAAAGTTGTTTCCCATACTACAAAGAGTAACGTCGTTTGTTATTCGGTTAAAGATGCAACAAGCGAAATTCTCGTATACGTAAACGCCTGTGCTACCGAGCAAGCTGCAAACTATTCTCTTCCTGCGGGAGCCCAACTTTTATATGGTAGCGGAGTTTCGGCGGCTAAGGTGCCGGCTATGTCCATTCAGATTTATAAGGTTAAATAAGGAGGGCAATGATAATGAAAAAGATTTTAGCCGTAGTTCTAACAAGCGTACTTTTATTGGGTGGTTCGGTTACTGCGGTTGCGGCGAATGCAACAGCTGAAACTTTGCCTACAAGTCGGAAAGAAACGGTTGCAGACGTACAAAATAATTTATATCTCGTCCCCGGCACTTATATGTCGGGAGATGTGAAAGTTGAAAATACAATTACCTCCGGAGCTACTAAACTCACGCCGGACGGGTGTGCGGAAATTCTTACGGATAACGCATATTTGTGCAATCTTTCGGCGGGAGAGTCTCTTCCCGTACCTACAAGCGAAAGAGTAGATAAAAACGGCGTTCCGTATAAGTTTAACGGCTGGTGGTCGATTGTAGACGCAATCGTAACTTACTTTGATAAAGTACCCGAGCTTTCCGAAACGACGTATCTGTACGCTGACTGGAGGGCAGAATTATCCCAGCGTAAAGACCCGATAGTTCCCGATGAAAGTAACGTTGCCGTTCCTGTACATTATCTGTCGATAAAACGCGCCGCTACAGGCAAAGAGGAAACTATAACGTTAAGAGTCAGCGGAACGGACGAGACATCGGCGGATACGCTCGGTTATTACAAGCCCGTACAACTTTATAATGACTGGTTCGAGCTTAACCCAGGCGACGTTATTAAGGTGTATGCGGCAGGGCTTGGCGGTTCCGACGAAACGCAGGCAGCTCCGCTTGATTTGCCCGGGCAACGCATAACGCTTGAAAACAGTGGGCTTATTGCTAACAATACGGGAACGTTTTTAAAAACCGATGCAAACGACGCGCAGGCACTCGTATACAGAGCGACACAGAAAACGCGCCATTTCAGAATATACATTAAATTTAAGTCTGCCGGTGCGGAAATGTCAGTCTATATGGAGCCTAAAGATATTAACGCCGGCACAAATTAAAAATTCATTTTTTCTCCTAATGTGTTCGTTATGCCTTCCCCTCTTTTGGGGAGGGCGGCGCGGACATTAACGCCGGAGATAGATTAACTATGGAAAAATTTACCATAAAAGACATTGCGCGGCTCGTAATCCATACAATTTTCAGCCTTCGCGTATTGCACAGTCGTTTGCTTTGTTGTGCGGTGAGACAGGGCGTTCGGCACACAGTTAGGGTTAGGTAATCGAAAATATATTATCGATTATCAAATATAAAATCAATTTACGATTTAGGAGGATGAAATTATGAAACGGTTAACTTCTTTTCTTGCTTGCTTTGTACTTACAGTAAGCACTGTGGTCGGTTTAACGGCTTGCGGCGGGAATAAAGATACCGTCGTGATTTGGGCGGCGGAAGAGGAAAAGGCACTCATGGAAACGCTCGTGAGCGAGTTCAAGACGTCAAATCCCGACGTGAAAGAGGATATCACGGTCGAGGTGCAGAGCGTGTGGAACGCGCAGAGCGTGGTTGCCAAAGACCCCGAAGCGGCGGCTGACGTTATTTTGATTCCGCACGATCAGGTTGGACTTATGGCAAAGCAAGGCTTACTTGCGGAAATCCGCGACGGTACGGCTGCTACCTTTGCGACCGACATCAAAACGCTCAACGCGCCGGCGACGGTACAGCAAGTGACTTATGACGACAAGATTTACGGTTTTCCGCTGACTATGGATACCTACGTTTTATATTACGATAAGACGATTTTTACTGATGAAAACACCGTAAAGAGCGTAGACGCCATGCTTACCTCGTCGATGCCCAATATTCCCGATTCGACAGAAAAGGCAACGCCGTTCGGGTATCGTATCGAGGACGGCTTTTATTTAAGCATGGGGTTCTTCGCTATGGGTTGTACGCTGTACGGCGAGAACGGCGATAACCCCGCTGCTTGTAATTGGAACAATGCGGACGGCTTGAAATTCATGCAATACGCGGCAACAAACTTCCGTCAAAAAGGTAAAAAATTTAAGTCGGGCGATGTGAAAGACCTCGCAATCAACGTACTGAATCATCGTCAAGGCGCGTGTATATCGGGTGGTTGGGAAAAGCAGGATACGTTCAAAAATGCCGATCATATCGGCTATACGACGTTGCCCTCCATTACGATCGACGGCGAACAAAAAGAGCTTAAATCGTTCTCAAACAGTAAGTTATATGCGGTAAACAACCGCTCACAGTATAAAGGAACGGCATCACGTCTTGCTGCTTTTGTAACGAGTGAGACAAGTCAGCTCCGCTTTGCGAGCGAGAGAGGATATTATCCTACAAATCTTAATGCACAAGCGAATGAGGTGGTTACGGGCAACCCGTTCTTCCAAGTCATTCGCAAACAGCTCGAAAATTCCATACCCGTTCCCGTTATACCCGAAATTTCGCGGTATTGGGAACCGGCGAAATCGCTCGGAACATCGCTGTATAACGGCTCGCTTAAAGGCGACGACGTGAGCTTGCAAGCCGCGCTCGACACGTTTGTGCAGAGCTTACGGCAAGATTAAATTACCCACACGCGGGGGCGCGAAATTCCCCCTTAATGCGTCCCCCGATTTTACTTACCCTTAT
This sequence comes from uncultured Christensenella sp., assembly GCA_910586365.1. Lineage (GTDB taxonomy): Bacteria > Bacillota > Clostridia > Christensenellales > Borkfalkiaceae > Gallimonas. Next base: position 11,046 of record CAJUGP010000038.1, on the reverse strand, counting down.
CGTCAATAAAAAGGCGATTTCCCCCTAACTTCCGCTCCGCGATATAAGCGGGGCGGAACGATAGGCGGAAACGACGGAAAAGGTATGCAAAAAATTACGATCAAAGACATCGCAAAGCAAGCGAATGTGTCGGTCGCAACGGTATCGTACATCATCAACGGCGTTCACGAGGAACGCTATACGCTCGAAACAAAGCAAAAGGTTTTGCAGATTATCAACCTGTACAATTACCGCCCGTCGAAATTGGCACAATCGCTCGCAAACAACAAGAGCAACAACATTATTCTACTCACGGACAAACACAATTCGGTATTGCAAAAAGCGGAGAGCTTCGATCTCATCAGAATGTTCGGCAAGGCTCTCGAAAAAAAGGGGTACAGTCTTTGCATCCGCACGCATCTCGACGCTACGCGGATCGACACGGCAGACGCGATCGTATGCGCGGGGATCGAGGAAGAACGCTTCCGCAGACTTGCGCAAAAGAACTTCGTCCCCATGCTGACGGTAGACGCGAAAATACACGACGAGCTGTTCTTTCAGATTTGGCAGGACTTTGCTGCCGTGAAAGCGGCGGGCGACAAGGAGTTCGGCAACGGGAATTACAGCGTCGTGCTTGTGGATACGTACAGCGAAACGCTGAAAGCCGAAATCCGCAAAACATTTCCCCAAGCGGTATTCTTGGGCGAGAACACGCTCGAAGCCGTGCCGCAGGGGAATATCGTAACGGTGAATGCGTCGCTGACGAAGCTCGCGGAACTCAAAGACAGAACGTTTTTGCTTCTGCCCGCGTTGACCGACGAACGCATTGCGGCTATCCTCGAATGTCTGCGCCTTGCAACCGAACGTGAGAAAGTGGAATCGCATATTGTTCTTGTGAAATAGAGAAAGGGTGTTGTGCCCGCTCTATATAAATTCCGTTTTCAAAAAGGAGGGAAACGGATGACGCAATCGCACATACAGCAGATTAACCGTTTAACCGAGGAGTATATGAACGAATACGCTATTTACCACCGACCCGAAAGCGAATATGCCTATGCGCTCGACGATCGCACGCTCCGTATTATTTTGCGGGTAGCGGAAAACGAGCGGCGGGAGCTTACGGTGGAACTTTTATACAACAATAAATACGACTTTACCAAGCGCAGGAATGCGGTGGCGATGAAGTTTTGCGCGAGCGACGGGGTGTTCGCTTATTACAGCGCAGACGTAACGCTTACCGACGTGCGCTTTGCTTATATATTCAAGATAAAAGATCGCGGCAAGACCTATTACTATTCGGAATCGGGTCTGACGGAAAGCTACGATTTCACGCTTGCCTATTACGACTTTTTTCAATTCCCGTTCATCAATCCGTCCGACACGGTAAAACGCATTCCGTGGACGGAGAGCGCGGTATTTTATCAGATTTTCATCGACCGCTTTTGTCGCGGAAATTTTTGTAAGCGCGACGATTACATCACGCAAAAGTGGGAGGAAATACCGTCTGCCAAATCGCACTGCGGCGGCGACTTGCAGGGCATTACGCAAAAGCTCGGCTATCTTACGGATACGGGCATAAATGCCTTGTATCTCACGCCCGTGTTTACGGCGAACAGCAATCACAAATACAATGTTTCGAGCTATACGATCGTCGATTCCGAGTTCGGATCGAACGACGATTTATGCGATTTATTGGACGAAGCGCACGCGCGGGGGATGCGCGTCATGCTCGATACGGTATTCAACCATTGCGACTATACGCACAAATACTTTGCCGACGTCATGCAAAAGGGACGCGCGTCCGAGTATTACGATTGGTTCTTGATCGACGGCGATTTTCCCGACCTCAAAAAGGGGAATTACGCGCACTTTGCCGACTGTAAGTATATGCCCAAGTGGAACACGAACAACGCGCACGTGCGGCAATATTTAATCGGCATTGCCGTGGCATATTTGCAAATGGGCTTCGACGGCTTGCGGCTCGACGTTGCCGACGAGGTTTCTCACACCATGTGGCGGGAATTGCGCGAAGCGGTGAAAGCCGTAAAGCCGGACGCGCTGTTGCTTGGCGAGGTATGGCACGAAAACACGCATTATCTGCGCGGCGACGAGTTTGACGGGGTGATGAATTATCGCGTTCAAAAAACCTTTATCGACTATTTCGCGCACGGAGAAATTACGGCGAAAGAGGCGGCGAACAGGCTCAACCGCGTTCTCATGCAAAACTTCGAGCAAGTAAACGGCATGATGCTCAACTTCCTCGACAATCACGATACGCCGCGCTTTCTTCGTTATTGCGGCGGGGAGAAAGACAAACTGCTTGCGGCGTTATGCGCACTTTTGGTTTTTCCCGGAATGCCGTGCGTGTTCTACGGCACCGAGCTTCCGCTTGACGGCGGAGGCGATCCCGACTGCCGCCGCACCTTCGATTGGACGTTCAAAAGCCAAGAAAAAGCGTACTTTGCGCGCTATCAACAAATTCTCGCGTTAAAAAAACAGAAGTGCGCACAGACGGGAAAGACGGCGATCAGAGCGGAAAACGGCTTGTTGATTGTGGAACGCGAGAGCACGAGCGAGCGGCTCACGGCGGTGTTCAACATAGAACAGGCGCAAAGGTTTTCGTGCGCGGGCGAGATATTGTACGAACAAAATTACGACGGCAAGATGCTGAATCAAAACGGTGTACTTGTTTTTAAGGAGAAGAAAGTATGACAACGGAATTGTTACAGGAATTGAAAGATTTAGACGTAGCGGGCAAGGATATAAAGACGCTGTATATGGAAATTTCCGCGCTGTGCATGAAACATATCACGCCCAAAAAGCGCGAAGGGCGCAGAGCGTATTATCTTTCCATCGAATACTTAATGGGCAGAATGTTCCACAATAACCTTTTGGAGTTGGGTGTTCTCGAAGAAGCGGAAAAGATTTTATCGGCAAAGGGCGTAAATGTTGCCGACTTCGAGGAGATAGAGGACGCCGCGCTCGGCAACGGCGGTTTGGGACGGCTTGCGGCTTGCTTTCTCGATTCGGCGGCAGGTTGCGCATATCCTCTCGACGGCTATGGGATACGCTATAAATACGGCTTATTCAAGCAAAAGTTTGTAAACGGCGAACAGGTCGAAAGCGCGGACGATTGGCTTACATGGGGCGATCCGTGGAGCGTAAAACGCGAAAAAGAAAAGCGCGTCGTACACTTTGCGGACATGGACGTTACCGCCGTGCCCTACGATATGCCGATCGTCGGAAAAAGCGTGAATACCCTGCGGCTGTTCGACGCAGAGGGGAGCGAGGAAGCAAAGAAAATCTGCGATTATCTGTACCCCGCCGATGACACCGAGGAAGGGAAGTTATTGCGTATTCGGCAAGAATATTTCTTGTCTGCGGCGGCGGTCGGCGAGCTTGTGGAAAAGTACGCCGAAAAGCACGGACGCAACTTTTCCAAGTTTTCGGAGTATCACAGCATACAGCTCAACGATACGCACGCCGTGATGTCGGTCGCGGAATTTATCCGTTTGCTCACAAAGGACTACGGCGTTTCGTTTGCGCGTGCGCTCGATATTGCCAAGCATACGTTCAACTATACCAACCACACGATTTTGCCCGAAGCGCTCGAATGTTGGGACTACGCGCTTATGGAAAAGATACTGCCCGAAATCGCGGCGGTGTTCAAGACGGTACAAGTGTATGCGGCGCGGGAATGGAAGGCGAAAGGATGTACGCAAGAGGAAATTGCGGCGATGTCCGTATTACACGGCAACCGCCTTTCCATGGCGAACACGGCGGTATATGTGGGCGAAAAGGTCAACGGCGTAGCGGCGATCCATTCCGAGCTCGTTAAGCGCAACCTGTTCCCCGTGGCGTATAAATATTATCCCGATAAATTTCAAAACGTTACCAACGGCATTACACAACGGCGGTGGCTCATGCTCTGCAACCGCGAGCTTTCCGCGCTTCTTGACAATAAGCTGACACCCGCATGGCGCGAGGATATGGCAATGCTCGAAGCGCTCGACACAAGCGACACGGCGGAATTTATCGCTGTCAAAGCCGAAAAGAAAAAGCAGCTTGCCGAATACATTTTACGGCATGACGGAATACAGCTCTTGGACGGGGCGATTGTTTATGCGCAAGTCAAACGGTTGCACGAATATAAACGGCAGCTCATGACTGCGTTTGCGATCTTGCGGATTTATTACGATCTGAAAGAGGGCAAGCTGAAAGATTTTCACCCGTCGGTCTTTCTGTTCGGCGCAAAGGCAGCGAGCGGTTATTTCAGAGCGAAGGGCATTATTAAGTACTTAAACGAGATTGCGCGGCTTGTAAATAACGACGAACAAACTAATAAGCTGTTGCAGGTAGTGTTCGTGCAAAACTACAACGTGTCGTATGCCGAGAAAATCGTCGCGGGCGCGGACGTGAGCTTGCAGGTTTCCACGGCGGGATTCGAGGCAAGCGGCACGGGTAATATGAAATTCATGCTCAACGGCGCGGTGACGTGCGGCACGATGGACGGCGCGAATATCGAGATCGTCGAACACGCGGGCAAGGAGAATAATTATATCTTCGGCGCGAGCGTAGAGGAAATCGAAGCATTAAAAGATACCTACGATCCGAACGCGATTCTCGATAGCACTCCCGAATTAAAGCGCGTAGCGGATACGCTCGTAGACGGCACGTTCTCGGACGGCGGAAAGGGGTATTTCAAGGAGCTTTACGATTCGCTTACCGTAGGCGCGCATTGGCATAAGCCCGACCATTACTTTATCTTCCGCGATTTGTCCGAATACGTTGACGCGCTTATCAAAGTCAACCGCGATTATGCTGATACGGCGGCGTTTGCGAAAAAACAAATGGAAAATACGGCGCACGCGGCGTTCTTCTCGTCCGACCGCTCGATTGCCGATTATGCGAGAAAGATATGGCACATAGACAAAGCATAAGAAAGTGCGGAATTTTAATGCCCGTGTTTTCGATACCGAATAAATACGGCATTGGGAGCTTCGGCGACGAAGCATACCGATTTGTGGACTTTCTTGCGGCAACGGGACAAAGCTATTGGCAGGTATTGCCGCTTTCGCCCACGTCATACGGTGATTCGCCCTATCAATCTCCGTCCGCGTTTGCGGGCAATCCGTATTTTATCGACCTCGATTTATTGCGCATGGACGGACTTTTGACGGACGAAGAATGCCGCGCCGAGCAGACAAAGGATAAAGCAATCGACTACGCGAAGCTGTACGAACGCAGATTTGCGGTACTCAAAAAGGCGTTCGTTCGGTTTTGGAAGCCGCAATCTTATGAGAAGTTCGTGGAGGATAACCGCGATTGGCTTTTTCCGTATGCGGAGTTCATGGCGCGGAAAACGGCGAACGGCGGCAAGGCTTGGAACGAATGGAAAGAAGCGGCGGACGAAGATTGCACGGAATCGGCGTTTTGGGTGTTTTTACAATATGAGTTCTTTTTGCAGTGGAACGCGCTCAAAACGTATGCGAATACGCGGGGCGTACAGATTATTGGCGATATGCCCATTTACGTTGCCTACGACAGCGCGGACGTATGGCAAAATCGGCAATACTTTTTGCTCGACGGGAACGGAACGCCCAAAGAAGTGGCGGGTGTGCCGCCCGATGCGTTCTCGGCGGACGGACAGTTGTGGGGCAATCCGCTGTACGATTGGGACGCGATGCAAAAGGACGGCTTTGCGTGGTGGAAAAAGCGATTTAAGGCGGCGCTCGATATGTACGACGTCGTGCGGATCGACCACTTCCGCGGCTTTTCCGATTACTATGCGATTCCGTTCGGGCAAACGACGGCGCGGAACGGAACGTGGAAAAGCGCGCCGGGCAAGGAGTTGTTTGCGGAGCTTAAAAAAGAGTTTCCCGACGCGCATATCGTTGCCGAAGATTTGGGCGTGATAGACGATCGCGTGCGCGAATTGTTGCGGCTTACGGGATTCCCCGGCATGAAGATTGCGCAGTTCGGCTTCTCGGAAGAAAACAGCGGATACAATCCGAGAAACTATCCGAAAAATTGCGTCGCCTACACGGGCACGCACGACAATCCCACAACGGCAGTTTGGGCGAAAAACTTGAATGGTGCAGAAAAAATACGTTTCCGTAAGTTTGTACGGCGACGGATCGGAGAAACGGACTCGATTGCTTTGGTGCGAAGTTTGCTGTGCAGTGAAGCTGACGTTGTGGTGATCCCCATGCAGGACTATTTATCGCTCGGCGAGAACGGGCGCGTGAATACGCCGTCCACGCTCGGACGGAATTGGGTATGGCGATTAAAACCGCACTATATGCGGCACGCAAATAGGATAAAACGGATGTGTGCGTTGCGGTAAGGAGGTGAAGGTATGGAACAAAAATTTACGGACAATGCGTTTATCAAATTTATGAAAAGCGTAGGCGCGTGGTTCGTCGGGCTGTGGAACGGTATTTGCTCGTTCTTTTGCAAGTTGCCTAAAAGAATCGGCGGGGCATTCGTGCGGTTCGGGAGAGCGTGCAAGCGGTTCGCGCTCGACTTCGTTCACGGGCATTGGACGAATAAGCTGTCGTATCTCTTTATGGGTGCGGGCAATCTCGGCACGGGACAGTACATAAAGGGCGTTTTGTATCTGCTTGTCGAAGGCGCGTTTATCGCGTTTATGGCGCTGTTCGGCGGCTCGGCTTTTGTCGGGTTCTTTACGCTCGGCACGCACGCCATGGATACGGGCGACGCGGTGGACGAATGGGGCAATCCGATTGTCGCGCACGGCGATAATTCGCTGCTTATGCTTTTATACGGCGTTTGCACGTTGCTCGTTATCATCGCGTTTGCCGTGCTGTATTTTAAGTCGATTCGTTCGGGTATTGCGGCAAGAAAGGTTAAGGAAAGCGGCGGCAGACCAAAGAGCTTTAAGCAGGAAATATTCGAGCTGTTCGACCAAAAGCTGTATAAGACCATGCTTTTTGTGCCTATATTATGCGTGTTGGCGTTTACCGTGATCCCGCTCGTGTACATGATTCTCATGGCGTTTACGAGCTACGACCACAACCATTTGCCGCCCGCGTCGCTGTTCGATTGGATCGGTTTTGAAACGTTCGGCAAGATATTTGCCAATCCGCAGATTGCGGGCACGTTCTTTCCGCTGCTCGGTTGGACGCTCGTGTGGGCGCTCATTGCCACGGTAAGCTGTTATTTTGCGGGAATATTCCTTGCCATGCTTATCAACCGCAAAGGGGTGGTGGGTAAGCCTGTGTTTCGCACGATTTTTGTTATGACGATCGCCATTCCGCAGTTTATCACGCTGCTCACGATGTCGAACTTTTTGCATATCGACGGTCCGCTCAACACCGTGCTTATGGATTTGGGGATTATCAAAGAGAGGATCGGGTGGCTGACCGATGTTTCGCACGATTCGATTTTGCCGCGCTTTTCGGTGCTTATGGTAAACTTGTGGATCGGCGTGCCGTATACCATGCTCATCACGACGGGCGTTCTCATGAATATTCCCAAGGACTTATTCGAGGCGGCAAAGCTCGACGGTGCAAGCCCCATAAAACTGTTCGCGCGCATTACGCTTCCGTATGTGCTGTTCGTGACGGGACCGTATCTCATTCAGCAATTTATCGGGAATATCAATAACTTCAACATTATCTATCTGCTCACGGGCGGAGGTCCGTCCGTTCCCGAATACCATATCGCGGGCAAAACGGATTTGCTCATCACTTGGCTTTATAAGCTCACGATCGAGCAGAACGACTATAATCTCGGTTCGGTCATCGGCATCTATACGTTTATCGCGTGTGCGGCATTCTCGCTTGTCGCCTATTCGCACACGAGTTCGGTCAAGAACGAGGAGGATTTCCAATGAGAAAGAGCATGAAACGCAGAAGAATTGCGGGCAATATCATTGCGGAAATCGCGCTCATTATTTTATCCGCGATTTGGCTGATTCCTATCGTTTGGATCGTGTTGCAGGCATTCCGCAAAGAGCCGGGCGCGCTTACTTACACATTCTTTCCGCAAGAGCTGACGCTCGGCAACTTTACGACGCTTTTCAAAGAAACGATGTTCGGGCGGTGGTTTCTCAATACCTTTTTCGTTGCGCTTGCTTCCTGCGTATTGTCTACGATCATCACGCTTATGGTGGCGTATGCCATGAGCCGCTTCCGATTTAAGGCGAGAAAGCCGTTTATGAAAATCGCGCTTATCTTGGGAATGTTCCCCGGCTTTATGAGCATGATCGCCGTGTATTATATCTTGAAAGCGTTCGGCTTGGACGGACAGCTCGTGTCGCTCGTGCTTGTGTATTCGGGCGGTGCGGGACTTGGGTTCTACGTTGCAAAAGGCTTTTTCGATACCGTTTCCAAATCGCTCGACGAGTCGGCACGGTTAGAGGGCGCGTCGAGTTGGCAGGTCTTTTGGAAAATCATCGTGCCGATGAGCAAGCCGATTATCGTCTATACCGCGCTCATGGCGTTTATCTCCCCGTGGTCTGATTTTATCTTTGCCAAGGTCATTTTGGGCACGAATAGGGAAAGCTATACGGTGGCGATCGGCTTGTTCGAGTTTTTGGACAGCACGCATAAAAACACCTATTTTACCTGCTTTGCGGCGGGGTCGATTCTTGTCGCCGTACCCGTGGTGCTATTGTTCATCTTCTTACAAAAATACTATGTGGAGGGAATTACGGGCGGCTCTGTAAAAGGCTGACGGAAGAAAAAGCAAGCGTCCGTCCGATTTGTTCAGACGGACGTTTGCTTATAACACAAAGGAGAACGGAAATGGAAATTAAAAAATTATATTCCGCTTGTCCGATTTGCGCGAGAAAATTATGCAAGGGCGACAGCGGTTCAATGGTAGAAATATGCTGTCCGCGCTGTTCGTCGATCGTGCGCGTGGAATACGGAGATAACTAAGTTATCACGACCGTCCTCGAAAGCCAAAAGAAAAAATTGTTAACGACTAACAAAAGATAAAAAATTCTATGTATTCTGCGAACGTGTAGGAAAAAATTGATAAAAAACAAAGGATGACTGTAATGAATAAGATGAAAGCAATGGTGAAAACTTAATATTTTACTGTTGTATTGAGTAGCTGAAATCCTAATATAGAGATACGAGCCTGACAGACGAATTAAACCCTTTTGGGGAGTAATTTGGTCTGTTAGGCTTTTTGTTTATACCGCAACTTTATTCCCCGATAGCGTTTGATTTGCGCTATCGGGGCATTTTTATATTCTCGGAAAAATCTTCCGATAGCGATTTTTACAAAAAAATCAAAATCGGAGGATTTTTTATGAAAACTATTTATTTTGTGGATGCGCAAGGCAAAAAGGTGTATGTCGAAGTAAGCGACGAGGTTGCGGCGGCGTACCGCGATTGTCAACGGGAAGAATGGCGAAGCGACGCCTATGAGAGTTATTACGCAACATCTCTCGATGCAATCATCGAAGCCGGACATGATTTTAAGGATGAACAAGCAAATGCAGAACAAATTTATGTTTTGCAGGAAGAACAATGTGAGCGGGCTGCATTGATCGAAAAACTGTATGCCGTTTTGCCATGTTTGACGGAATTACAGCGTAAGACCATACATAAACTTTTTGTTCTAAATATGTCGCAAGCTGAAATTGCAAAAGAAGGAAAATCAATTTACAGACCTTTACCCACTTCGTAACTTTTACATACAACGGACAACTTCATACCGAGGAATCGTTCCGCAAGGGTTTGAAAAAGACGCTTGCTAACTTTGCTTCAAGGAAGGGTTGGAAATACGTCGGCGTATGGGAGCGTTCTACCGAAAAGCAGCGGCTACACTTTCACGGACTATTCTATATCCCCGAGGGAACGATGCCGGGGCTGTTGTTTGAAAAAAGCGATTACAGTTTCAAAAGCCATCGCAGACAGATCACGGTACAGAATACATATTTCAACGAAAGGTTCGGGCGTTCTGATTTCGAGAAGATAGAGTATTATACCATGCTCGGAAGCTCGGTTGCCTATCTCATGAAGTATCTCGAAAAGACGGGTGAGAAAATCGTTTACAGTAAAGGTCTGCCGCAATATTTTATCTCGGATATCATGGACGAAGACGTGGTGTGTACGATAGGCCTGGAAGATAATAAGTTATTGCTGTTTGACGATTTTGCCTGTTGGGACGAGGGCGAGTATATCGGCACGGTGAGCAAAGATACAATTAAGCAAATGCGGAAAAGCAACTGATAAAAAAGCATTGACAAGAAAACATAATTATGCTATAATAATGACACGAATGGAATATAATATATTGGGAGGTGGTTTTATGCCGCAGATTATTCCGATCAGAGATTTAAGAGACACCACGAAGTTATCCGAAATGTGCAATGCAACTAACGAACCGATTTACGTTACGAAGAATGGTTACGGCGATATGGTGATCATGAGCATGGCGGCTTACGAACAGCAGCTTGCGCGCATCGATATGTATTCCAAAATTATGGAAGGAAAGGCGCAGGCGGATAACGGGCAATTATCGGACGGCCCCTCGGTAATGGCGAAATTGAGAGGAAAGTATGTCAAGTAAGTTTTCATACTATCTGACGCCCCTTGCCGAACAGGATATCGATTCGGCATTGGACTACATAACCAATCAGCTTTGTAACGGACAAGCCGCGATTGCTTTGCTTGATAAAGTGGAAAGCACGATAGATACCGTCTGCACTTTTCCCTTTTCTTTTGACGATTGCACATGCTACCTGATTGACGATAAAAACATCCGCCATGTACCGGTAGATAATTTTGTTATGGTATATGAAGTGAAAGAGAAGCAAATCAATATTCTGCGGTTTCGCTATTCGAGAATGGATTTAAGGCGGCTCCAATTTGGGAACAATAACGCGCCCGATAACGATTAACTGAAAGAGAACGGCGTTAAAATACGGTTCAAAATCGGGATGCCGCGCGACGGTAAGTGCGGGCGGATCGCCAAGCGGATTAGCGGCGAACGCCCGCTCCGTCGGCGCCCGATTTTCGTATTTTGAACGGTTGTTTCAGTTGCGTTGCGGCGTGTGCTGGTCCGCGGCGGCTTCGCCGCCGCGCT
>CAJUGP010000037.1 GCA_910586365.1 uncultured Christensenella sp. | reverse complement strand
GTGACTGGAGTTCAGACGTGTGCTCTTCCGATCTTATCACCAAAATTTATAAGGAGACGGTTTTAATGGATAAAAAAGCTGCTGTGGCAAGAATCGAAGAAATAATGCGGGAAAAGGGGATCACGCGGGAGCAATTCGAGCAAAACGCCGAGGTGGCGGATACGGTGAAACAATGGAAAAAGAACGCCAAACGCGATGCAAACGGTTTGCCTTCTTTGTATTCGATTATAAAGGCGTGCGAATATTTGGAAGTTACGCTCGGGTACTTTTTCACTTTGGAAAAATCTGAAGCGCGCAAAATAAGAAACGACGAGCTTTACGACGCGATTTGCGCATTAGACGAAGAATCGTTAAAATTAGCCGAAGCCGTGGTAAAACGGTTTCGGCAGGGATGCGGGCAATAGTGTTTGAATAACTATTTTTTACGAAACTGATTGGGCGTCTTGTTTGTTTTTTGAAGAAAGCGAGAAAGGAAGAAGCGGAAGAATAACCCATTTTAATCGCTAATTCCTCGATTTTGATATCGGTTGTCGTAGGTGGATTATTTTAATTTGGCAATAAAAAAACTACCCGAACCCATTTGTCTGAAACAAAGGTGTTCGGATAGTTACCAGTTGGTGAACGTTGCTCGGTCTTATTCGAATAATTATGATAAATGTTCACGGCTCTATACTTTTATTGACCCAAATTTTTTCAAATAGAATATTGGCTATTTTTTTACCACGTTCTTGTATTTCAGGTTCATCAAAACTTGATTTGTATGATTTTACAATCTCGCTAGCGGAAAGGAATACAGAAAAAGGATATATAGGCTTTTTTGAGCCACTGTTTTGTAAACGATAAGTAATCGTCATAGGGTAACCGATCACTACTTGATTTATATTTGATATCTAGGTTGTATGGCGGCGAGGTTACAATCAAATCAATGCTTTCAGGGTCTATTAACTTTGTAGTAAGTGTATTACCGTAGCGCATTGATGGCTTTTGTAACTTTTTTCTGTAATTCTTTTTGCATTTGAGAAGGGAAGAATAAGCAATCGTGTAGAAACGGGGAAGCGAAGAATAATCCCGAGGGAAGTCGAAAGACACAAAACAAATACATTTTTCTCTTGCCTCGTTTGTCTTTCGGCACCACTGAAAAAATCGGAAAAAGACAAGCAATCAAGGAAAAAGCAAAAAATTGAGTGTGCAAGGAATTTTTTTTGCAGAGAAATTTTCCCTGTTTTATTTTTTAAATAAGCGTTTCTGCACAGGTAAAAAAGAGTTCGATCTGTTCGGTTCTGTCGTCCGTCTGTTTAAATTCGGAACTGTTCCGCTCTGCAAGAAGTTCGCCGTTGCGATAGAGCATCAGGCAGGGGACGGTGGTCTGCACGGTGCAGTCAAATTCTTCGTTAAATTGCATGATCGTACTTGCCGAAATTTGCGAGTCGGCGGCGTCGATATAATAAATCGTATGCAAAACTTCTGAAATTGCACTTGCCTTGAATGTATTGTCGATCACACCAATGTCAGCGGCGCAATAAGGACACCAGGCTCCGCCGATCAGAATAAGAACGGGGTCGGGTGCCTTTGCCTTGGCTACTGCGGCGTCGGCGTTTATTAAAGTAAAGCAATTATTTTCGGTTAAAGTGGTTTCGTATTTTCCGTCGGCATAGTATCGGTATACGTTGTCGTTTACCGAGGAGGTGCATCTGCTGAGGCATAAAAGTAACGATAAAGCGGCGCAAAAATAAAGTTTTTTCATAAATTACCCAAAAAAACCGAAATATTTTAAAAAAGCTATTGACATAAACTTTTTTTGTGTTATAATGATACCACAAATAAAATTGCGTGTCAAGCACGGAGTGTGCAGTAAGGTTAACGTTAACCTTAGCCTTAATCTTAAAATTTTAAAAAGATTTTCCGCGAAGATAAAAAGGGAAAAAAAGTTTCATACGGCATGAAAACTGATAAAATATTCAAACGCAAGTAGATTTTTTTGTTTTATTTTTAAATCGATTGTAAATATTTTACAAAAACAATGTCGGCAAAAAAGATTTTTTCGAAGATTTTATATATTAGGTTAACGTTAACCTAATAAAAAAAACCAATAAAAAGGGTGGAAAAAATGCACAAAGCAAAAATATTATTAGGAATATTAAGCGCTGTATGCGGATTGGTATTGAGTTTTTCGTTGTGTGCGTGCAACACCGAAAGCGGCGGCAATGAAGGCGACGGGGGTGTATCGAACCCTCCGAAAAAGGTTTTTTACACGAACCCCGTATTCGAACCCGTATTTGCCGATCCTACGGTGATCCGCGACGACGACGGTACTTATTATGCCTACGGAACGTCCGATTACAGCGAGTGGGACGGCATTACGCGCACGGCGTATATTCCGATGCTCAGCTCTAAGGATATGGTAACGTGGAAATATGAAGGTGACGTGTTTACGGCATCCACCCGCCCCGACTGGAAGCCTTCGAACTTTGGTATCTGGGCGCCCGACATTGTAAAAATAGGCAACACTTACAATCTGTATTATTCGTTTGCCGGTTGGGGCGATGCGGAAAATTCAGCGATCGGTGTTGCGACAGCCGATCATCCGCTCGGACCGTGGCACGACAAAGGTTGCGTGGTCACCACGCAGGCAACGGGTGTAAAACAGTGTATCGACTCGTTTACGTTCGTATACGAAAATAAAGTGTACATGATTTGGGGAAGCTATTACGGGATGTTTTACATCGAACTGAGCGACGACGGGTTGAGCGTGAAATCAGGCGCAAAGGCGGTGCAGATCGGCGGAAAAACAAACTTTTCCACATACGAGGGTGCATGGCTGACGCAAAAGGATAACTATTGGTATCTGTTTACGTCCCACGGCAACTGTTGCGAGGGGCTGGATACCAACTATTACGTCAATGTATTCCGTGCCGAAAGTCCGTTTGGTCCTTATTACGGCGAAGACGGAAAACCTATGCTGGGAACGGGGCTCGGTACCAATGTGATCCGCAACAGCGCAAGTTTTGTGGGTTGCGGACACAATGCGGTGACAACCGACGATAACGGGGATTTCTGGCTGATCTATCACGGTTATGACGTAAAGAAGCCGGGGACGATCGCAGGCGGTACCAACCGCCGTGCGCTCTGCGTAGACAAACTGTACTGGACGAACGGTTGGCCCCATACTAAAAATTACGAAGCGGCTTATACGGAAACAGAATGTCCGTATATAGCGGAACGGTGAAGATATGAAACGTTTTTTAACGGTAACTCTTGCGGCGGCGATGGCATTGATGCTTGCGGGGTGTAACAGTCCGCAAGGGGCAACTTACACCAATCCCGTGTTCGATCCCGTGTTTGCCGATCCGTGCATTATTCGCGGCGACGACGGTTATTTCTACGCTTATGCAACCGAAGATTACGGTTGTTTCGGCGAAGAAGACAGGGTAGCTTGTATTCCCATTATCAAGTCGCCCGATATGGTGCAATGGGAATACGTAGGCGACGTATTCTCCGAAGAGAATAAACCTAACTGGGGCGAGCTCACGGCGGGTGCCTGGGCGCCTGACATTATTAAAATCGGCGATAAATACAATCTGTATTATTCGCTTTCCGTCTGGAACGATAAAAATCCCGGTATCGGCGTAGCCGTAGCCGACCATCCTGCGGGACCGTGGACGGATAAAGGCATGGTGCTGAATACAGCGACGTCGGGGGTGAAAAATTCCATTGATTCGTTTACATTCGAATATGAAGGCGGAGTGTACATGATCTGGGGAAGTTTTTACGGCATTTATATGGTAGAGCTGACAAGCGACGGATTGCAGGTAAAGGACATGGCGAAAAAAACGCTGATCGGCGGCACGGAAGGGTCGTGTGCGTTTGAAGGGTCGTACATGATCGAGCGCGACGGCACATATTATCTGTTCCTTTCGCTCGGGCACTGTTGCCAGGGGATCGACAGCACGTACTACGTAAACGTTGTAAAATCGTCGTCGCCGTTTGGACCATGGGTCGATCGCGCGGGAAGAACGCTACTCGATAAAAAGACGCTCGGCGAGCTTGTCGTAAAGGGCGGAACCGAGGTAACGGGACCGGGTCACAATGCGGTGATCAAGGACGACGCGGGTGATTATTGGATCGTCTATCACGGATACGAAGTAAAATACACGCTGGGGTATTACGGGTCTTCGCCCCGTCGGTCGCTCTTTGTCGATAAACTGTTGTGGGATGACGACGGGTTCCCTTACGTAGATGGGAATGCGGCATCCTATACGAAAATCGACGCACCTGTGATCAGATAAATAAAAAATGAAAAAAATTTTGATAAAGGAGAAGTAACATGAAAAAGCATCTTTTCAGAAACTTGTTGGCGGCAGTATTGGGAGTCATTCTCTGCTGCGGATTGTTCTGTGCCTGTAACGGCAAAGGCGGCGGAGGGACGGCGTTTGCGATCGAAGATATGTCGGTTACCTATCAGGAACGCGCTACCATCGTTCCCAAATCCGCACCCGATGGGGATATCAAGTACACGTTCGAGGGCAACAATATCCGTATTCAGGGCAATATCGTAACGGGTATGAAGGGTAACACCGAAACGGAAGTGACGGCTACGGCGGCAAACGGCGCAACGGCAACGTTTAAAGTGAGCGTCGTGTTTGCAAATCCGTTCGGCAAAAATGCAAACACGCAGGAAGGCGACGGCGTGTTTACACCCGTCGACGAAACTACGTTCCGTAAAACTTCTGCGGAATACGGTGCAGATTACTATTATGCGGGCGACAATGCGCTTACGGGCGCGGCGTATCTGTTTACGGGAAAACTCATGCTCGGTTCCGAAGAGGAGGTCCCCGCCGAAGGCGCGTATGCTGTGATCATCTTAAAAGAGAGCGCAGAAAAAACCGCACGCTTCCGCTTCCAATCCATGGGAGGGGGTGAATATGCCGTTTATTCGGAATACGCTGAAGGCGATGCGTTTACCGGTAGTGAGGAAATTTTCTCGATCAAGGAAAACGAACTCAGTTTTGCGGTTATGGTAAAAGACGGCAGTGCTTATTTCTACTGCAACCAGGCTTATGTGGGCAAGGCAGAGAAAGCGTTTTCAAACGTGCACGTCGGGATCGGCGGCGAAAAGGCGGACGTTACGGCATCGAGATTGCGTTCCTATACGGACGAGGGACGCATGGAGGAGTACGTCGAACTGACGAAAGTCGTATTCGGTGCACACGTTTACGGTGCGGCGAATTCCGACACCGTTTTCAGCCCCACTTCCAATCCCGGCGAATATCAGAAGACCAACCAGAACTACGGACAGAGCTTCTATTATCAGGACGGTATTCCCGTAGCGGGCAAGGCGTACAGCATAAAGTTTACGGTCAAGGTGAGTAATCCTGCTTCTTCCGGGTTCATACAATCGACGTTCATGATCATGAAAGACGACGATACCATGGTACGCTTCGCATTGGAATACAACACGGCGAAGAAAGGATGGTATATGTTCACCGATAAGAAGATGGAAGGCACGTTTGGCGCATGGTACGACTTAGGTACGATCACGGGTGACACGGCAACCTTTAAAATCGTTTATAACAACAACACGTGCTCGTTTTATCAATGCAACGGCGAAAACGGCGAATCGGAAACGCTTGTAAAAACCGTGACGATGAAGAATCTCGGGCAGACGCACTTCGCGTTCGGCGGAGAAAAATGCACGATCACGCTCAGCAATATCACGGCGAAACGCGGCGCGTAACAGCCGCACGGGAGTGTAAAGAATGAAAAAGAAATTTATGTTCGTTACACTTGCAGTTGCTCTTGCAACAGCGGTTTCCGCTGTCGCTGCGGGCTGCAAGGACACAAAAAATACAAGCGTTGAATGGAACGGCGTCGACGCCATATCTTTGGCACGGGGCGACAGATTCGACCCGCTTGCGGGTGTGGAAGTCATCGACCCGAAGGAAGGCGACATCACAAGCAGTATTATACTCAAAGACGACGATAATCTCGATACCGAGTATCCCGGCAGATATACGCTGGAATACGAGGCGATGAACAACAGCGGCAAAATCTATACGATGACCCGCGAGGTTTCGGTAAGCGTTGCGCACAACGTTGCCAACGGACAGTTCGACAGAACCACGCGCGCGTGGACGTTTAACGTACCGAGTGGCAACGGCAACGCGCAAATCAAAAACGAAGAACAGCACTTTACCATTACCAATTCGGGCAACCAGTGGTGGAGCATCCAGTTTTATCAGCTCAACTTATATTTAACAAAGAACGTTACCTATAAGCTGTCGTTCGACGCAAAGAGCCCGCAGGGACATTCCGTTTCGGCAGGCTTCGAAGAGGTAAACGACAACAACCGCATGATGCAACGCGGCGTAAAGGTAATGAAGCTCAACGAAGAGTATCAGAAGTATGAGCTCACGTACAAATCGGACGCCGACGTCATGAACGCCAAAGCCGTAATTTATCTCGGCTGGCAACTCCCCGGCGACGAGGCTTCCGTAGAAAATCCGCACGAAGTCATTATCGATAACGTGTACGTCGAAAAAGTAGAAACAGACGCGGATGCGCCGAAATTCGAAGGCGTGGAAGGGATTCAGCTCGCAAGCGGAAATCATACGTTCGACGCCAAAAGCGGCGTCACGTGTAAAGATGCTTCGGGTGCAAACATCGACTATACGGTGTCGGGCGTGATCCCCGCATACGTGCAGAAGGGTTGCTACTATCTCGTGCAGTACGATGCGGTGGATTCGGAAGGAAGAAAGACGTCGGTGCTCCGCGAGTTGGAATTTGTTTTGAAAGCGGTGAACGCATACGAAACGTTTAACGGCGATTTTTCGCAGGGATTTGTAGGCTGGACGCCCGAAATCAACCAGGTAATGGGTACGGGCAAAGCGGAATACACCGAAGATAAAGAAAACGGTACGGTATCCGTTAAGGTGCTTGACCCGAGCGAGTCGGATTTCCACATTCAGCTGTATCAGGATAAATTAAAGTTTACCAAGGGCGACACGTACCGCATCAAGGTGGTGGCAAAGGCAAGCGCCGCACGTAAAATCAAGATAGAGGTAACGGACGCCCTCGGCGATTATGCGAATATTGCAGAGCCGATCGTAGCCGATCTCACTACGGAATATGCAGTGTTCACGTTGGAATTTACCGTAAATCAGGATTATAAAAACGTAAAGGTTGCCGCGCTTTTGGGCAATCTCGGCGGAACGGCTTCGGATATTACGGTAACGTTCGATGCGTTTATCATCGAAAAGGTAAGTTAATATGAAAGAGAAATTGAAAGTTGCCGTAACGGCGTTGGCTTTGTGCTCCTGCTTTGTGCTTGGCGCATGCGGTGGTGGAAGTAAGATAAACGGAAGCCAAGTGAGCATTTCGTATTGGAATCTGAATACGGGCGCGGACGGGGCGACCATGAAAAGTCTTGTGGAACAGTTTAACGAAGAACACAAGGGAAAGATCTACGTCACGCCGCAGTCGGTAAACGAAGAAATTTATTACAGCAATCTCGAAAGCAACATTCCCATCGGTCGCGGACCGGACGTTGCGATCCTCCACTCGTTCCGCGTACAGAGTTATGCCAATCAGGGATTGATCATTCCTGCCGACGAGCTGATCGAAAGCGCGCAGATCGACATGAACGATTTTCCCGCGCAGATCGTGGAATCGCTGGAATTCGAGGGGAACAGTTACGCGATCCCCTTCGATATGCACCCGCTGGGAATTTACTACAATAAGACCTTGCTTGCTTCCTATGGATGCGAAGTGCCCACGAACCGCGAAGAGTTGCTGGCGGCGGCGAAGAAAGCTGACAACGAAGACGGAAAAGTGTGGGGACTTCCGCTGTCCACCCGCTGGCCGAGCGAATATACCTATACGACTGCGCTTCATCAGTTCGGCGGTGTGGAAATTTTGTCGGGCGATCAACCCGGGTTCAATACGCAGGCAGGAAAGGATGCGCTGGCTTCTGTTGCTTCGCTCATTCACACCGAAAAGATTTCGCCCGAAAGTCTGGGTAACGACCAGGATCTGGCACTGTTCCGTGCGGGCAAAGCGTTATTTCATATTCAGGGAAGCTGGATGCTCAGTTCCATTAAAAAATCGAGCATCGATTTCGGCATCATTCCGCTTTCGAGGATGTTTAACAGTCAGTCGGATGAAATAGCCGTCCGTTCGCATACGTTCGTCTTCCCCAAGCAGAGGAAGGAAAACGCGCAAAAACGTGAGGCTGCGGTTGAATTTGTAAAGTGGATGGTAGAAAACAGCGGTTCCTGGGCGGAGGCGGGGCAGATCCCTGCAAGCCAGAAGGCGCGTGACAGCGAAGCATATAAGGCATTGCCTTACGTGCAGGACTTCGGCGATATCGCCAATTTCCGTATCGGCGTAAGCTCGCCCTACTATTTCGAAGCGTATACCCCTGTGTATTCCTGCATTACCGACGCATTGCAAAAACCCAATTACGACGTAGACAGTCTGTTCTCTGCGGCGGAAATCGAAGGACAGAAGTTGGTTAAAGAACTCAAAGAACTGCTCGGAAAATAATCTGTGACGAAAGGGGTGCGACGTGGAAAGCAACAACTCAAACGCAAAGGAAAAGACAACTAAGACAAGGAGCCTGAAATTTCGCAAGGGAATCACGCCCGTGCTGTTTTTGCTTCCGTTCGCGGTGTTGTTCTGTATGTTTGTGGTATTTCCGTTTATATACGGAATTACAATCAGCTTTTTTAACTGGAATATGTTCGACCCCGCCAAACGTGTTTTTTGCGGCTTCGACAACTATGTAAAAATTCTCTTCAATAAGGAATCCATCTATTTTTCCTATTTTTGGAGCGGATTAAAATATACGTTACTGTTTGTCGTTATCTCGGTACCGTCGCTGATTTGTATTTCGTTATTGTTTGCGGCGTTGCTCGACAAAAAGCCGTTCGGCTATCGGTTTTTCAGGTTTGCTCTGTTTGCACCCACGGTTCTTTCGATTGCAACGGTGATCATTATCTGGTCGTGGCAGTTTTACACGAATAACGGCGTAATCAACGAAGTACTGACTTCGATAGGGTTGCCAAAGGTGGATTGGCTGAACAAACAACCGTGGGCATGGATCGCCATTCTCATCATTACGATCTGGTGGACGATCGGGACGAACATGGTTATTTTCGGGGCGGCAATGAAAAACGTGGACAAAAATCTGTACGAAGCAGCCCAGCTCGACGGGGCAAACGCGTTCAGACAGTTTTTCAGCATTACGCTTCCCGGAATTAAAAATCAGTTGTTCATGTGCATTATCATGACGATGATCGCTTCGTTCAACATTTACGGTCAGCCGCAGATGCTTACGGGCGGAGGACCTGTTGAAAACGGCGAGTTTACGACGATGGTGCTTATGATGCGGATTCGCAATATCGGTATGGGGGCGAACGCCAATCCCGGCGTAGCTTCTGCGATGTCCGTATGCATGGGGTTGATCATGATCGTGCTCAGCCTGATCCAAAATAAGTTGACGAAAAAAGAAGATTGATATGATGCGTAAAAAGAAAAGAATAATTAAAGCGGTTATATATTCGGCGGTTATGTTCGCCATCGTGTTGCTGTGGCTGATGCCGCTCTTATGGGCGTTTGTCACCTCGTTTAAATCGGACGCGGATATCGACGCGCATCTGTTGAGCTTTATTCCGCGCGAGTTCACGTTTTCGAGGTATTCCACACTGCTCTTTAAAAATTCCGCAGACTATCCCGTACTTAAATGGCTGTTTAACAGCGTATGGATCGCGGTTTGCTACACGTTTTTGCATTTGCTCGTAGTCAGTCTTGCTGCGTATGCGTTCAGCATTTTAAAATATAAGGGTAGAAATCAACTGTTTACATTGATCCTGACTACCATGATGATCCCGAGCGTTATCAACCTCGTTCCCATGTTTAACATGATGGTTAAGTTTAACTGGATCGGTTCGCCCTTGTCGATGATCATTCCCGGCATCGCGGGCGTGTACGGTATGTTTTTGGTGCGGCAGTTCTTTTTGGGCATTCCCGATTCGCTGGTGGAAAGCGCGCAGATCGAAGGCGCAGGGCATTTAACCGTGTTTTTCCGTATCGTGATCCCGCTTTCCTCGTCGGCGTTTATGGTTGCGGGACTGTTCGCGTTTCTCGCAAACTGGAACGACTTCATGTGGCCGCAGCTTATGCTCGCTTCGGAAGAATTGTCGAAAATGACGCTTACCGTCGGATTGAGTTTAATGCAGGGATCGTACGGTTACGATTTGGGATTGACGATGACGGCGGCAATCGTTTCTGCAATTCCCGTACTGCTGCTGTTCCTGTTCACGCAGGAAAAAGTGGTGGAAGGAATTGCTACGGTGGGTTTGAAAGATTGAGAAAATAGAAAAAGGAAAATAAATCAGATGTTAAAAAAATATCCGAGGCCGCAATTCAAGCGGGAAGAGTGGGTAAACCTCAACGGAAAGTGGCAGTTCGAATTCGACGATGCAAACGTCGGCTTAAAACAGGAATGGTGGAAGGGCAAGAAACTTTCTAGCGAAATCAACGTTCCCTATGTGTTCGAATGCGCCGAAAGCGGCATCAACGATAAAACGCCGCACAAATATGTTTGGTATGCCCGCGATTTAAACGTTCCCAAAGAATGGAAAGGGAAAAGAGTATTTTTAAACTTCGGCGCGGTAGATTACATTGCCGAAGTGTATGTAAACGGCGTACTTGTAAAAACGCATTGCGGCGGCAACACCGCATTCAGCGCAGAGATCACCGATTGGGTGAATTACGAAAAAGACAGAGTGTACGTTCGTGTTATCGACGATGCGTATAACGAATTGCAGCCGCGCGGGAAGCAGTTTTGGGAAGACGTTCCGCGCGTTATCTGGTATACGCGTTCTACGGGGATATGGCAGAGCGTGTTTATGGAATGCGCGGGCGAAAACTACATTACCGATTACGAGGTTTATCCCGACATCGATACGGGACGGGCAAAATTCGAAGTAAACGTAAACGAAGGCTGCGAAGATTTGCGCCTTGAACTGGAAATTACGTTAAACGGGAAAGCGGTAAACCGTGCCTCTGTTGTGGTAACGGGGTTAAAAGCGTACATCGAATTGGATATTTTTCACAACCGTATCATGGATAAATCCGTACACGGTTGCGGACTGTGCTGGAGTCCCGAAAATCCCGTATTGTTCGATGTAAAGTTTAAACTGTGCCGCAAAAAAGAAATTTCTGACGAAGTAACATCCTATTTCGGAATGCGCAAGATTCGTGCGAAAAACGGTGAGATATGGTTAAACAACCACCGTTATACCATGCGCCTCGTACTCGATCAGGGATATTTCAAAGACGGACTTCTTACACCCAAATGCGACGAAGACCTCGAAAACGATATCTTACTCGCAAAGGAAATGGGATTTAACGGTTGCCGTAAACATCAGAAGGTGGAGTGCGAACTGTTCCACTATTATGCGGATAAACTCGGATTTTTGGTGTGGGGCGAAATGGCGTCCTGCGCAAATTACGGAAAGTACGAATCCGTTGCCTATGCTGACGAATGGGTGGAATCGGTAAAACAGCGGTTTAATCATCCTTCCGTGGTGGTATGGGTACCCGCAAACGAAAGCTGGGGCGTTCCCGATTTGCGCAGTTCCGAACAGCAACGCAGGTATCTTTCCGCGCTGTACAATCTTACGAAATCGATTGACGGAACACGTCCCGTAATTTCGAACGACGGGTGGGAAATGGTGGAAACGGATATTATCGCCATACATAACTATGCGCACGGAGCAAGCTGGGACGTTGCTCAGCACAAACGTTACGAACAAGGGCTTTCTTGCCGCGATGCGCTGATCGGGCAACCTTCTACCAATCGTCCGATTTTTGTAGAGGGCTATGCCGACGGCGGACAGCCGTTGTTGTTAACGGAAATGGGCGGCGTATCGTTCGGCAAGCGCGACGGCGAGTGTTTCGGTTATTCCGACGTGAAGACGGAAGACGATCTGCTTGTCTTTCTCCGTCGGGTATTTAAATCGATTTATGCTTCAAGTGCGATTAAGGGATTTTGTTACACGCAGTTTTCCGATGTGGAACAGGAAATCAACGGGCTGGTAACGGCAGACAGAAAGCCCAAAGCGGATAAAGAGGTGATTGCAAAAATCGTAAAAGGCGAAGACTATTCGGGAAATTGAAACAGCGTGATAAGTTGACATAATTTGATAATTATACTATAATAAACAAAATATGTTGCAAAAAAAGGGAAATTTTATTATGGGCACAAAGAGCGTGAAAAATGTCAGATTATGCGATATTGCGGAAGAAGTCGGGGTTACGGCAAATACTGTTTCCAAGGTGATTCGCGGTAAGGGCGGGGTCAGCGACGAAAAACGCAAGCAAATTCTCGAGCTTGTAAAAGAACGCGGTTATGTTCCGAATCGGGCGGCAATGAGCCTCAGATACGGAAGAAGCAAGATGATCACCGTCGTATTCGACAACCTGATCAACCCCTATTACATGATCATGACGAGAATGCTCGTGTATAAATTCAATTCCCTCGATTACGACGTTATGATCGTTTCCGGCATTTACGATTGCATTGAGTTAAAGGATCTCGGAAATATTTTAGGAAATAAAGTATCGGGCATCATCACCTTTGTCGAGCCGAACGAAGAGGCGGCGGAAGCGTTAAAGAGCGAAGGAATACACGTTGTGCTTTTGGGCAGAAAGGTGTTCGATATCGACATCGACACCGTTTCGACCGACGACTTTCTCGGCGGCTACAAGGTGGGCAAATATCTTATCGAAAAAGGTTGTAAAAAGATAGGCTATCTGGGTGCGCCGTTTATGGTAGAGTGTGCGCAACGCCGCCTTGCGGGGCTGAGAAAGAGCTTAGACGAAAACGGAATAGCATACGACGATACCTGTTTCCAATTTATGGACAGAGAGGACATGACGGAAAAAGCGGAAGCACTGTTTCAGAGCGGCGTGGACGGCGTGTTCTGTTTCAACGACATCATGGCGGCAAACTTTTATAAGTTTGTACAGAAGAAAAATTTACGCGTACCCGAAGATATTAAGATCGTCGGATACGACGATGTTTATGACGAATTCCCCATGTCGATCAAATTCACCTCGGTGGGGTCGGACAAAAAGGGCGTTGTCGATTGCGCGACCGAACTTTTGGTAAGCAGAATCGAGGGCACGGTAAACGGTCCTAAGGAACACAGCGAATTCAGTGTATATATCAGCGAAGGAGTTACCGCCTGAAATGCGGGTTAAAACTGGTTAAGTTAACGTTAACTTGAATTTAAGATTAACGTTAATCTAATAAAGAATAAGGAGGAACTATGAAGAAACTTTTTGGTGTTTTGTTAGCGGTACTTAGTATGGTAGCCCTGCTGTGCGCGTGCAACAGTACGAAGAATCCGCCCGACGGGGACGGCGGCACGAATCCGTCCGAGCCCGGTCCAGAAGTCAGCAAGATTGCGGATATTTCCGTTGCCGACTATAAGGATACCTTTCACGTCGGCGAAGAATTTTCCGCGGGCGATTTAACGGTTACCGCATATTATGAGGACGGAACGGAAAAGGTAATTACAGATGAGCAATACAGCGTAGACAGCACTGCATTCAACGCCGAGAAAGCTGGTGAATATGCAATTACCGTAAAGGCGGGCGAAGCAACCGACAGTTACAAAGTGCTCGTGCGCAGTTCGCTTAAAATTCTTTCGATCGGCAACAGCTTTTCGGAGGACGCGCATCAGTATCTGTGCAAGGTCATCAAATCGATCGGACATTACGACGAAGTGATCACGGGCAGTCTTACGATCGGCGGGTGCGAACTCCAAAAGCACTACAACAACGCAAAGAACAACACCGAGGCGTATGCTTACCGAAAAGAAGTTTATCGCAAAGGCTCGAACAGCGAGGTAACGAATTCGCCCACGAAGCGCACCATTATGTCTGCGCTTGTCGAAGAGGATTGGGATTACGTTACCTTACAGCAGGTAAGCCAGGACAGCGGGCGTCCCGAAACCATTCCTTACAACCAGCTTGCGGCATTGAGCGAATACGTGCGCGCGCCCATCAACAACAAATATCTGAAAGTGGCGTGGCATTCTACCTGGGCTTATCAGGCAAACAGTAGCCACGGCGGGTTCGTAAACTACGACAGGCATCAGATGACGATGTATCACGCGATCATGGACGTAGCGCAGGAAGTAATTATTCCGAGCGGACAGTTCGAGCTGATCATTCCCACGGGAACGGCAGTGCAAAACGCCCGCACCAGCTACGTTGGCGATACGCTTACGCGCGACGGATTTCATATGTCGTACGACCGCGGTAGATTTTTGGCGTCGCTGATGTTCTATAAAGGACTTACGGGTGATTCGATCGAGGCGATCGCACAGGCGGATATTCTGAGCATTGTAGGCACGGAAGCGTATGCAAAGCAAGTAAACGCAACATTTGTGGACATGGCGATAGAGAGCGTGAACAACGCCTATAAAACGCCGTTTGAAGTAACGAAATCGACTTATTAATAACAGGGAAAGGAGAAAAATTATGAAAAAGAAAAGAATTATCGTAGGGCTATTAGCGGTGATCATGTGCTGTTCCGTAGCCGCGGCAGGCTGTAAGAGTTCGGATCCAGGACCTGGTCCTGGTCCTGAGCCAAATCCGCCCGACGATCCGATCCAACAGGTACTCGGAATCGACACTTGGGTGGAATCGTCTTACGTGAACGTCTTCCGCGATTTCACGATCGAGGAGGATGATGCGAGAAAGGCAAACTTCGTAACCGCGAAAAACGAGTACGAGTCCGTTCAGATTGTGTTGCGCAGTTCCAAAACATTTACGATCGAAGACGTACAGTTTACCGATCTTACATGCGGCAGCAACACGATTGACAAATCGAACTTAAAATATAATTATGTAGAATATGTTCGCGCCGTGTTCAACTCTCCCAACGTAGCGGAATCTTCGATGATCCGCGAAGCGCCCGAGTCTTTCCCCGACGCGTTATCCAACGAAAAGACGGTGGAAGTGGACGCGCTCGACGCGCAACCCATCTGGGTGACGCTGTACGTTCCCAAGACGACGGAAGCGGGCACTTATACGGGTAAAGTTACGGTAGTCACCAACAAGGGCAATATCGACGTTCCCGTCAATGCCGAGGTCAACGACGTCGTCGTTCCCGATGCAGGCTCGGACGAAAGTCAGTATAATATCATTTTCTGGCAGCTGATGATCGGCGGCGGTTTCGGCAAGACGTATGCCGACTCGCACGCATCCGATACCATGGTAAAACATTTCGGTTGCGAACGCTGGACGGACGACTGGTGGAAGATCGTAGGCGATATTGCCGACGTCATGAAGGAAAACAGACTCAACACGCTCTATCTTCCCACCGTACAGCTTTTGCTTGACGGCGGAAGCGTGCGCAACGAGGACGGTACCTGGACCTTCAACTTCTCCAAGTTCGACGAATACATTCAGTTTTTCCTCGACCGCGGCGTTGTAAACCGCTTTATGGGTTATATGATGATGACGGGCGGAAACACGAACTGCATTATCAGGGAAGCGGACGGAAGATCGTGCACGGGTACGATCAAGTTCGATTCTGCGGATTCCGACGCCTGGTTCGATGCATATCTGCCCGCACTGTATGCACACCTGCACGAAAAGGGCTGGGATACGCGTTGGACGCAGTGCCTGCGCGACGAACCGCCCACGGATTCTGCAAGCGTAACGCAGTATAAACGCCTTGCTTCCATTTACAAGACGCACATGAAGGAAATTCCCTTCGGCGATCCCACGCAGACCAACGAAAATTCTCAGATGCTTCTCGAAATGAATGCGCCTACGCTCATTCCCCTGATCGCGATCCGCAACGATCATCCGAGCTGGTATGCCAATCTCGATGAGAATCAGAGAGTATACACTTATTCCTGCGTTGTTCCGCAGACCTCTTATCTGAACCGCTTTATCGATATGCCCGTGTACTACGGACGTTCGATTGCCTGGTGGAACTATAACGTAGGGGCGAACGGCTATCTGCATTGGGGACTTATGGCATGGTACCGCCCGATCACGGACTTTGCGCTCGGCGACACGGCAACCATGTACCCCGACGTTGCAAACAATACGGTAAAATCGAGCATCCGTATGGCGAACCTTCGCGACGGTGCCGAAGAATACGAATTGTTGAAATTGCTTGCAAAGGACGACCTCAATTCTGCCAAGATGCTTGCCGATATGGTGGCGGCGGACGCAAAGACCTCTTACTGCCAGGATACCGAAGAGCTTGCCAAAGTGCGCGAGATGCTCATTCATGCGCTCGGCGGAAAAAGCGGTATTGTCGGTAAACCCGAAAGCGTAACCATTGCAGAAGAGTCGCTCAGCCTGTTGGTTACGGAAAATGCAAAACTTACGGCAACCCTTCTTCCCGAAGATTCCATTTCTAAGGATCTTGTATGGACGAGTAGCAATCCCGACGTTGTAACGGTTAATGCAAAGGGCGAAGTTTGGGCAAACGCGGCGGGCGAAGCCGTAATTACGGTTGCCTGCAAAGACTATCCCGAAGTAAAGGATACCGTCACCGTTACGGTTTCCGTGCCCGATCCGAGCGAGAAGGTCGTGCTTACTTCTTATAAAGACGCGAATACCCGCGGAGGTACATTTGCGGACTATCGCTACGGTTCGAACAGCTATTTCGACGTTAGCAAATCGACGGCAGACAACACTTATAACGGCTATATGGCGTTTGACGCAACGGGCTTTAAGAGCGGTGTGAAAAAAGTGGTGATCCGCGTATATGCAAGCCAGATCTTGCCGAGCGCATCCCGCACGCTTGCGCTGTATGCGTGCCCGTCCGATTGGTCGGAAACGACGCTCAGCTACAACACCGCGCCTGTAAGCGGCAACAAGATCACAGAGCTCGTAGTGAAAAACGATACGGGCAAAACGATCGACGGCTGGCTGGAATTTGACGTCACCGAGTATTACAACACGCTCGAAGACGGTATTTTAAGCGTTTGCGTTGCCGATATCACAGGTACGGCGTCCGATAATAACCGCGTAAGGATCAGCACGCGCGAAAGCAATCTCAACCGTCCGACGCTTATCATCACGGGCGAAAACATGAACTATGCGCCCGAAGCGGTTACGGGCATCAACGTTGATACAACGCTTTCGTTGCAACCCGGCGATCATCATACATTGCGTCCTTCCGTATTGCCCGCAGGCGCGCCTCAGCAGAGATACAAATTTGAATGCGCCGACACGAGTATTGTTACCGTTTCGGCTACCGGTGTCGTTACGGCTTTAAAAGAGGGTATTGCGAAGATCACGATAATTTGTCTCGACAATCCTTCGATCAAGGCGGAATGCAACGTAACCGTTGCCGAAGACGGCAGACATAAGATATTCTTTGCTACCGACGACGCTACGATCGAATCGCACCGTCCGGATATGAATTTCGGCGCGCAGGGTTCCTTCCTTACGAACTTTAAAGACCCCAAGCGCAGAGTTGTCGTTCAGTTTAACGTAACGGGCTTAACGCAGCCGGTAGCTTCCGTAAGAATGAGACTGTACGTAACGCTCAGCGGTATGGCGGCAAGCAATGAATTTAAGGTTTACGTAAATAACGGAACGTTTACCGAGGGGAACGTCACATATAGCAACGCTCCTAAAACAGGGAAAGAAGTGGGCAGTTACACCGTATCCAATGCCAAACCCGCAATTTACGGCGGAGTATACGATTGGATTACGGTAGAACTCGATCCTTCGTGCATCGCGGGCGACGGAACGGTATCGTTCACGCTTGTTGCAACCGGCGGCGACCGCGTAAACTTCAGCAGCAGACAGTCGGGCGAATGTCCGATCCTTGAAATCGACTACGGTGAACCCGTAACGTCGATCGAACTTACGGATAAGGAAATCGACCGTCCGGGAATGACGGTAAACCTTGAAGCTGTGGTAGCTCCCGCAACCAACCATCAGGCGATTACTTATACGTCGTCCGATCCTACCATTGCAACCGTCGATGCAAACGGCGTCGTAACGGGCGTTGCGGCGGGCAGGGTTACCATTACGGCAACCAGCGGTGCGGTCAGTGCAACCTGCGAAGTAACGGTAAACGATTATATCAACATCACGTCGTTCACTTTAAGTAAGACGGAACTTACCCTGAAACCCACGGAACTCGAAACGCTTACCGCAAAGTTTGCGCCCGAGGATGCAAACTGGGGCATGGAGCTTGTTTGGGAAAGTAGCGATCCGAACGTCGTCAGTGTAACTGCCGCGGGTATTGTAGTCGGTCGTCTTCCCGGCACGGCAACCGTTACCGCAAAGAGCAAGGCATTCCCCGAAGTCACGGCAACTTGCAACGTTACCGTGCAGGCAAAGGAAAATACCGCCGTATTTACGCCTACCAAGGATTCGACGGTTGAAACGCATACGGACAAAAAATACGGGACGCACGCGCATTTGTATACGTATACCAATCCCGATAGATACGCCGTATTGGAATTTGCAACCGAACAGTTGAAGTCTGCCCCGATCGGCTTGTCGCTGAAACTGTACGTGCAGAGCACGTTAAATGTAGACAGTACAACGGAAGTATATCTCGCTACGGGTAAGGCATGGGACGAGGCAACGATCGATCGGACAAACGCACCCGCAAAGACGGGCGGCGTCCTCGGCAGTCTTCTTGTCGGCAAGAGCACCTCGGGCTGGGTGGAAATTGACATCGATCCTTCCGTACTTCCCGAAGAGGGCGGAACGCTGACGTTGATTTTGTGGAACAAGAGCGGTGCGGGAACGTACTATTTCAGTAAGGACAGCAATTATGCGCCTACGCTTATCGTAAACTACGGCGATCCCGTAACGGCAATCGAAGCGGAAAATGTAGAAATTGACCGTCCCGGCAAAACGTTGCAACTTCAACCCGCAATAACCCCTGCAACCAACCACAGACCGATCACCTTTGTTTCGGAAAATCCCGAAATTGCAACCGTCGATGCAAACGGCGTTGTAACGGGTGTTTCGGTAGGCGAGGCTACGATCACGATTTCCAGCGGTTCGGTAAGTACGACTTGCACGGTTACCGTAAACGATTATATCAACATCACGTCGTTCACTTTAAGTAAGACGGAACTTACCCTTGCGCCTACGGCAAGCGAAACGCTTTCCATGGGTACGTTTGCACCCGATAACGCCAACTGGGGTATGGAACTCGTTTGGGAAAGCAGCGATCCCGATATTGCCTATGTGTTCCCTACCACAGGTCAGGTAGTTGCGCGGCTTCCCGGTACGGCGGTGATTACCGCTAGCAGTAAGGAATTCCCCGACGTTAAGGCAACCTGTACGGTTACCGTACAGGCGGCGGAACACACGGCGGTATTTAATCCCACCAAGGATTCGTCGGTAGAAACACATATCGATTCGCTGAGAGGAACGAATAATCAGCTGTATACAAGTGCAAACGGACAGAGATATTCCGTTCTCGAATTCGACGTGCAGAATATCCCTTCGGCGGCGATCGGCGTAAAGCTTCGGTTGTATATCGCTAACACGCTGAAAACGGATAACACCATTCAGGTATACCTTGCCGACGATAAGGCATGGGACGAAGCTACGATCGGCAGAGCGAATGCGCCTCAGAAGACAGGAAGCGCTATGGGCAGCTTGGCTATCAAGAGTACGGATACGGGTTGGGTCGAATTCACGCTCAACAAGGCGGTTGTTCCCGCTAACGGTAAAGTTACGTTTGTTCTTTGGGTTTCGAAAGGGACGAGTGGAATCTATTTCGCCGCCCGCGAAGGCAACTATCGTCCTACGCTTATCGTCGATTACGGTGAAGCCGTTACCGATATTGCTTTAAGCGATATGCAGACTACGGCGGGTCTCACTTACCGTCTGGTGCCGCAAGTCACGCCTTCTGAAAATCACGAAATGCTGTACTATTCTTCGTCGGACGAAGCGGTTGCTACGATAGATGAAAACGGTATGGTAAAGGCGCTCGGCGCAGGAACGGCTACGATTACGGTTCGCAACACGGCAGGAACGGTAAGCAACACGTGCACCGTAACGGTGAGCGCCGTTCCGGAAAATCAGCGGAGGCTGAACCCGATTCTCGATGCAACACTCAACGGTAGTAGCGGAGCGGGGACGAATTACGGTACGAACAACAACATTCATACGATCAAGTCGTCGAATATGCACTTCCTCATTATGTTCGATTTAAGCGGCATCGAAGGGAACATTACCAAACTTATACTTCGTATGCAGTTGAACAACGTGGGGGCGCCTTCGCAAACGCTCGGCTTGTACTATGCGCCTACAACTGCGATAGCGGAAAACGCCGTTAAATACAACACCTGGAACGGCGTTTACGGCGATAAGATTATGGAATATGTGGTTGCGGAGAAGATTGCGGGCGATATTATTGAAATCGAAATCGATCCTGCGGTTCTTGCAAATATTACCGACGGAAAGTTGGGCATTGTGTTTAAACTCGAAGACGACAACCCCGATACAGCGCGTTGCAGCTTCTGGAGCAAAGAGGAAACGACCAATGTTACGCCTATGCTCATTGTCGAAGCGGAACCGAGCGGCGAAGTAACGCCCGATCCCACTCCCGAAACGGAAGAAACCGTATAATAGCGGTAAAGTAATTTAAATAACCCCGTTGCTTCGGCAACGGGGTTATTTTTAACAATAAGATTATAAAACACCCGACGGATAAAACCGTCGAGTGTTTTTTGGCGCAGAGAGAGGGAATTTGTACGAACTATTTAATAAAGGAAAAGTAGTCTTTTCAGACTGCTTTATAACTTCTTCGGTTGTTTCCATCGTTTGTTAAGTGCGATTGTAAACGGCACGACGATAAAAGAAATAAAAACGTGGTTTGACGAAAGCGGTATTCGCACACACAAAGGCAATCGTTTTTCGTTCGGGCGCATTTCGAATATGCTCCGCAATCAAAAGTATATAGGTAAATGCGAATACGCCGGCGAGGTGTACGACAATATCATTATGCCTATTGTGGACGAATTGACGTTTAATCGCGCACAAGAATTGCTCGTTGTCAATTCGCATAAATCGGGACGAGTACGCGCCGGTGAGAGATTTATATTGAGCGGTAAGATTATCTGTTCGCATTGCGGCGCGCTTTATAACGGCGAAAGCGGGACTTGCAGAAACGGAGACATTCACTATTTTTACAAATGCCGTCGCAAAAAGGAAGGTAAAGACAAGTGTTGCTCTCATGCCGTTCCCAAACAAGTTATGGAAAACAGCGTTTATAAAACCGTAATGTCGGCATTAAAAGACGAATCGTTTTTGCGTAAGGTAGCCGAGCAAGCCGTGGAAATACATAACAAGCAGATAACGGAAAAGCCTGAGCTTAAAATACTTAGGCGTCAGCTTGCCGAAACGGAAGATATGTTAAACAATATCATAATGGCAATTTGCAAAGGGATTTATAACGAATACACGCAAAACAAAATGAGCGAGCTTACGCTTCTCAAAACGCAACTTGTAGCGAAAATTGCCGACGAAGAAGCAAACAATATTAAGCCGTTGCAGGTTGAAATGCTAATGGATTTCTTTCATAAAAGCGTGCTTGCCATTGAATGTGCCGAAGACCCGACCAATCTCGACAAGCGCAAAAAGTTGTTCGACGCACTCATTAAAGAGATAATCTTCGACGGCGAAAAGTATCTGATTGTGCTTAAAACGAGCAATATGCCCAACAATCCGACAACAGACGAGCAAAAAGAAAAGTCCCGAGCCGAATGCGATGAACTTCGCACTCGGTTCGAGA
>CAJUGP010000036.1:20741-22273 GCA_910586365.1 uncultured Christensenella sp. | reverse complement strand
TGACCAAGAAATAATGATACTTTTTCATAGGAAGCAACATTATCAATATCTATTTCGGGATCGTCTATAAGCTGATCGAATCTTTTGTTGATTAGGTCGCGCAAATATGGCGCAAGTCCAAAAATACAACTTGCCGCCTGTCTGCGAATTGTGCTCATCATAAACGGCACGGACCGTGCGTCGTGAAGCGTTGTTAAAGCCGCTCGCTCAAAGTTTAGTAATTCATCGTGAAGTTGTTTCTGCATAGGAGTAAACTGCGTTTCAAGCGTATGAGAATGACGCACGCAAAAATCTTGAATATCCTTTCTCCGCGTTCGATTCAACATAGTATTAAAGCTATGTAAAGACTCAATATCCGTTATCAATTCAATTCTTTCTTCTCTTGACAACGATTTTCGCTGTAATCTTTCCATGATGCTTGAATAAAGCGGATTCTTAGCAATAACATTTTCGCCCCATTGTGTAGACGTTACGCCTTCAAGCTCCAAAATGGCTTCTTGCTGCCAATTATCCTCGGCGGCTCTAACAATATGCGAGCAGCGGGAAACATAAGCGTTGGGGCGCATCATTAAATTAAATGTGTCTCGGTCTATAATAACATCGGGTCGCAATACGTTCATTAATGTAAACAAGTCGTCATTGCTATTCTGTAACGGGGTAGCAGTAAGCATTACAACGGCATCTGCATGATCACAAAAATATTTAACACATTTATAAGCATACGCCTTGTCTTTCTTCATACTGCCGTTGCGAATATGGTGCGCCTCGTCTACAATCACTAAATCAAAATGTGGAGCAGGATCTAAATCTTTTAATCCGTAAATTTTTCCGCGTTTAGATTCCTCTCCCTCGTATGTTTTAGCGTCCAAAATAGAATAGGGCACAATTGTTTTTCCATACCGCAACGGCCATTCTCCGTCACGATCCGTATCAGAAATGATTTGGCGAAGTTCCGCACCTTTAAGCGGAATAAACTCCTCGTCAAAACGCTTCATTTCAAGTTCCCATTTTCGCTCGGTAACAAGCGGTTTAGGGCAGATAATCATCACGTTTTCAAGCTCGTTACGAGCTTCTAATTCTTTTATAATTAAGCCTGCTTCTATCGTTTTACCTACCCCTACGCTATCAGCAATAAGAATTTTAGGCTCGTCCGATTTTATTATTTTTAATGCAGGTCTGAACTGATAAGGAACAAAATCTATTCTTGCCGAATTCAGTGAATAAAGATTTGAAGCGGATGGATTATTTATTTGATAGGCAGAGAGCTTGCTTTGGAAAGTATCAATATTTACCCACTGATAAGCAGTTTTTTGTTCAACAAGTGCAATTTGCCCCGAATAAAAAGTGTTAATATTACCGTTAATAAAAACTTCGTATTTGGTAGAATCACCGATATTCGTTACTGAAAAAACTATCCCGATTTGCGTAGGGTCGCTTATTAAATAAACCTTGTCGCGCTCTTTTATATCTTCAATAACAACAGAATTTTGCCGCTCAGTGATTATTATTGGCTCACTGAAGATCGGAAGAGC
>CAJUGP010000036.1:0-20731 GCA_910586365.1 uncultured Christensenella sp. | reverse complement strand
TTCAGACGTGTGCTCTTCCGATCTTTTTTCTTTTTCTACTTGAATAATAAATCTTTCTATCTCAGCCGTTTGTTGTAAAGAGCAACCCATCTGCTCAAAAAATAAAAGTAATATATTTAAATCGCGTAAAACGGTATCTTTACCGGGAAGTGCGCTACCGCAGTGTGCCCAGTTATTGCGCACAGAAATCATATCTTTTATACATTCCCTTTCTTTAGTGGGAAGATACTCATAATTCCGCATAGCATACCAGTTTTTATCAGCGATACGCAATAACATAGCCAAATCAAAATCAGATAATTGACTATATTTTTTGGTTTCCGCGATAACTGTTTGATTATAACTTAATTTTGATATAACGCATTCGTTCCACCAATTATCAGTTATTCTCGGCAACCTAAGATTTAACCAATCCGCTAACAACGTAGTGGCTTTATGTAAGCACTCGTTTACCTTACTTATTATTTCAGTTTCCGTCATAATAAAAAACCCCAAATTTATTCTTATTAATTATATCACTTTTTGTCAAATATTTCAATAGGCGGGACAGGTAATTTATAATATTTATTTTCTTGATCTCAATTCGTAAAAAAGTTATTTTTCAGACCGTTTGGCACTGTGGCGGGTGCTTGAATAAACGAGCGCGGCGGCTTCGCCGCCGCGTTCAAGCACCCGCCACAAAGCGGAATCAATCAACAAAAAACTAAAAAACAAAATATGCACGGCGAAACGAAACGCCGCGCGGAAAAGGGCGCGCCCGCTAATCCGCTTGGGCGTCGCCCTTTTTTAATCCGCTCGGCTGACGTTGCGTTTTATGCCGCATTGCCGTATTTGGTTTCCTTTAAGTTCCCTTTTAGTTACCCTTTTGTTCTGGTTTTGTACCGGTTTAGTTCCCCTTTGGTACCGCGCAATTTGTTTTCGGAGCGTGTATAATGGGATTTGCTTTTTAAGCAAATCCGAACGGGAGGGCAACCGAGATGAAAAAACTATATCACGACGGATCGTGAATTTGAATCCACGGTAAAACAACTGAATCACCCATCAAGGTAAATAAAAGTTAAGACAAGTACCGCACAACGGCAAGCCGAGATTCTAATAGGGCTCCCGAAAATATCAGAATGAGATTTTTGGGAAGAGGCGCAATAACGGAGCAAGGTTGCCATTTGCGAAAAGCGAATGGCATAAAGCGAAGTTTATTGCAACGAGGGAACAGTGGTTGCGTTAGAAGGGCAGAGTACGAAACATTTGTATTGTTTTGTATTCTGCCCTTTTTTTATTTACCGAAAAGTTCAAATCAAAAAAAGGAGAAAATCATGCCATATCAAAAAACGAAGGTCTACAACGACGGAAGTCATTATATCGCCATACCGCCCGATAACTTTCCGCACCGTAAACGGAGATATAAGCCGAAACCGAAGAAAGAGGAAAAGCCAGACAGTCCGAAAGCCAAGTTTGAGACGGCGTATACGGAAAGCCAGAGTTTACCCAAGCGCGAACGGAAAAAGTATATCAAAGAGAAAATGCAAGATACTTTCCCCACCGAAGAAGGGGCAAAGGAATTTATCGAAAGCAATATCGAGCGTAAGAAGAACAACGCAGCGAAACGGCGTATTCGGCTCATGCGGAAAGTGTATTTGCAGGAATGGAATTTTTTTGTAACTTTCACGTTCAGCGACGAACTTCACACGGAAGAAACGTTCAAGGAAAAGCTGCGGAACACACTCAAACATATGGTAGCCCGTAAGGGGTGGAAGTATATCGGCGTATGGGAGCGTAGTCCAGAAAAAAACCGCCTGCATTTTCGATGAAGGCAGAAGTTGTAAACGGTGAAAACACGGCAAGAATTATCGGGGGCTATGGTGATAATTGTCGAAACGGGGGCGTAAGATATAGAGGCGCGGGAGGGAGAAGATTGGACAAGCCGAAGCTGAATTTTAGATTTCACGACGGAAATACTCCCGAAGCGCTCGCGCGCGTTTTGCTCGATATCTGTATAGACGCCAACATGGAACGTATCGAAGCGGCAATCAAGCAGGAAACCGCAGCCATGATGGAAAAGGCGGACAAGCGGGAGAACGAAAGATGAAAATCGCGGCGTATTGCAGAGTTTCGACGGATAAGGAAGATCAGCTCAACAGTTTGGAAACGCAAAAAAAGTTTTTTGCGGAATATACGCAGCGCACGGGGGACACGCTCGTGCGCTTATATGCCGACGAGGGTATTTCCGGTACGAAGATTAAAAACCGCAAAGAGTTCCTGCGCATGATGGACGACGCAAGGAGGGGCGTGTTCGAGCTTGTCGTCGTCAAGGATATTTCCCGCTTTGCAAGAAACACGGTCGATTTATTGCAGAATATCCGCACCTTGAAAGCGCTCGGAATCGAAACGCAGTTCTTAACGGCAAACATGACGAGCATGGGGAACAGCGAATTCGTGCTGACGATTTTCGGGGCGCTTGCTCAGGAAGAGAGCGCGAACACTTCCAAGCGTATCAAATTCGGTAAGAAGATCAACGCCGAAAGGGGGAAAGTTCCCAACTTCGTGTACGGCTACAATAAGACGGTAGGCGATATTTTCAATCTTACCGTCAACGAACGGGAAGCCGACGTGGTGCGTAAGATTTTCGGCTGGTATCTTCATGAGGGGTGCGGGGCGGCGAAGATTGCAAACAGACTGAACGCGCAGGGAATCCGAACAAAGCGCGGGTGCAAATGGATCGCAAATACGGTCGTGCGCATTTTAACAAACGAGATTTACACGGGAAAAATTATCAACGGCAAGGTAGAAATTACCGATTTTTTAACGGGGCAACGCAAGAAAAAAGACCGCTCGGAATGGTTTGTTACCGAACGCCCTGATTTGCAGATAATCGACCGCGAAACGTTTGAAGAGGCGCAAGCCGTGCTTCGAGGACGCGGACAGGCTTTCAAATTGGACAGGGAGCGGCACAGCAATAAATATTTGTTTTCCACGCTGATAAAGTGCAAAGAGTGCGGATGGTCGTTCCGCAGAGTGGAGCGTACCTATCGGAATACATATATCACTTGGGTGTGCTCCGGCAGAAACGGCAAGGGCGCGGACAGCTGTCCCAATCAAACAATCATCGATGAAAAGGAGCTGATGCAGGCGTTGACCGAATATTTTGCGCGAATACTTGCAAACCGCAAAGAGGTCGTTAAATACTTTGTGGCAGCGTTCGAGAAAGCATATCGGGCGAAGAACGAGAACGTAGCGTATGAAAAGGAGCTGAATGCCGAACTTGCAAAGCTCACGAAATCGCGGCAGAAATTCATGGATATGTACACCGACGACTTGATTTCGCGGGAGGAATTAAACGAGCGGCTTACAGGTATGCGAGAACGGATTGAGAGCCTTGAAAAAGAACTTAAAACGGTAACAGGTCGTTTGAGTGTTCAAGGACGGTTGGAGAGTATTCTCAATCAAACCTTTCGTTCAATCGAAGATATTGCCGACGTGTCGCAGATGACGAACGCCCAGCTTCGTAAAATCATTCGTAGAATAGAGGTAGACAGATTCGGCAACGTTGATATCTTTCTGCATTTATTGCAAGACTTGGATCTCGGCGATTCTTTGGCGGTAGAGGACGACCGCTCGGGCGATCAATCCGGCGAGCGGTTTTTATGGGAAATCAAATAAAGTAAACTTTAAAAAATAGCTTGCATTTTAGCTAAAATTTTGTTATACTGATAGCGAGGTGGTTTTATGACGATTAACACGAATCAAATGCTTTCGATTTCGGAAGTCAATCAGAATTTTTCCAAGGCAACGAGAATTGCCGATAAACAGGGTAGCGTTGTGATATTCAAAAACAACAAGCCCGTTTACGTTATGCTGAATCTTCAAGCCCATCCGATGATCGAACTGTCCGACGACGAAAAAGTCGAAGTGGTGGCAAAACGGATTCTTGAAAAGCACAGAAAAGCGTTTGAGGTTCTTGCCGAATGATTAATAGGAAAACGAGAAAAAATATTCTTTCTCGTTTTTCTTTTGTCGTATATATTAAGTTTTGTTATAGTTTCTACTAATTCATCATTGAATTGATACGCATATATAGGTTACTTAAATACTCATTGGGAGAGCCGCATTGCAAACCGTAAGCTTTATTGGCAAAATATTTGGCTTGTTCAATTCTATTTTCGTCACAATAAGCTGCGCCGATTACTATGTATAATGCGGAGGACTCAATGAAATTAACTTTCTTGATCCAAAAACTCTCCCATAAATCAATTACTTTTTTAGAGTTTCCTTGAAGTCTATATAAACGAAACAGTTTTGGAAGCATCAATTTTGCATAATCGCGTTTATCAAAGTATATTTCAAATCCTTTCTCAATGATTTTGACGCAATGTTCATAGTTTTCGCCATTGTCCAATTCATTTGACAGTTCGATAAACTCTTCAAACTCAAACGTCCTTAAATCAATTGTGGAGAGAAAATATTCACATAAACTGTTGCGTTCCTTTTTAGATAGTTCTAAAAAGGAGCGGTTGTAAAATTTCCCTTTATCATAATAATATGTTTCGTTAAGATATTCGATTTTTTTCATGTGTAAACCTCAGTGAATTATTATAATTATAACACATATATCTTTAGGTGTCAATGGCGAGAAAGTGCATTCTTATTTCGGAACGATTGATTAACGATAACATAGATGCTATTATATTATTGAGGTGATGTAAATGGGGATTAGCGAAGAAATCTTACAAAAGCGAAAAAGTTTGAACCTTTCTCAAAGAGAACTTGCGGCACGGTGGAATATTCCGCAATCGACGATTAGGCGTATCAAGGTGGGGATTGTGATTCCGAACTCGCAGAGATTACAAAAAATCGCCACAGAATTGGATATGGAAACGCCGAAAAACACGTCGACGAATCGTTGGGAGGGGCTTGAAATTTTGTGCTTTTGGAGCGATGAACTCGTTGCGCATGTAAAAGTTAATGACAATAAAGCCAAAGCGCAACGGTTTACCTTCCACCCCGTAAAACAAATATTTTATGACGATGAGATGGATGTTTTCAAACTTTCAACCATTTTAGAAACACGTTGCTGGCAACGCGATTGCCGTAATATTGATAATTATTTGAAAAAGCTTGATATTCCATATTACGATCCTCTTGCAATCGTTAAAAAAACGCACGGCGTTTCGTATAACGATTTTCTTTGGTTTCGGTTTAACGGCGAAAATTTAACTTGGAAAGACGTTGCCCCAAGGAGATTCAGAAATGTTTAACGTAAAAATATCGGATGATTTTCTTGGAGATACGGAAGAAACAAACGACGGCACGAAACAGTAACATAATTGGAAAAAGATTTTCGAGCCAATAAACGCTTGACAAAATAAAATGCAAATGCTATACTAAATGTAGTGAAAATGAAGATTAAAAGTTGCAACGAATGAAAATGAAAAAGTATTGTGCTACATGTAAATCTTCTGCGGCGCCGGTTTGATCTCGGCGCCGCAGTTTCTTTTTACCGTTCTGTTTTTGCCCGCCCGTACATAAAGACGTAACCGAGCGGTTGTATTATCTCGATGCCGAGCTGTGGGAAAAAGTACAGAAGATTTTGGGAATCAATCTGAAAGAAAGGCATTTGCGCGGCGGGAATGCGACAAGGTTAAAGTACGAAAAAAAACGCGACGGAAATCACAACTAACGTGAAGAAAGACGCATTTCGGAGGTGCGTCTTTTTTGTTAAAATTTTCTGAAAAAAAGTTTGAAATATCGCCTTCAAAATCATGACATTATAAGAGCGTTGTGATATAATAGCGCAAGATATCAAACAACCCAAGGAAGCGGCGCAATGAAAGATTTAACAAAAGGAAATCCTTATAAAACAATCCTTCTTTTTGCGCTGCCGATTTTTATCGGGTGCGTCTTTCAGCAGCTGTATAATATGGCGGATACGGTTATCGTCAGCCATACGGTAAACGCCGAAGCGTTTACGGGCGTGGGACTTACGGGTTCGGTATCGTTTTTGATTTTGGGCTTTGCGAACGGATTGACTTCGGGCTTTTCGGTGCGAATCGCGCAACGGTTCGGCGCGAACGATCAGGAAGGCGTGCGCCGCGCAATCGCCATGAGTTATCTTCTTTCGATTATCATGAGCGCCGCGATCACGGCGATTGCCGTGCCGATCACCGGTCCGATATTGCGGTTGATGGATATTTCCGAGCAGTGTTATCCGTATGCCTACGCGTATTTATTCGTCATTTTCTGCGGAATTTCCGCATCGGTGTTTTACAATATCATGGCGGGCGTGCTGCGCGCGCTCGGCGATTCCCGCACGCCGCTGTATTGCCTCGTAGGGGCGGCGCTTTTGAACGTGGGGTTGGATTTCGCTTTTATCGTCGGCTGTAAGTTGCAGTATCACGGCGCGGCGTTTGCAACCGTTCTTTCGCAGGTGGCGGCGGGTGCGGCGTCTTTGATATACATTCTTATTCGCTATCCCGAATACCGTCTGAAAAAGTCGGATTGGAAATGGAGTTGGAGTCTTGCGGGCGGGCATATCGCCGTCGGACTTCCCATGGCGCTGCAATTTTCGATCACGGCAATCGGGTGTATTTTTCAGCAGTCGGCGCTCAACGGCGTGGCGAAGATATACGTCGGCGCGGATACGGGCTACGTTGCGGCGTCGAAGATCGACAACCTTTCCACGCAAACGTTTAACGCGCTCGGTACGGCGATCGCCACATATGCGGGGCAGAACAGCGGCGCGGGCGATATCAAACGCATACGCAAAGGGGCGCAGGTTGGCATGGTTTATACGTTGGCGAGCGCTGTAATCGGGCTTGGATTCAGCGTGGGGCTGCACCGACCGCTCATGAATCTCTTTCTCGACCGTAACGATCCGCTTGTCGCGGCGCACTACGACGAGATCCTATCCTACGGATTTTTGTTTCTGCTCTATCAAAGCGTATTTTATTTGGCGCTCGGAACGATCTTCGTTTACCGCAACACCTTGCAGGGCATGGGCAAAAGCGTGATCACGATGTTTGCGGGCGTTGCCGAGTTGGGCGGCAGGGCGTTGACTTCCTTCGTGTTCGTCAAGGTTTGGGGATATACGGGCTTTTGCCTTTCCAATCCCGTTGCCTGGATCGCGGCGGACTTGCTGCTCGTTACGGCTTACGTTGTGACCATGTATCGGATCAAGCACGGCGCGCAAAAAACGGAGCGCAAACACAAAACGAAAAAACATGCGGACGAGGAACACCTCTCGCAGGCGGCATAAAAAAACCTTCCGTAAAGGAAGGTTTTTTATTTACTTTTTCTTTTTATTGTTTTTCCATTCCTCTTCTTCTTTAACGCTCACAAAATCGAATTCGATTTTTTCGTTGCGCGCGCCGAGCTCTTTCACGAATTCGTCGTACCATTCCTCGCGGACGACGATCACCATGTATTTGGTTTTGAAATCGTCGAAATAAACAGTGAGCTTGTTTGATTTTTTGAACACCCTTGCCGAAAAAATCTTTTTGATTTCGTAACGCGACTTCACGAACCCGAATTGCAGAACAAGCTCTTTTTCCGTTAATATATACTGCGAGCGGACGAGCATGGAGAGAATGAGCACGGCGAGGAAAACCGAAACGAAATAGAGCAGAAAGAATTTGAGCCAATCGTAAACGGAAGTAAGATCGCCGCGTAGAAAATCGGCGAACTGCCAGCTCGTCAGCCCGATGCAAGCCGCGCAGAGCGCAAGCCCGACGATCATGACGGCGAGAAGGAGCGGAGAGAAACGGAAACGAAATATTTTGTTTTGCGGATTATTTTTGATCTGTTCCATGGAGATAGTATAACCGATTGTGCGCAAAAAAGCAAATTATTTGATCGCATAACTTTTTTTATCATAACTTTACTTGAAAAAAATCGCCGAATGAATTATAATGAAAGAAACGAATGGAAAAGGACGGGGACGGATATGGTGAAATTGATCAAAACGGGCGTGTATTACAGCGAAGGAAAGATCGTAAAAGAAGCGCATGCTTTTATGACTTCGGATAAAAAGGAAAAGGCGGTAAAAAACACGATTTCCTATTCCGTTCTGCGCGCGCACGGCGCGGAGAAAGACGGAACGCTCAAACTCAAATTCGACGAACTGACCTCGCATGACATTACGTACGTGGGGATCGTCCAGACGGCGAAAGCAAGCGGACTTACCTCGTTTCCAGTTCCATATACGCTTACCAACTGCCATAACTCGCTTTGCGCCGTGGGCGGTACGATCAACGAGGACGACCACCTCTTCGGCTTGTCCGCCGCGAAAAAATACGGCGGCAATTACGTTCCCGCGCATCTTGCCGTCATTCACCAATATATGCGCGAATGCGCGGCGGGCTGCGGAAAAATGATCCTCGGATCGGATTCGCACACCCGATACGGCGCTTTGGGCACGCTTGCGATCGGCGAGGGCGGCGGTGAAATCGTTAAACAGCTTTTGGGACAGACGTACGACGTCGCCCGTCCCGAAATCGTTGCCGTATACTTAAAAGGCAAACTCCGAAAGGGCGTCGGACCGCAGGACGTCGCGCTCGCGCTCATCGGCGCAACGTTTAAGAGCGGATTCCTCAAAAATAAAATTCTCGAATTTATCGGTCCCGGCATCGCATCGCTTTCCATGGATTACCGCATGGGCATCGATGTCATGACGACCGAAACGACCTGCCTTTCCTCTATATGGGAAACGGATGAAAAAACGCAGGAATATCTGCGCGCGCACGGCAGAGAGGGCGATTATAAAAAGCTGACCGCCGCGCAGCCCGCTTACTACGACGGAGCGGTGACGATCGATCTTTCGCGCGTCGAACCGATGATCGCCTTGCCGTTCCACCCTTCCAACGTGTATACGCTCAAAGACTTTTTAAGCCGTCCCGCGGAGCTTTTGCAAAAGGTCGAAGAGCAGGGCAGAAAAATCAAGGGCGGCGAATTCAAACTCGTCGATAAGATCAAAGACGGAAAGGTGTACGTCGATCAAGCCGTGATCGCAGGGTGCGCGGGGGGCGGATACGAAAATATCTGCGAGGCGGCGGAAATTCTGCGCGGAAAGAATATCGGCGCGGACGCGTTTACGCTGAGCGTGTATCCCGCGTCGCAGCCTATATATAAATGTCTTGCGGAAGGCGGGTATCTTTCCCTGCTCGCAGAACAGGGTGCGATCGTAAAAACGGCGTTTTGCGGACCTTGTTTCGGCGCGGGCGACGTGCCCGGAAACAACTGCCTTTCCATTCGGCACACTACGCGCAACTTCGAGAACCGCGAGGGCAGCAAACCTGCGGACGGACAGCTTGCCGCGGTTGCGCTCATGGACGCGCGCTCGATCGCGGCGACGGCGGCGAACGGCGGCGTGCTCACGTCCGCGCTCGGCTTCGATTATGCGAAACGCGTCAAGAAATATAAATTCGACGCGAACATTTATCATAACCGCGTCTACCGCGGCGCGCTTCGCCCCGACGGCGCGGCGGAACTCGTTTACGGTCCGAATATCGCCGATTGGCCCGAACAGATCGCGCTCGGCAAGCATCTGCTCGTCAAAGTCGCTTCGGTGCTGACCGATCATGTCACCACGACCGACGAGCTGATTCCTTCGGGCG
The DNA here is from genome assembly GCA_910586365.1 of uncultured Christensenella sp. Classification (GTDB taxonomy): domain Bacteria; phylum Bacillota; class Clostridia; order Christensenellales; family Borkfalkiaceae; genus Gallimonas. The sequence goes on along the minus strand of CAJUGP010000036.1, from coordinate 11,126 downwards.
AAACGTCGTCTTATCGCTCCAATCCCGAAAAACTTTCGCAGTTTGCGCTTTCGCGCAAAGATCCTGCTTATGTCGCGCGCGCCAAAGCGGTGCGCGAAGAAGAGGGGCGCCGCCGCGAAAGCGGTAAGCTACCCGAGAGCGTGACGGCGGAGCTGAAAGGATTTGTCCCTGCGGAGGGAACGGTATACGGCAGCGCGGTGGTTTCCAACAAACCGGGCGACGGTTCGGCGCGCGAGCAAGCTGCTTCGTGCCAGCGCGTATTGGGCGGCGTCGCGAATATCTGCAAGGAATACGCCACCAAGCGTTATTTATCCAATCTCGTCAACTGGGGCATCGTGCCGTTCCTCTGCGCGAAACCCGATTTTGCGGTGGGGGATTATCTGTATATCGCCGATCTTGCCGAAGCGATCGCGGGCGGACAGACGCGCGTCGTCGCCAAAGTCATCTCCAAAGGCAAATCGCGCGACGTCGTTTTGGAATTGCCTGCGCTGACCAAAGAAGAAAAGAAAATTCTGCTTGCGGGCTGCCTTATCAATTATAACCGGATCGGGGGCTGAGATGACGCTGCGCGAAACGGGAAAAATCATCGATCTTACGCCTTATCCGCGTCCCGCGCTGTTGGATTCCGCGCAAAAGGAAGAGGCTTGCGAAACGCTGCTGCGTTTTTTACTGCGCGAGCGCGGCATGATTGCCGCGTTTTCCGCAACGTACGAAAAAAAGCGTTCCCTCGTGCGCGCTTACATGAACGAACGCGCCGCGTTGCCCGTTCCCGCCGAGATCCTGCGCATACAGGATCAACTGTTTTGGACGGAAAGCACGGAACGCCTGCTCGTTTCGCCCGATTCGATTACGTTCAACGGGCACGGCATCGGGCATTATCAGGGCGATATCGCGCGGCTTTCCGCCGACGCGATCGTGAACGCCGCAAATTCCTCGCTTTTGGGCTGTTTCCGCGCGGGGCATAACTGCGTCGATAACGTCATTCACTCCGCCGCGGGCATGCAACTGCGCGATGACTGCGCCAAACTGATCGCCGCACAGCAGGGCGAAGAAAGATGCGGCGACGCGAAGATCACGCGCGCCTACAATCTGCCCGCGAAATACGTGCTGCACACCGTCGGACCGATGGTTCTGCGCGAAGTCACGCAGGCGGACCGCGCCGCGCTGCGCTCGTGTTATCTTTCCTGTCTCGATCTGTGCGAAGAGGCGGGCGTCGATTCGGTCGCGTTTTGCTGTATTGCGACGGGCGTGTTCAACTTCCCGCGCGAAGAGGCGGCGGAGATCGCCGCGGGCACAGTGCTTAATTGGAAGCTGCGCCGTCCGCACAGTCGTTTGAAGGTGATTTTCAATACCTTTCTCGATGCCGACGCGCAAATTTACGCCGATATTCTCCGCATGATGTAAGCGATTTTCTCCAACCGTTCAATAACAGATTTTTTGGCATATTTCGACAGAATATGCCTTTTTTCATGCCTTTTTAGGCTTTATAATAGCGGATATGGTCGTCTATTGGGAATATGCGTTTGCCGAGAATTTTTTGATCGACGGGCTGTTATTGCTGCTTTCCCTGCTTTGCACGCGCGGAAAGATAAGCGTTTGGCGGCTGCTTTCGGCAAGCGGATTGGGCGCGGCGCAAGCCGTCGTCTTTCCGCTTCTGCGTCTTCCCGTATGGGCAAGTTATCTTGTTAAAATTCTCTTCGGGCTGACGCTCTGCCTGATCGTCGCGCCCAAAGGCGGCAAGGCTCTGCTGCGTACGGGCGTCGCGTTTTTCGCGCTTACCTTTGCGTACGGGGGATTGCTGACGGCGGCGTATTCGTTTTTCAACGTCGAATACGTCGAGGGGAACGGTTATCTCGTCGAACAGGCGCCCGTTGCGCTCGTTGTATGCGGCGCGCTGGCGTTTTTCGTCGCAACCGTGCTCGGTGCGCGGTCGTTTTATGCGTATCGCAAACTCAAACGCAGTCTTTGCTCGTGCACGCTGCGTTCGGGCGAGAAAAACCTTTCTTTAACGGGGTTATACGACAGCGGTAACATGCTTACCTATAAAGGGCAGCCCGTGTGCGTGGTTTCGGCGGCGGTTGTGTTCGCGCTGTTCGGAAGGAGCGCGAAGAGCGCGGGCAGGATCACGGTGAAAACGGTAAACGGCAGCCGCGACGCCCCCGTGTTTGCCTGCGAGCAGTTGCAGGTAGACGGGCGCGGATACGGGAGCGCGTACCTCACCGTCGGCGAAGTATCGTCAAAAAATTATCAAATTATTTTACATAATTCATATATAGGAGAACGGAATGAAACTTTTAAGCCTGTTGCAAGCCTGGTTAAAAAAGACGGCGGGAACGGATAACGTCGTTCACTATCTGTGCGGAAGCGAGGCGCTGCCGCTGCCGCTTTCGGGCGAAGAGGAATCCGAATTGCTGCAAAAACTCGACGCGGGCGAGGACGCCGAAAGCGTGAAAGCGCAGCTCATCGAACATAATCTTCGGCTCGTCGTTTACATATCGCGCAAGTTTGAAAATACGGGCGTCGAACAGGACGACCTGATTTCCATCGGCACGATCGGGCTGATCAAGGCGATTGGCTCGTTCCGCAGCGATAAAAACATCAAGCTGGCGACGTATGCTTCGCGCTGTATCGAGAACGAAATTTTGATGTATTTGCGCCGTACGGCAAAGCTTAAAAGCGAAGTTTCGTTCGACGAACCGCTTAACACCGATTTCGAGGGAAACGAGCTGCTGTTGTCCGACGTGCTCGGCACGGACAGCGAAACGGTATACGGCGGCGTGGAAAGCAGCGTGGAAAAAGAACTGCTCAAAGACGCGCTCGCAAAACTTCCCGACCGCGAAAGAAGGATCATGTACATGCGGTTCGGGTTGGGCGGCGGCGAGGAGATGACGCAAAAAGACGTCGCGGATAAGCTCGGCATTTCGCAAAGCTATATTTCGCGCTTGGAGAAGAAGATTATCGAACGGCTCAAAAAGGAGATCTCCAAATTAGTATAAAATTTTTCCGTCCGCACGCATAAAAACGCATGAGAAAGCGCAAGCTTGTATTCCGCGGTATACATAGGAGGAAAGAATATGTTACAGAAAGTAGTCATATGCGGAGTGGATACCACGGGGCTTCCCCGCCTTACGGCGAAGGAAAACGAGGAACTGATGATAAAACTGAAAGCGGGCGACATGCTGGCGCGCGAACGCTTTATCGTGGGCAACATGCGGCTCGTGCTTTCGCTCGTGAAACGCTTTTGGGCGAAAAAAGCCAACGCGGACGACGTGTTTCAAGCCGGGTGCGTGGGGCTTATCAAGGCAATCGACAATTTCAATCTCGAATTTAACGTAAAATTTTCCACCTACGCCGTGCCCATGATCTTGGGCGAAATGAAGCGCTATCTGCGCGACGGCAATTCCCTTCGCGTATCGCGTTCGATCCGCGACACCGCTTACCGTATTCTGAAAGTGCGCGAGGGGATCGAAGAACGTGACGAAGAGGCGACGATCGAACGGATCGCGCAGGAGATGCAGGTACGCGAAAGCGAAGTCGTGTATGCGCTCGACGCCATTTCCGATCCCGTTTCGCTTTACGATCCCGTATACAACGAATCGGGCGACACGTTGCAACTGATGGATCAGCTCTGCGACGAAACGCAGTCGGACGAAATCTGGACGGAACGCGTTGCGCTGCGTACGGCGATCGACCGTCTTGCCGAACGCGAGAAAAAAATTCTGCAGCTGCGTTATTACGAAGGAAAAACGCAAACCGAAATTTCCCGCGAAGTCGGAATTTCGCAGGCGCAGGTTTCGCGGCTTGAAAAAAACGCGATCAAGCAGATCAAGGCGAATATCTCTTAAAAAGGCAATTTTTCCGCGCGTTCTGCATAGATATAGAGTGTGGAAACAAGTTTTGACGAATTAAAACGAAAAGAAACGGTAAATTTGACCGACGGCAAGAAGCTCGGCAAGGTGATCGACGTTGTGTTCACGTATCCCGAAGGGAAGGTGCAGGGAATCGTTGTGCCCGGTTGCGGCGGTTTTCATTGGGGGAAATCGCGCTTGTTTATTGATTTATGCAACGTCAAAAAAATCGGCGTGGACGTGGTTTTGGTCGAAATCAAATCCGCGCCCAAACCGACGAAGAAAAAGAATAAGTGGGACGACGAGTACTGCCCGCCGCCTCCGCCCCCGCCGCCCCGACCGCCGCACGACAGAAGGGATTACGGAGAATATGAATAATGGAAAAAACCGCCTTCGGGCGGTTTTTTTGCTGTTTGGAAGGGCAATCCCCCTTGATCCCCCTTTGACAAGGGGGACACAATAAAGAAAAGCCCCCTTGTGTAAAGGGGGGAAGGCGCGGAGCGCAAGGGGGGATTGTTTTCAATGTCATTCCGAGCTTGTCGAGGAATCTATTCTATTTAATTTCTCTACCTACTAATTCGTCGAGGGAAATGCCGTAATAATCTGCTAATTTAACGCAGAAATCAATGTTAGGCAAAACTTTTCCGCATTCCCAACGACTTAAATTGGAGTTGCTTATTCCTGTTTCTGCCTCAACTTGTTTTAATGTTTTGTTTCGTTTTAATCTTTGAAATTTTAATTCGTCGCCATAATCTTTCATACTATTATTTAATTTCTCTGCCTACTAATTCGTCGAGGGAAATGTGGTAAAAATCAGCCAAAGCAATGCAAATGGAAAGCGGTAATTCAACTTCGTTGTTTTCCCATCGGCTAATGCTTTGCTGTGTTGTTTTAATACAATCTGCTAACGCCTGTTGGCTTAGATTAGCTTTTGTTCTATGTGCTTTTAATTCTTCACCGACGTTGATCATAATCTATCCTCTTAAAATATTTTAACACAAATAAGTGTAATTCGCCTGACTTACACATATATGTGTGATATTCTATATACACAAATATGTGTTAACAAACATGAGAACGAAAAGTCCCCCTTGTGTAAAGGGGGGAGGGCGCGGAGCGCAGGGGGGGATTGTGTGATTTTTGAAAAATTAAATATGATAAAATTATCGAAATTTAACACGAGGTAAAAAATGGAACAAGAAAAGAAAACATGTGAGCGTTGCGGTTATTTTAATCGCTTATATATTCATGAGGCGAGAGGGTACCGAAAAACCGAATACGGTCGTTGCGTAAAAGTACATAAAATAACGACCGAAACCGAAGAATGCGGAAAGTTTGAACCGTACAGCAGACCGAAGTTATCACAACGGGTATTGCGCTATAAAATTAATGCTCTTTTAACAGATCTTTCGGAAATCAAGGCGCGAATGGAGGAATATTATGGCGCGGACGGTAAAGACGAAAACATGTAAGAACTGTCATGCCTGTCACTTGTTATATACCATGTTTTGGCTTGAATTTTCTGTTATTCTCAAACATTATTGCACGCAGCATAAAAGGTTGACGAAAATTACCGATTATTGTGATGATTGGCAGAAGAAAAGGGTCGAATACGATTTATCCAAAGAACGGTTCGACGCCGCAGAAGAGAATATCAAATACGTTTTAGATCATATTCCCGAAGATTGATTCTTCGGCTGCGCTCAGAATGACGGTAACGGCATCCCCTTGCAATGAGAACGAAAAGCCCCCCTTGTGTAAAGGGGGGAAGGCGCGAAGCGCAAGGGGGGATTGTTTTCAATGTCATTCCGAGTTTGTCGAGGAATCTGTTTGCGTGCAGGATTCTTCGGTTGCGCTCAGAATGACAATTTTTCGTGAGAATAAAGACCTCTCTGAAAACAGAGAGGTCTTTTCACGCAAAAAATCTGCCGTGCATAAAATATCAAGCGGAGGCGAGCATGGGCAGATATTTCGGTACGGACGGGTTCCGCGGGCGGGCGAACGAATCGCTCACTGCGGTGCATGCGTTCCGAGTAGGGCGGTTTTTGGGGCGCTATTTCATGCGCGGCAAACGGGAGCGCGTGCGCATCGTCGTGGGGAAAGATACGCGTCTTTCTTCCTATATGTTTGAATACGCTTTCACGGCGGGGGCAACCGCCTCGGGCGCGGACGTATATCTTCTTCACGTGACGACGACGCCGTCGGTTTCCTACGTTACGAGGACGGAGGGATTCGATTGCGGCGTGATGATTTCCGCAAGCCACAATCCCTACGCCGACAACGGCATCAAACTCATGAATTCCGAGGGGGAGAAAATGGAAGGGGAAGCCGTTTCGCTGCTCGAAGATTATCTCGACGGCGGAACGCTGCCCTTTGCCGAGGGGGAAGAGATCGGGCGGACCGTCGATTACGTGGCGGGGCGCAACCGCTATCTGGGGTATCTGCTTTCGCTTCCGCGCACGTCGCTGCGCGGTTTGCGCGTGGGGTTGGATTGCGCCAACGGGAGCGCTTGGGCGATTTCCAAAGCGGTATTCGACGCGCTCGGCGCGCACGTTACCCTGATCGGCGCGGAGCCGAACGGCGTAAACATTAACGACGGCTGCGGTTCGACGCATCCCGAACGGCTTTGCGCGCTTGTGAAGAGCCGTTCGCTCGACGTCGGATTTGCCTTTGACGGCGACGCCGACCGCTGTATCTGTGTTGACGAGCGCGGGGAAATCGTAGACGGCGACGGTATATTATACGTCTGCGCGCTGCAAATGAAGGCGGAAGGCGAACCGTTCGGCGGGCAGGTCGTCGCCACCGTTATGAGCAATACGGGGTTGCAGCGCAGTTTGGCGCGCGAAGGCATCGGCGTGCAGATTACCGACGTCGGCGACAAAGCCGTTTACGCGCAGATGCGCGCGGCGAATTTGCTGTTGGGCGGCGAAGCGTCGGGGCATATCGTCTTTCTCAAACACGCCGCCACGGGCGACGGTATTCTTACCGCGCTTAAAATCGCGGAAACGCTCATGCTCCGCAAATGTCCTTTGTCCTGTTTGACACGCGGTTACGTTCCGCTCGTGCAAAAAAACGAAAATTGTCGCGTGAAGGATAAGACCGCCGCGCTGCATGCCGAGGGCGTGCGTCTTGCCGCGGAGGAAGGCAGACGGCTGTTGGGCGAGGGAAGGCTGCTTTTGCGCGCTTCCGGCACCGAACCCGTCGTGCGGATCATGGCGGAAGGGGAAAATGCAGCCGACTGTGACGAAGCGGTCCGTCTTGTATTGCGCGCGCTGCATGCGTGCGAGGAGGAACTTTGAATGTGCGGGATCGTAGGATATTGCGGCGTGAAAAAAGCCGCGCCCGTTTTGATCGCGGGATTAAAAAAATTGGAATACCGCGGATACGATTCGGCGGGAATCGTAACGCTGTATAAGGGCGGTTACCGTCTTGTCAAGAAAAAAGGACGGGTGGAAGGGTTAGGCGACGGAAAAGACGTAAAGGGGAGCGTGGGCATCGGTCATACGCGTTGGGCGACCCACGGCGCGCCGTCGGCGCGAAACGCGCATCCGCATGTGTTCGGACAGATTGCGATCGTACATAACGGCATCATTGAAAACGCCGCCGAATTGAAAAAAGAATGCGTTGCGCGCGGGGAAAAGTTTTCGTCGGAAACGGACAGCGAAGTGATCGCGCACCTTGTCAACCGCTATTATCGCGGCGATTTAGCGGCGGCGCTTAGGGCGTGCGTGCAGCGGCTGACAGGCTCTTACGCGATCGCCGCCCTTGCTGCCGACAGTCCCGATACGATCGCGTGCGCGCGGCAGAAAAGTCCGCTGATCGTCGCCAAAAACGGGGACGGCGAATTGCTGCTTGCAAGCGATATTCCCGCCGTGGCGGAAGAGGGGTTGCGCGCGTATACGCTGCACGACGGCGATATCGCGCTGCTCAAAAACGGGGAAATTAGCGTTTTCGATAGTACTATGCGACGCATAGAACGCGATTTTTTCGTATGCGACGCTCAAATCGCAACGCCTGCAAAAAACGGATACGAACACTTTATGTATAAGGAAATTACCGAAATTCCTTTTGCAATGCGCAATTCCATGCCCGATTTTGCACAAAATGAGGCGTTTTCTGCTTTTTATAAGGTATTATGTCAGACAAAGTATATCGAAATCGTGGCTTGCGGCACGGCGTATCACAGCGGTTTGTGCGCGGCGTATGCTTTTGAAAAAATCTGCCGCATTCCCTGCCGCGTTTCGCTTGCCAGCGAATACCGTTACCGCGATCCGATCGTCCCCGAAGGCGCGCTCGTGCTTGCCGTAAGCCAAAGCGGCGAGACGGCGGATACGCTTGCGGCGGCGCAGCTTGCAAAAGAGCGGGGCGCTTGTCTTGCGGCGCTCACCAACGTTCCGTATTCTTCGATTACGACAATAGCCGATTTTGTGATTTCGACGAACGCGGGGCAGGAGATCGCGGTCGCGGCGACTAAGAGCTTCAACGCGCAGCTTGCAACGCTTTATTCGATGGTGCAGGCGCTTGCCGCGTATCGGGGCGAAAAGGTCGAGTGCCGCGATCTGCCCGCGCTTGCATCGCTTTCGCTCAAAGCGAGCGCGAGCGTCCGTTCCTGGACGCCCTATTTCAGCGGCGCGAAGAGCGTGTTCTTTTTAGGACGCGGCGCCGATTGCTTCGTCGCATCGGAAGGGAGTTTGAAGTTAAAAGAAATTTCTTATATTCCGAGCGAGGGGTATGCGGCGGGGGAACTCAAACACGGCACCCTTGCGCTTGTCGACGGGGAAACGGCGGTCGTGGCGATCATCACGCAGCAGGACGTTGCGCAAAAAACCATGAACGCCGTACACGAAGCGTATGCGCGCGGCGCGAAAGTCTTTCTCGTAACGGCGTTCCCCGAATACGGTAAGAGCAAAGAGATTGTCGATTTTGTCGTGGTACCCTCTTGCGAAGAGGCGTTTTCGCCCGCACTTTCGGTCATACCGCTGCAAGTGCTTGCCTATTCCGTTTGCCTTGCGTGCGGATATGATCCCGATAAGCCGCGCAATCTTGCCAAAAGCGTTACGGTCGAATAACGTAAAAGCAAAACCGCCCCGTATTTGCGGGGCGGTTTTTTCAACCGATTTTTCGGACAAACGGGTGATAGTCGAGAATCGCGTCGATTTCGGCAAGCACGCTTTCGGAAAGGGGAAATCCGCTTGCCAAAGCGTTTTGTTGCAGCTGGGCGGGTCTGCTTGCGCCCGTGATCACGGACGAGATTTCCTTTTTGCGCAAAATCCAACTCAGCGCGAGCACGGAGAGCGGAACGTTCAGCTCCTTTGCGATCGGCAGAAGTTTTTCGACCTTATTCAGGTTTTCCTCGGTCAGTAGATGGTTGATCTGTTTATCCGCCTGCCAGGTCGCGCGCGAGCCTGCGGGCAGCGGTTGTCCCTTGCGGTATTTGCCCGTGAGCAGACCCTGCGCAAGGGGCGAAAACACGGTGACGCCCACGCCGTTCTGCGCGCAGATCCCGAGCATTTCGTCCTCGATATAGCGGTCCGCCATGTTATATTGCGGTTGAATGACCGAAAGCGGACGCAAATGCAATTCTTTGATCGCGGCGAGCGCTTGCGTCAGCTGTACGGGCGACCATTCCGAAACGCCGTAATACAAAATCTTGCCCGCCGCAACCAGATCGGAGAGGACTTGCATGGTTTCCTCGATCGGGGTCGTCGGATCGAAGCGGTGGCAAAAATATAAATCGACGTAATCGACGCCGAGGTTCGCAAGCGTTTTGTCGAGCTGTTCGATGATATGCTTGCGCGAAAGTCCCCAATCGTTTGCGCCTTTTCCCATGGGGAAAAATACTTTCGAGGATACGACGTATTCGCTTCGGGCGTGGCGGGAGAGTACTTTACCCAAAAACCGTTCGGCTTCGCCGCCCGAATACGCGTCCGCGCAGTCGAAAAAGTTGATGCCCGCGTCGAACGCGGCATCGATCGTCTGCGTCGCCGTTTGCACCGCCGCATCGTCGGCAAGAGCGGTCACCCAACTGCCGAGCGCGATTTCGCTTACCTTCAAGCCCCATTTTCCCAAATTTCTGTATTGCATGATTTTCTCCTTATCTGTTTTGCAGTATAGCACAAAAAATAAAAAAAAGCAACTCCGTCGGAGCTGCTTTGCAAGCGATTACGTTTCTTTCCATTCGGGCGGCGGCAGGGTGCGGTCGCGTTTGGTTTCCGATCGGTACGAGGTTTTAAGCAGTATGGGCGTCAGCACCGAAGAAATCAGAATAATCAAGATGATGAACGGGAACACGGCGGGGTTTACCAAACCGCACGCCACGCCCTTTTCGGTGCAGATGAGCACGACTTCGGCGCGCACCATCATGCCTAAGCCCACGCGGAAACTGTCGCCGGTGGAAAATTTGCACAGCTTCGCGCCCGCTGCACAGCCGAACAGCTTACCCGCAAGCGCGGCGGCGACGTATACCAACCCGAACGCGAGGAAGGGCAGGGTGATTTCGCTGAAATACGTGATGTTCGCAATGCCGATATTGGCGAAGAAAATGGGCGAGAAAATCAGGTAGCCCATCGTATCGACTTTGGATTCGACGTACGGCGTTTCGGAAAGGGTGCCGCCGAGCAGAATGCCCGCCAGATACGCGCCCGTAATGTCGGCGACGCCGAAGAATTTTTCGGCGCAGTAGGCATATAAAAAGCATGCCGCAAGCGAGATAATGGGTACGCGGCGGTTGTGGGGCGCGCGGCGTTCCATAAGATCGAAGAGCTTGCGCAGTCCCACGCCGACGGCGATCGCCGCAAGGAAGAATACGACGATTTTAATGACGACAAGACCGGCGTTGGGGTGAAACCAGTCCCAACCCGTTTGTCCGTTTCCTTTGGACGAAAAGCCCGTTAAAACGGAAAGGATGATGATGCCGATCACGTCGTCGATGACGGCGGCGGCGATGATCGAAGTGCCGACTTTGGTATCGAGTTTGCCCAGCTCTTTCAAAACGGCGACCGTAACCGAAACCGATGTTGCGGTGAGGATCGCGCCGTAAAAAAAGTCGCTCAACAGGTTGAATTCTCCTGCGCCGCCCGCATTTTCGGAGAGGGAAATGGGGGTGTAGTAATCGAAGAGGAAGGCGACGAGGAAGCCCAAGAGCATGGGCACGATCACGCCGAACGCCGTAATGACGACGGACGCCGCCCCCGTTTGTTTCAGCTTTTTAAGGTCGGTTCCCAAGCCTGCGGAAAACATGATGAGCACGACGCCGATTTTGCTCATCACGGAAAGAAC
>CAJUGP010000035.1 GCA_910586365.1 uncultured Christensenella sp. | reverse complement strand
TCGGAATGACAGTGGGCGCGGAATGAGATTCCTCGGCTGCGCTCGGAATGACAGTGGGCGCGGAATGAGATTCCTCGGCTGCGCTCGGAATGACAGTTGGACGCGGAACGGGCGATAAAATGTCACCCTGAGCGCAGTCGAAGGGTCTTAAAAGGGCGGAAACGCGTTTGCTTGTTGCGTTTGCGCAAGAAAAACGGCGAAATCCGCAAAAACTCTTTACAGAATGGACGAATTGATATATAATGAATAGGCGGAGGAATTATGAGCGTTCTGTTCTCAAGCGTTAAATATATGTTCAAAAATTTCTGGTACGTGCTGCTCTTCGCGGTGCTGCCGGCGATTTTTCTTGCGCTCTCGCTCGATTACCGCAGCATTCACGATTACGTTGTCGCCTTTTTGACGGGCGAACCGCGCGTGGAATTTTTGGATTTTTTCTGCATTTGGAGTTTGTTTCATTTTCATTCCTTGCTCAGCATAATATACGGGGTGTGCACGTTCGTGTGCGTGGTCGTTTCGGCTTCCTTCCTGTTCGTGCTTGTCGAAAAGCACATGCGCTTGGGCAGGCGCACACCCAACGGCGTGCTCGCGGGCTTTAAGAACGCTTTTCTGCCCGTGCTCGGCGTTGCGGCGCTGTACTTCGTTTTGTACGAACTGTTCGTTGTGGTGCTTTCGTCGCTGCTCTTTGCCGTATCTTCGATCCCCAACACGATCGCCGTTTATTTTCTTACGGTCGTCGTTTATTTCGCGCTTTTTTTCGCGCTGTTTTACGTGGCATCAACGTTTTATCTGTGGTTGCCCTGTAAGCTCATGACGGGATTTTCGGTATACGATACCTTCCGTTATTCCTACCGTCTTGCGGCGGGGGAGCGCACCAAGCTCGTGCTTGCGTTCACGCTGTTTACGGCGATTACGGTTGCCGTCGTCGCGCTTTCTTCGCTTTTGCCTTCGTATGCGCATTATATCGTCACGTTCGTGCTGTTTGCGTTCGCGTTCCTCGATTTCTGCATTCGTATGGAAACCGTTTATTTCAAAGCGGATAAGCTCGACAGAGAGGATATCGTCCACAGCTATAAGGAGTATTGAGATGCGTTTCATGCACAGCGTAAAAGTCACCGTCGATAATTTCGGCAGCGTGTTCAAATATCTCTTGTACCGTATCGTAACGGGCATCGTATTTTTCAGCATTATCTACGTGATTTTGCGTTTGTCTCTTTCGTTTATCGTCGACAGCGCCGAGGTCGCCGCGCTTAAAGACCTTGTCACGGAAACGGTGAAATCGATCATCGCGGGCAATACCGAACGTCTGCATGAAATACAGGAACTCGGCTTATACAAAGAATCGATCGTCGCCATCGGCAGACTCGTCGCATCGGGCGGCGGGGCGATCGCGGGGGCGGTCGTCGGCGTGGGGCTGATTTATCTTACGGCGCGCATCGTCGACGGGCTTGCCACGTTCGCCATGGCGGCGACGCTCAACGACCGCATGAGCATCTGCGCGCGCACGCCTTTTTCGTCGGCGTTTTTCAAGAGCGCGGGGCAGGGTATTTTATACGAACTCATCTACGTTCCCATGTCTTTTTTGTACGACGTTGCGACCCTTGCGCTTTGTTGGTTCGTCTTTTTCTACCTGCGCGGTTTGATCTTCAATACCACGTTTTTAATGCTGTTCGGGTCGCTTTTGCTCGCGGTATTGTCGTTCGTGCTGTTGGAGGCGTTGAAAATGACGCTGATTTCGGCTTGGATCCCTGCCATGGTCGCCGATAAAATCAAGGTTACGAAGGCGCTTGCGCTCAGTTTCCGCAGGAAAAAATCGTTCGGATCGCGTTTCGTCAGCTTCGTCACAGCGATTTTCCTGATCATCGTCGTCAATCTCGTGTTCGGGCTGTTCACGTTCGGCAGCGCGCTGCTCTTGACCGTGCCGCTCAGCTTTTTGTTTACGCTCAGCATTCAATTCGTTCATTACTATCAAGACGAAGAAAAAAAATATTTTGTTTCGGCGGGAGAGATCGTTTCGCCCGAAACCGTTCACGGCGAAATTTAATTCAGCGGGGTGAATCATATGAATTATCGGGAAGAATACGAAAGCTGGCTGCGCGACAGCCGTCTGACGCAAGAGGAAAAAACCGAACTGCAAGCGTTAAGAGAGAACGAAAAAGAACTCGAATACCGTTTCGGCGGCGAGCTGGAATTCGGCACGGCGGGCATGCGCGGCATTATCGGGTGCGGCAAAAACATGATGAACGTGCGCACGGTGATGCGCGCGAGCCGCGGTCTTGCGGAATACGTAAAAACGCTCGGGCAGGATGCGATGGCGCGCGGTGTGGCCGTTTCGTACGATACGCGCCGTAATTCGCGTCTGTTTGCCGAGAAAACGGCGCAGGTTCTGGCGGAAAACGGCATCAAAGCCTATTTGTTCGATCAGGTGCACCCCGTTCCCATGCTCTCGTATGCGGTGCGGTATCTGCATGCGGTGGCGGGCGTCATGATCACGGCGTCGCACAATCCCAAAGAGTACAACGGGTATAAGGTGTACGGCGAGGACGGCGCGCAGATGTCGCCCGAGGCGACGGCGATCGTCGTCGGGTTTATCGAAAAGATCGTCGATTATTTGGGCGTGACGGGCGAACAAAACGCCAATATCGTGCCCGTTCCGAAAGAGGTGGACGAAACCTATCTTGCCGCGCTCGAAAAGCTCACGCTTTCCGAAGAGGCGGTAAAGCAATGCGGTAAAAACTTGAAGCTCGTATATACGCCCGTGCACGGATCGGGGTACGTTCCCGTAACGGCGATTTTGAAACGGCTCGGTATCAACGTAACGGTAGTCAAGGAACAGACGGCGGAGGACGCGGACTTTTCCACCGTCGCCGTGCCCAATCCCGAATTTAAGGAAACGCTTTCGATGGGGATCGCTCTTGCAAACGAAATCGCCGCCGACGTGGTGTTCGGCACCGATCCCGACAGCGACCGCCTCGGCGTTGCGGTGAAAGACGAAAAGGGCGACTTCGTCGCGCTTTCGGGCAATCAGGTCGGCATTCTGCTGCTCGATTATATTCTCACCCGCTTGAAAGAAGAGGGAAACCTGCCGCAAAACGCCGCCGTCGTCAAGTCGTTCGTTACGACGGGCATGGCGAAGGCGATTTGCGACGAGTTCGGCGTCGCGCTGTACGAAACGCCCGTCGGGTTCAAATTCATCGGGGAAAAGATCAAGGAGTGGGAGCAAAACGGAAAACACGAATTTGTATTCGGGTTCGAGGAATCGTGCGGTTATCTGCGCGGCACGCACGCGCGCGATAAAGACGCCGTTGTGGCTTCCATGCTCTGCGCCGAAATGGTTTGTTATTATGCGTATATCGGCAAAACGGTGTATGCGAGATTGCAGGAAATTTATAAAAAATACGGTTACGTGCTCGATAAAAACGTATCCGTGCAATATGCGGGGCTGAACGCCATGAAGGAGATGAACGCCGTGGTCGACGCACTCAAAACGGTGCGGGTCGATAAAATCGGACCGTTCGCGGTGCGGGCGGTGCGCGATTATTCGGCATCGGTGCGCAGAACGGCGGAGGGCAAAGAGGAGCCGCTCGATATTCCCAAATGCAACTGCGTGTATTACGAATTGGAAGGCGGTTCGTTCGTGTGCGTGCGTCCTTCGGGAACGGAGCCGAAGCTCAAAATTTATTATTCGATCAAAGAAAAAGACGAAAAATCGGCGCAGGCGGCGCTGGAAAACGCCAAGAAGTCGGCGGAACAGTTGTTGCAATCGTTGAAGTGAAAAAAACTCCCGCTTGCGGGAGTTTTTTATTTTAATTAATATTTATCTAAAATAATTAAATATTTTTTTCACAAGCTTGTTGACTTTTTTTGAAAATCGTGTAAAATAATGTCGAGGGCTTTGTGCGCTCAAAAGGTTTTAAGAGGTTCTTTTGTGATTTACTTGAAGGATTTTAAGCAGGGGAAACTGATTTACGAGGCGCTCGACAGTGATATCCGTTTGGGCATTTTAGACGAGATATTGCAATCGGGCGAATTACATTTGGCGCATTTTGCAAAGCGGTTCAATCTTTCCAACGGCGCGATCACCGCGCATATCAAAAAATTGCACGCCGCGGGGCTGGTCGAGATCACCACCTCGTCGGGCGCACACGGCACGCAAAAGCTTTGCTCGCTTTCCACCGATAAGATCATGATCGATTTTGCGAGCCGTCTGCAAACCGAGGGGAGAACGGAATCCTCGCATATCGAGATCGGGCACTACACCGATTTCGAGGCGTTTCCCACCTGCGGTCTTGCCACGAAGGAAAAGGTGATCGGCAGGTTCGACGATCCCGCTTGCTTCACCTACCCCGAACGCATCAACGCGGGACTTTTGTGGCTGGCGCACGGGTATGTGGAATACCTCGTGCCCAACTTCTGCACCGAAGGAGACGAACAGCTTATCGAAATGCAGTTTTCGCTTGAAATTGCTTCGGAAGCGCCGGGCTACGCCGCCTATTATCCCAGCGATATCTTTTTCAGCATCAACGGGTTGGAATTGGGCAGCTACATGAGCAAGGGCGAATATAACGACCGTTCGGGCACGCAGTCGCCCGATTGGTGGTTCGGCAGCTTGGGGCAGTACGGCAAAAAAGTGACCATCGTCATCAATTCCGAAGGCTGCTTTATCGGCGGGATCAAGACGTCGGACGTCACGCTTGCAGATCTTGACATCACGCCCGCCAAGCGCTTGAAGTTCCGCATCGCCGTGCATGACGACAGCGCGCACGTGGGCGGATTCACGCTGTTCGGAAAAGGCTTCGGGGATTACGACGAAGGCATCGTGTGCAAATTTATTTACAAACAGGCGGCGGGCGGAAAAATCCCCGAAAATATTCGGGAAATCTTGGAAAATCAACCCGAAAAAAATTGACAAGCGTACGGGCGTTTGGTATAATGGCACGGTACGAAATAAGTGCTGCGGCGGAGGAGGGTTGAAAAAAGATGTCTACGATTCGTGTCGGTGATAACGAGAATCTCGAAAGCGCACTGCGCCGTTTTAAGAGAAAGTGCTCGCGCGACGGCATTATCGGCGATCTTCGCAAGAAAGAGTTTTACGAAAAGCCTTCCGTGAAGAAGAGAAAGAAAGCCGAAGCAGCGCGTAAAAGAAGCAGAAATTAACCAAAAAACCGTAACGCAACGTTACGGTTTTTTCTTGCAAAAAATGTCGAAAAGCAGGGCGGAACACGCTTTATAAAAGAAAAAAAGGATTTATAAATTATGGAGCGCACATTGAAATCGCTTGCAAAAGAGGCAAAATCACGCATGAAAAAAGGTTTTTGGGAGCAGTGCGAAAGAGATTTGGACGTAAGCCGTGATTTTGCGCGCGAGCAGGGCATCAGCGAGAGTAAAATGGAGCGCTATTTTGCGGAAAAGGTGACGACGCGCGTCCGCGGCGAATCGCCCGACGAATTTTATCTGCGCGTGAAAGAAATGCTCTTGAAGGACGGCGAGGTGAGCGACGCGATCGGCAGACTGACAGACAGGGAATATTACATGACCCTTTCCTATGCCGAACGGCAGCGTTATACGCTCGAGCTTTCGGAAAAATACCTGCGCGCGTTGGAACGGTTCAAGCGCGAATACGAATACGAGTTAAAGGGAAAACGCTGAAAGAAAAAGCCTTTCGGCTTTTTCTTTGCCGCCCTTCAAAGCCTTGCGGTTTTTCTCCTTCTGTGATATAATATCACGGTGATGAACATATCGGAATTAAATGAGGAACAGTTGAAGCCCGTGCTCGATACCGAGGGCGCGGTGTTGGTGCTTGCGGGGGCGGGCAGCGGAAAAACGCGCGTTCTGACCTCGCGGATTTCCTATCTCGTGGCGGAAAAGGGCGTTGCGCCCGAAAACGTGCTTGCGATCACGTTTACGAACAAAGCGGCGAACGAGATGAAGGAACGGCTCGACGCCGTGTGCGATATCGCGCGCATGTGGGTTTGCACCATTCACTCCATGTGCGTGCGCATGTTGCGCGCGTTTGCCGACAAGGCGGGGCTTTCGCCTAATTTTTCGATCTATTCCGAACAGGAGCGTTCGGCGGTCATAAAGCAGGCGTTCAAGGAATGCGGCTTCGAGGATGAGGACGGCTTGCTCAAAGGGGTGAAGTACCATATCAGCGAGGCGAAGATGCAGGGGCTTGACGCCGACGCCTATCTCGCGCGCCACGGCAGAGAACGCAACGTGGAACAGGCGATGGACGTTTACCGCAAGTACGACGCGCATTTACGGCAAAACAACGCGCTCGATTTCGACGATCTTTTGATTCGCGCGAAGGATTTGCTCGCGCAGGACAAAGACGCGCTCGATTTTTATGCGGGCAAGTTCCGTTATATCCACGTGGACGAGTTTCAGGATACCAACGCGGTGCAGTTCGAGATCGTGCGCCTGCTCTCGACCCGTCACGGCAATTTGTTCGTGGTGGGCGACGACGATCAGTCTATTTACGGTTGGCGCGGCGCGGAGATCGGGCATATTCTTCATTTTGAAAAATATTATCCCAAAATGAAGCTCTATAAGTTGGAGCGCAATTACCGTTCCACCAAGGCGATTTTGCAGCTTGCAAACGCTTCGATCGCGCACAACCGCAACCGAAAGGGAAAAACGCTTTGGACGGACGGCGACGACGGCAGCAAGCCCGTGTTTTACGAGGCGGAAGAGGAAGCGGGCGAGGCGCTTTACTGCGCGCGCTGCATTGCGGAGCTGCGCCGCTTCGGGCTGCGCTATTCCGATTTCGCCGTGCTCATGCGCGTCAACGCGCTGACCCGTTCATACGAGCAGGAATTTACCAAATACGGCATTCCCTATAAAGTGTTCGGCGGGTTCAAGTTCTACGAACGCAAGGAAATCAAAGATATTTTGGCATATTTGCGCGTGTGCGCCAACCCGTTCGACAGCGAGGCTGTCATGCGCATCATCAACGTGCCGCGCCGCGGCATCGGCGAAAAAACGGTGCAAACGCTGCTCGATTACGCGGGGAAAGAGGACCTTTCGCTTTACGACGCCGTGCTCGACAGCGCGCTTTTGCCCTTCACGGCGGGCGTGAAAGAAAAACTCAAAAATTTCGGCGATTACATCAAATCGCTCGTGATTGCGGCGCAGGAGGAAAGCGTCGATCAGCTCACCGCGCATATCGTGAAAAGCTCGGGGCTGTACGACGCGTACGACGACGGCACCGACGAGGGCATCGCCAAACGCGCCAACCTCGACGAATTTATCAACTCGGTGGACGAACACGTGCGCATGAACGGCGCGGTTTCGCTTTCCGAATACCTGCAGCAGATCACGCTTTATTCGGATACCGACGACATGGACGACGGCGATTACGTAACGCTCGCCACCATTCACGCCGTAAAGGGTTTGGAATACAAGTGCGTGTTCCTCGTGGGGTTGGAAGAAAATCTTATGCCCATATCGCGCGCGATCGATAACGAAGAGGCGCTCGAAGAAGAACGGCGGCTCATGTACGTGGCGATCACGCGGGCGCGCGAACGGCTGTATCTCACGCGCTCGAAGAGCCGTTACTTATACGGAAAGCGCGAACCTTCCATGCGTTCGGAATTCGTGGAAGAATTGAAGGATCTGCTCGATCTTCCCGCGGAACGCAGGATCAGCGTCGGGTTCGGTTACAACGGCGGCGGATACGCGCGCGGATACGGCTACGGCGGCGGCTTCCGCAGCAACGGCGCCGCCGTTAAAACGGGCGATTACCGCAAGGACGACGGCGCTTATAAAACGTTCGGCGCGGGCAAGGCGAAGCCCTCGCAGCCCGCTCCCCGCGGATTAAGCGCGGCGCAACCCAAAAAGGAAGTGCCGGCGTTCGAGATCGGCATGCGCGTGCGACATGCGAAATTCGGAGAGGGCGAAGTCGTGGCGCTGCGCGGCGCGATGAGTAACGTCGTCGTCACTGTGCAGTTCGTGAGCGCGGGCAAAAAAGATTTGGCGGCGTCGCTCGCGCCGCTCGAAATCATATAGCGGTTTGGTTACGGGACGGTGGAATGATGCAAAACAGAATGCAAGAACTCATCGACATACTCAACAAATGGGCGTATGAATATTACGTGCTCGACGATCCTTCGGTTCCCGACGCCGAGTACGATAAACTGTACGACGAATTGCGCGCGCTCGAACGGGAAAGCGGCGTCGTGCAGCCCGATTCCCCCACGCGGCGCGTCGGCGGCGAACCGCTCAAAGGGTTTGAAAAGCATACGCATATCGCCCGTCTTTACAGCCTCGATAAAGCGGTCACGCGCGACGAGCTTGCCGCGTTCTGCACGCGGGTGCAAAAGATCGATGAGAACGCGGCGTTCACGGTGGAATATAAGTTCGACGGCTTGACGCTTTGCTTAACTTATGAAAACGGCGTGTTCGTGCGGGCGTCCACGCGCGGCAACGGCGTCGAGGGCGAGGACGTTACGGCGCAGGCGCTTACCATAAAAAGCTTTCCGCTGACGATCTCTTATAAGGGCACGTTAGAGGTGCGCGGCGAAGCTGTCATGCGGCTTTCCGTGCTGCAAAAATACAACGAAGAGCACCCCGAAGAACAACTTAAAAACGCGCGGAACGCGGCGGCGGGCGCGGTGCGCAACCTCGATCCCGCGGTGACGGCGGCGCGTCGGTGCGATATTTATTTTTACGATATCAACTATATGTCGGAATCGCCCGTCGCCACGCAGAGCGAAGCCATGGAGTTTTTGCGGCGCGAAGGGTTTAAGACCTTTCCCCGTTTCGCGCGGTATACTTCCTTTCAAGCCGTTGCGGACGCGGTGGACGAGATCGAGCTTGAACGCAAAAAAATCGACGTGCTGACCGACGGCGCGGTGATCAAGGCGGACGATAGCGCCGTGCGCGCGCGCATGGGGTATACCGATAAATTTCCGCGTTGGGCGATCGCTTATAAGTTCGAGGCGGAAGAGGCGGAAACGCGCGTCGAGCGCGTGCGCTGGCAGGTGGGCAGAACGGGCAAGCTTACGCCGCTTGCCGAGATCGAACCCGTCGAGCTGGCAGGCGCGACGGTGCGGCGTGCGACGCTCAACAATTACGGCGATCTCACGCGTAAGGGCGTAAGAGTGGGCGCGCGCGTGCTCGTGCGCCGCTCCAACGAAGTCATTCCCGAAATTTTGGGCGCGGTCGACGGCGCGGAAGGGGGCGAAACGGTGGAAAAACCCGCTTTTTGCCCGTTCTGCAACAGTGCGGTAAAGGAAGTCGGGGCGAATCTGTTTTGCCCGAATACGGCATGTCCGCCGCGGATCGTGCAGAAGATCACCCATTATTGCAGCAAAAACGCCGCCGACGTGGAGGGCATGAGCGAAGCGACGGTCGAGCTTTTGTTGAACGAACGGGGCGTAAACAGCTTTTCGCAGCTGTACGCGCTGACGAAGGAGAGCTTCGACGGCTTGGAGGGTTTCCGCGATAAGAAGATCCGCAATCTGCTCGACGCGATCGAAAAAAGCAAGCATATTCCCCTCGACCGCTTTTTATACGCGCTCGGCATCGAGGGCGTGGGCAGGGTGGCGGCGCGCGATCTTGCCGCCTTTGGCAGCGTCGGCGCGGTGGCGGCGCTCACGCGCGAGGAATTGCTTGCCGTCGACGACGTGGGCGAGGTGACGGCGAACGCGATCGTTTCCTATTTTGCCAAGGAAGAAAATCAAAGGGAATTGCGTGCGCTCGAAGAAGCGGGCGTTACGCCGTTTGTGAAGCGCAGCGCGGGCGGCGCGTTCGCGGGGGAATACGTCGTGCTGACGGGAAGTCTTTCTTCCATGGGGCGCGACGAGGCGCAAAAACGCATCGAGGAAGCGGGCGGCACGGCGCAATCCGCCGTCACTGCGAAAACCACGCTCGTGATCGCGGGCGAAAAGGCGGGCAGTAAATTGGAAAAAGCCAAAAAAGCGGGGATACCCGTTCTCGGCGAAGAAGAATTTCTTGCCCGTTTAAGAGGATAATTGAGCAAAACGGCTTGAAAAAATTGCGTTATTATGATATAATGATATGCATGGGAATTCCGTGAATGGAATTCGGGGAAGAAGGGAACGATTATGTACAGTATGACGGGGTACGGCAAGGGCGTCGTCCGCGAGGGCGGGCTGGAATTTACGGTGGAAGTGAAATCGGTCAACAATCGTTTTCTCGATCTGGCAGTAAAATGTCCGCGCGCGCTGCTCTCTGCGGAAGAGACCATCCGCACCGTCGTGCGCGAGAGTATTTCCCGCGGGCACGTGGACGTGTTCGTCGGCTATTGCGATAAGCGTGAAAAGACCAAAACGCTGTTCGTCGATCTGAACGCCGCCGCCGCGTACGTTTCCGCCGCGCAGGAATTGCAAGCGTGCTTTCCCGCTTTGCAAAACGACGTGACGCTTTCGTTTCTGCTCCGCCAGACGGACGTGGCGCGTCCCGAGGAGGTCGCGGAAGAGGACGAAACGCTCGTAAACGCGTTGATCGTCGCGCTTGCCGCCGCCCTCGAAAATCACGCCGCCATGCGGTTAAACGAAGGCGAACGACTCAAACGCGATTTGACGGAGCGCATGAAAACGATCGCCGCTCTGCGCGATAAAATCGCCGCGCGCGCGCCGCTCGTCGCGGAGGAATACCGCAAAAAGCTCACCGAACGCATGAGCGAATATCTTGCGGGAAAGGTGGAAGAAACGCGCATTCTCACCGAGGCGGCGTTGTTCTGCGATAAATGCAACATCGATGAAGAGCTGACGCGTCTGCAATCGCATATCGAGGAATTTTATCATATCTGCGGCGAGGAACGTGTGGGCAGAAAGCTTGATTTCCTCGTTCAGGAATTCAACCGCGAATGCAATACGATCTGCTCGAAATCAAACGATAAACAGGTTACCGCCTGCGCGCTTGAAATGAAGAACGAAATCGAAAAAGTGCGCGAACAGGTGCAGAATTTGGAGTAACGCATGAAGAACTTACTGTTCGTGATCTCGGGACCTTCGGGCGTGGGAAAAGGAACGCTCGTCCGTCTTTTGATGCAGGAAGATACGTCGCTTTCGCTTTCTGTTTCCTGCACGACGCGCGCGCCGCGCACGGCGGAACGCGAGGGGGTCGATTACTTTTTCCTTTCGCGGGAAGCCTTTTTGGAGCGGATTGCGCAGAACGGATTTTTGGAATACGACGAGCATTTCGGCAATTATTACGGCACGCCCGCGTCGTTCGTCGACGAAAAGCTGAAAACGGGCAGCGTGATTTTGGAAATCGACGTCGTGGGCGCGTTAAAGGTAAAAGAAGCGTGCCTTGCGGCGGGGCGGGAAAAACCCGTGCTCATCATGATCTGTCCGCCCGATCTCAAAACGCTCGAACGCCGTTTGGGCGGAAGAAAAACGGAGAGCGAGGAGCAGCGCAAGGAACGGCTCGCGCGCGTTCGCTACGAGCTCGAACAGAAAAACGGTTACGATTACACGGTGATAAACGACGATCTGCAAACGGCGAAACGCGCGTTGCAGGCGATCATCAAGAAAGAAAGAAACGCATAGCAGGAGATAGAAAGTATGATTAACGAACCTTCGGTTGACGCACTCATCCGCAAACTCGGCTCGGAAGAAAACCCCGCAAGCCGCTACGAACTCTGCGTGGTCGCTTCCAAGCGCACGCGCCAGATCATCGAGCAGATGCAGTCCACGGGCACGCGCGAACTGCCCGGCAAGCAGAAAGAAATCGTGCTTGCATGTCAGGAAATCATTAACGGGAAGGTCGTTACCGCACGCGACTGACGGTAAGCCTTTTACGGATCGAGGAATGATAGCGCAGGTTATCGTCGATATCGCGCACAGCGAAGTCGATAAAATATTCGATTACGGTTGCGACGATACCGTAACGGCGGGCATGCGCGTCGTCGTCCCCTTCGGAAGGAGTACGACGACGGGCTTTGTTATGTGCGTAAAAGAAACGAGCGAGGTCGCTGCGGACAAGCTCAAACGCGTTTACCGCTGTCCCGACCGCGGCGCGGCGCTCAACGCCGAATGCCTTGCGCTGGCGCAGAAGATCGCGTGGCGTTACCGCGTGCCGCTCGCGCTCTCGCTCCGTCTGTTTCTTCCCGCCGAAATGCGGACGGGGAAGGTTTCGGAAACGTTCGCAAACGTGGCGTATCTGACGGGAGAAGCGCCCGTCTTTGCAAAATCGGCGCGCGCGCAGGCGGCGCTTTTTGCATATTTGGAAGAACAAGGCGAATCGCCGACGGGCGAGCTGCGCAAAAAGTTCGGCGCGGCGCTCGACGCGCTCGTGAAAAAAGGCGTCGTCGGGATCAGAAAAGAACGCCGCCTGCGCGATCCGTATCGGGGCGAATCGGGAGAAAATCCCGCCCGTTCGCTGACGGCGGCGCAGAAAAACGCGGTGGAGCGCATCGCCTCGACCGATAAAACGGTAACGCTGCTGCACGGCGTAACGGGCAGCGGCAAAACCGAGATCTATTTGACGTTGATCGCACAAGCCCTCAAAGAGGGGCGCACGGCGATTTTTCTTGTGCCCGAAATTTCGCTGACGCCGCAGATGTTAATGCAGCTGCGCGCGCGGTTCGGGCGGAGCGCGGCGATTTTGCACAGCGGACTTTCGGCGGGGGAACGCTTCGACGAATGGCAGCGTCTGCGCGAGGGCGAAGCGAAAATCGCCATCGGGGCGCGTTCCGCCGTGTTTGCCCCGCTCGAAAAGATCGGCGTCATCGTCATCGACGAAGAGCACGACGGAAGTTATTCTTCCGAAACCGCGCCGCGTTACAACACGTTCGATATTGCGTACTTGCGCGCGGTATATAACGGCTGCAGGTTGGTTTTGGGCAGCGCGACGCCCTCGGTGGAAACGTATAAAAGGGCGAAGGGCGGGGAATTTTTACTGTTGAACCTGCCCGAGCGCATCAACGCGCGCCCCATGCCCGCCGTGTCGATCGTCGATATGCGCCGAGAAGTGGGGCGGGGGAATGCGTCGGGGTTTTCAGCATTGCTGCGCGAAAAGCTCGAAACCTGTCTTGCATCGGGCAATCAGGCGATTTTATTTCTCAATCGGCGCGGCTATTCGCAAACGGTGATCTGCCGCGACTGCGGTTACGTCGCCAAATGCGAGCATTGCGACGTGTCGCTTACCTATCACGCCGAAGAGGATTGCTTGAAATGCCATTACTGCGGCGCGCGCTACAAAATGCTGCGTTCGTGCCCCGAATGCGGCGGCGTGCACGTGCGTTATACGGGAACGGGCACGCAGCGCGTCGTGAGCGAACTTAAAAAGTTATATCCGCAGGCGCGCGTTCTGCGCATGGACGTGGATACGACGAGCGGCAAGGAAGGGCATTTTAAGATCTTGAAACGCTTTTCCGACCGCGAGGCGGATATTCTCGTCGGCACGCAGATGGTGGCAAAGGGGCACGACTTTCCTTCCGTCACGCTCGTGGGCGTGCTCGACGCCGACATGAGTCTGCATTTCCCCGATTACCGCAGCGGCGAACGCACCTTTCAGCTCGTCACGCAGGTGGCGGGCAGAAGCGGCAGGGCGAGCGCGCAGGGCGAAGTGGTGTTGCAGACCTACGATCCCGACAATTACATTCTGCGGTTCGCGGCGCGTTACGACTATACGGGCTTTTACGAACACGAAATTTCCATGCGCGCGGCGACGCTGTTTCCGCCTTATGCGAAAATCGTGCGCGTGCTCGTATCGGGCGAGGACGAGCGGGAAACGCTCGGCGCGCTCAAAGAGGTTTACGAAAAGCTGCATGCGATTTATTTGAGCCATACCGAAAAATTTTTGTTTTTCAACAAGATGCACGCGCCCGTCAAGCGCATTCAGAATAAACACCGTTTTCAAGTGCTCATGCGTCTTTCGGATACGGGCGTTTTGAAAGAGATCTATGACGTCTGCGCCGCATGCAAATATAAAAACGTTTTGGTGTATACCGAAGAAAATCCAAGCAATCTCAGTTAAGGAGCGGTTATGATAAGAGAAATCGTACAGGTAGGCGACCCCGTTTTACGCAAACGGTGCGAAAACGTCACGCGGTTCGACAAAGAGCTTTGCACGCTGTTGGACGACATGAAGGAAACGCTGAAAAAAGCCGAGGGCGCGGGGCTTGCCGCGCCGCAGGTGGGCGTACCGATCCGCGCCGTGCTCGTCGACGTGGAAGAGGGCTTTTTCGAGCTTATTAACCCCGTATTCGTCTGGCAGAAGGGCGAACAGTACGGCTATGAGGGCTGCCTTTCCGTAAGGGGCAAGTCGGGCAAGGTTCTGCGCCCCGACAAGGTGAAAATCGTTTACAGCGACCGCAAGGGCAACCGTTATTCGCTTGTCGCGCGCGGATTTTTTGCGCGCGCCGTCTGCCACGAGCTCGATCATCTCGACGGCGTGCTTTATACCGATAAGGCGGACGACGTCCGCGACGAGGACGAAGACTGATGAAGATCGTATTTGCAGGCACGCCTGCGTTTGCGCTGCCTTCGCTTTGCGCGCTGCACGCGGCGGGATATGAGATCGCGGCGGCGCTTACCCAGCCCGACGCGCCGCAGGGCAGAAAAGGCGTGTTGACGCCGCCCCCCGTCAAGGTCAAAGCGCAGGAGCTGGGCATTCCCGTCTTGCAGCCCGCGCGTTTGCGCGACGAGGCGGAGCTTCTGCGCGCGGTCGGAGCCGAGCTGATGGTAACGTGCGCTTACGGGCAGTTGCTCACGCAGGAGGTGCTGGATTTGTTTCCGCGCGGCGTGTGGAACGTGCATGCCTCGCTTTTGCCCGCGTACCGCGGCGCCGCGCCCGTCGCGCGCTGTATCATAGACGGGGCGAAAAAAACGGGCGTGACGATCATGAAAACGGATATCGGCATGGATACGGGTGATCTGTTTTTGCGCGAGGAGTGCGCCGTTTGCGAAGAAGATACCTGCGGCACGCTGACGGAAAAGCTTGCCGCGATCGGCGCGCGGCTCATCGTTTCGGCGCTTGATAATATCGAACGGGGCGAAGCGGAGCTTATAAAACAGGGCGAGGGAAGCGTATGCAAAAAAGTCGCGCGCACGGCGGTCGATTTTTCGCGCTCCGCCGAGGAAGTGGCGCGGCTGATCCGCGGACTTTCGCCCGCGCCGCTCGCGTATGGTACCCTCGGCGCGCTGACGCTGAATTTTTATCACGCGATCGCCGTTCCCTGCGCGGAAAACGCGCCGTGCGGCACGGTGCTTTGCGATCAGCCCAAAGAGGGCTTGGTCGTGCAATGCGGCGAGGGCGCGGTGAAGATCACAACGCTTCAACCTGCGGGCGGAAAAATTTTAAGCGCGCGCGATTTTCTCAACGGAAGAAAGGTGCAAAAGGGGCAGCGTTTTGAAAAGCCCGTTTTATGACGCTTACCGCATTTTAAGCAAAATCTACTCCGAGGGCGCGCATCTTAAAATCGCGCTTGCGGAAACGAAGTGCGAAGAGATTTCGCGCGCGGGAACGGTGAAAACGGTGTACGGCGTGCTTGAACACGACGCTTATCTGCAGTATTGCATGAAAACGTTCGCACCCAAAAATCCCAAACAGAGCGTGCGGATCATTCTGAAAATCGCGCTTTATCACATTGTATTTTTGCAAAAGCCCGTTTACCTCGTTACCGACAGCGCGGTGCAGCTTGCCAAAGCGGCGGGGAAGGGCGGCGCGGCGGGATTCGTAAACGCGTTCTTGCGCGCGTTCGATCACGATCGGGTAACGCTGCCTGCGGGCGACGAAGGGCTTGCGATCGCAAGCAATTATCCGCTGTTTGTTGTCGAGCGTCTGCGCAAAGCGTACGGCGCGCGCGCCGAAGCGATCGTCAAGGCAAAAAGCCAAGGCGTAAGCGTGCGGTTCGTGCGCGGCACGGAAGGGTATCTTGCCCGCCCGCACCTCGACACCCCTTTTGAAAACGTGAAAATTTTCGAACGGTTCGTGCGCGACGAAGGCTTTTTTGCAGGCGATTACACCTTTCAATCGGTCGGATCGGTTGCGATCTGTTCGATCGTCGAACCGTGCCGTGATTTTCTCGACGCCTGCGCGGCGCCCGGCGGAAAGAGCGTGCTGCTGTCCGAGCGGTGCGGCGCGATTACCGCAAACGAATATCATGCGCACCGCGTGCGGCTCATCGAGCAGTATTGCGCGCGCATGGGCGTGAAGAACGTGCGGGCGGTGCAGGGCGACGCGGCTGTTTTTCGATCGGATTGGGAGCATGCGTTCGACGGCGTTTTATGCGACGTTCCTTGCTCGGGTCTGGGCACGCTGTGCGAAAATCCCGATATTGCGCTCCATAAGAGCGAAGAGGGTGTCACGCAATTAACGGCGGTGCAGCGCGCGATTCTTGATAATTGCGCGCGGTACGTGAAGGCGGAGGGCTTTTTGTATTATGCGACCTGTTCGCTGCTCGAAGAAGAAAACGACGCCGTTGTGCTGGCGTTTCTGCACGAACATGCCGATTTTACTTTCGAGCGCGCCGCCTGCGCGCTTGCGCACGAAAACACGCGCTGCGGCATGCAGTTTCTGCCCGATCAAGCGTTCGGCGCGGGGTTTTATGTGAGTAAGCTGAGGAGAAAAGCATGAAAAAACAACGGAAAGAGTATAGTGCGGGCTGCGCGATTTCGGAGATCGCGCGCGTAAAGCTCGGCGGATACGAGCAGCGCATTCTGCTCGAAGGGAAAAACGCAGACGCGCCCGTCGTGCTGTTTCTGCACGGCGGACCGGGCTTTCCGCCGCCGTTCTGCGTGGGTGCGCGCGGACTGTTTCCCGATATTACCGACCGTTTTATCGCGGTGTATTGGGATCAGTACGGCAGCGGGATTAATCATGCCAAAATCGACGATTCGTTTTGCATAGCGCAATTCGTCCGCATGACCGAAGAGCTGATTGCTTATCTCAAAGATCGGTTTCCCGCGCAGAAGCTTTATCTTTTTGCCGTCAGCTGGGGCAGCTTGCTTTCGGCTTATGCGGCGCGCTCCGTGCCCGATTTGATCGACGGCGTGTGCGCGGCGGGGCAGATCGTGCTGCCGCCCATGCTTTCGGGGAAAACGTTCGAGGCGGTCGCCCGTTCGCGCGCGCCCAAAAAGGCAAAACGCGCGGTCGCGGAGATCGGGAACACGCCGCAGCCTACCGCAAAACAGATCGCGCTGCTTTCCAAAACCGTGCGGAAATACACGGCGGCGTACGGCAAAAAAGAAAAGAAAAGCGGCGTGGAAAATCCCATGAAGGGCGTGTTCGAGAGCGCCGATTACCGCTTTTCCGATAAAATCGCCTGTTTCGTAAACGGCTATCGGCACAACACGAGTTTATTAAAGGAGCTGAGCACGATCGATCTTAGCGAAACGCTTGCGGGCGTGAGCGTGCCTTATTGTATCTACGGCGGCGACGGCGATCTCGTAACGTGCGTCGAAGAGGCGCAGGCGCTTGCGGCGGCGAACAATCCCTTGCTGCGCGTTACGGTGCTGCAAGGCGAGGGGCATATTCCGTCCGCGGCGGCAATAAAAGAAATTTTCGGGTATTTATGCCGGACGGCGGGCGTATGAAAAAGATCTTGCAGGATTTATCGCGCGGGGAAATCGAAAAACTCGTCGAAACGCACGGCGAGAAAAAATACCGCGCACAGCAGCTCTATACGGGGCTGATGCAGGGCAAAAAAATCAGCGAACTGCCGTTGCCTGCCGCCTTCCGCGAAGCGCTGCTTTCCGAATACGAGGACGAGCCTGTCCGCGTGCGCGAGGTTTTTTCTTCGCAAGAGGACGGCACGAAGAAATTTTTATTCGAGCTTGCCGACGGCAATCTTATCGAGGGCGTGCTGATGCAGTATAAATACGGCGCGACGCAGTGCGTTTCCACGCAGGCGGGCTGCCGCATGGGCTGCAAGTTCTGCGCTTCCACGTTGGGCGGTTTGATCCGCAATCTGACCGCGGGCGAGATTTTATCGCAGATCTTGACGGTGAACCGTTTGCAGGGCGGTACGACGGAGAAACGGGCGGTGAAAAACGTTGTGCTGATGGGCAGCGGCGAACCGTTCGACAACTACGGCGAAGTCGTTCGCTTTCTTCGCAACGCGACGGCGGAGGACGGAATCGGCATTAGTATCCGCAATATCAGCCTTTCCACATGCGGTTTGGTTCCCGAAATGAAACGCTTTGCCTCCGAAGGGCTGCCGCTCAATCTCACCGTTTCGCTGCATGCCTCTTCCGACGAAGAACGCCAAAGGCTGATGCCCGTCGCGCGCGCTTATTCGATCGCGCAGATCCTCGACGCCTGCGCCTATTATTTTGAAAAAACGAGTCGGCGGTATATTTTTGAATATTCGCTCGTCGCGGGAGAAAACTGCGACGAAGCGCACGCGCTTGCGCTGGCGCGTCTGTTAAAGGGAAAACCCTGCCACGTCAACCTCATTCGGTTAAACGAGGTAAAGGAACGCGGCTTGAAAACGGTGACGGAAAAGGAAGCGTACCGTTTTTTGGGCGTGCTTGAAAAAAATAAGATTTCTGCCACGCTGCGCCGCAGCATGGGCGGCGATATCGGCGGCGCGTGCGGTCAGCTGCGCGCAAGCTATCTTGCGGAAAAGGAGAAGATACATGAAGATTAAAGTTGCGCCGTCGATTTTGGCGAGCGATTTTTCGGCGGCAGGGCAAACCTTCGCGCGGTTGGAGCAAAGCGGCGCCGATCTGGCGCATTGCGACGTCATGGACGGGAATTTCGTGCCGCCCATTACCTTCGGCGCGCAATTCATTCAGCATATCCGCCCCCATACCAAACTGTTTCTCGACTGCCACCTTATGACGCTGCACCCCGAAACGCATATCGAATCGTTTGCGGCGGCGGGCGCCGACCTTATTTCCGTACACACGGAAGTCTGCGGCAAACGCACGGGCGAAGTGCTGCGCGCGATCCGCGCGCTCGGCGTGAAGGCGGCGGCGGTCGTCAATCCCGCCACGCCCGTTACCGAACTGTTCGATTGGCTCGGCGACGTCGATATGTATCTTGTCATGTCGGTCGTGCCCGGTTGGGGCGGACAGAAATTTATCCCCGAAAGCCTGAAAAAACTCGAAGAGCTGCGCGCGTTTTGCATTAAAAACGGCAGACCCGACTTGGATATCGAGGTGGACGGCGGCGTTACCGAGCAAAACGCGGGCGATATCGCGGCGGCGGGCGCGAACGTGCTCGTTGCGGGCAGCACGGTATTCCGTTCCGCCGATATGCGCGCCACGATCGAGGCGCTGCGCCGCGCATGAAAGCCGTGATCCTGCTCAACGGCGAGCCTTATACGGGAAGCCTCGAACAAGACGGCTATGTATATTGCTGCGACGGCGCGTATGCTTGGGCGAAAGATAAAATTAAAATCGACGAGAACGTGGGCGATTTCGATTCGCTGCGCGAAACACCCGTTCCGCCTCCCGCGATCGTTTATCCTGCGGAAAAGAACTTCACCGACGGCGAAATCGCGGTGCGCAGAGCGATCCGGGCGGACGCGGACCAAATCGTGATCTACGGCGCGTTCGGGCTGCGCTACGATCACTTTCTCGGCAATCTGCATTTGCTCTATCTCGCCTATCAAAACGGCGTTCCTGCGCGCATGATAAGCGAACGCGAGGAGATTTTTTGGGGCGCGGGGTTGGTGGAATTGAACGGATATGCGGGAAAAACGCTCTCGATTGTCCCGTTCGGGGCAAACGCGCATATAATGGAGAGCAGCGGGCTGAAGTATCCCTTGCACGAACTCGACCTTGTTTACGGTTCGACGCGCGGTATATCCAACATCGCCGAACGGGACGAGGCGCACGTTTTCGCGCAGGGCTGCGTGCTCGTTATCATTAATCGAGGAGGAGAGCATTGATCGTCTGCATTAAACCGCCGTACGTGGTGCGGCTCTTGCTGCGGTGCTTTTACAAACGTTGAGATATCTTGATTTTCATTGCGACGCCCTGACCCAAACGGGCGAACGGCAGGTAACAAGGCAGACGCTCCGATCGGGCGGCTGTCTTTTGCAATGCTTCGCCGCTTTTATCGACTGCGCGCAAGGGCGTTACGAACGCGCCGAGGTGCTCATACGGGCGTTCGACGCGCTTTGCGAGCGCGAGGGCTACCGACCCGTGCGCCGCTTTTCCGATCTTAAAGAAGGCACGCTCAACGCGATGCTGACAATAGAAGAGGGCGGTGCGTTTGAAGGGGACGTAAAAAAAGTCGAAAAGCTGTATGAGAGCGGCGTGCGCATGGCGACGCTGCTTTGGAACCGTCCGAACGAGTTGGGGTATCCGAATTTCCCCGATTACGAAGGGCTGTTTACGGGGCGGTCGAACTTTACCGCGCGCGAACGCAGAGGTCTGACCGAGATCGGGCGCACGATCGTCGATCGGATGCAAGCGCTCGGCATGATCGTCGACGTATCGCATGCGAGCGACGGCGTGTTTTCGGACGTGGCGGCGCTGAGCAAGCGCGCGGGCATTCCCTTTTGTGCAAGCCATTCGGGCGCGGCGTCCGTCTGCGATTGCGCCCGTAATTTAACGGACGGGCAGATCGCAACGCTTTCGGACTGCGGCGGCGCGGTGGGTTTGTATTTCTGTGCCGACTTTCTTTCGCCCGATACGAGCGAAGAGGGGCAGCGCGCGGCGATCATCGCGCACGCGCGCGCGATTGTGAATGCGGGCGGCGAGGACGTTCTCTGCATCGGAAGCGATTTCGACGGGATACCCCCCAACGCTTATGTGCAAGATCCTTCGCGCATGCCGCGGCTGTACGACGGTTTTTGCAAGGCGTTCGGCAGCCGTATCGCCGATAAAATCTTTTCCGAAAACGCGCTATCCTTTCTCGAACGAACGTTAGCTTAAACCTATTCCCTGCATAAGCGGGGATATTTTTTTGCGAAAAATGCTTGACAAAATACCCGTACGGGTATATAATGTACGTGTTTAGATACCCATACGGGTATTTTACAAAAGAAAAATAGGAGAATAACGATGACGGATTGCTGCGACAAAAAAGTACCTGCACGCAAAAAAGAGAGGAGCGAAGAGGAAGTGCGCGCGCTGCGTTCGCGGATCAACCGCATTATCGGGCAGCTCAACGGCGTGGGGAACATGATCGAAAACGGCGTGTACTGCGACGACGTGCTCATTCAGCTTTCGGCGATCGATAAGGCGATCAAAAGTCTTGCCAACCGCGTGTTAGACGGACATATGCACACATGCTTGGTCGAGAACATACAGCGCGGCAATTTTTCCGTGGTGGACGAGATCGTCGATCTTTTTCGGAGATTTCAATAATGAAACAGGATTTTACGGTAACGGGCATGACGTGCGCCGCCTGTTCGGCGGGAATCGAACGCACGGTAAAAAAGCTCGAAGGCGTTACCTCGTGCGAGGTGTCGCTTATGAGCGAGAGCATGCGTGTGGAATACGACGAAACGCAGCTCGATAAAAAGACAATCGCCGCGGCGGTTACTTCGCTCGGCTACGGGCTTTACGACGCGGGCAAAGCGCCTGCAAAGAGCAAGGAGTTCTCGCTTTTTTGGCGGTTTTGGATCTCCTTCGCGCTGCTCGTGCCCGAAATGTATTTTGCGATGGGGCACATGATTTCGGAAAAGATCGTGCCGCACGGTTGGCTGAACTACGGATTTCAGATCGCGCTGACGCTCGCCGTGCTGGCGGTAAACTACCGCTTTTTTACGAGCGGCGTGCGCGCGGTCTTAAAGCGCGTTCCGAATATGGATACGCTCGTAACGCTCGGCGCAAGCGTTTCGTTTGTCTATTCGCTCGTGACTGTCTGTATCGGCAAAGGCGGCATGCTGTATTTCGAGTCGGCGGCGATGATCGTTACGCTCGTGTGCCTCGGCAAATGGCTCGAAGATAAGAGTAAGCGGAAAACGGGCAGAGAAGTGGAAAAGCTCCTGTCCCTTGCGCCCGACGCCGTTACGGTGGAACGCGGCGGCGCGGAGGTGACGGTTGCGCTTTCGGAAGTGCAGAAAGGCGATCTTGTGATCGTGAAAGCGGGCGAGGCGGTCGCCGTGGACGGCACGGTGGCAGAGGGGCATGCGTTTGCCGATCAGTCCGCCGTCACGGGGGAGAGTCTGCCCGTCGAGCTGAGCGCGGGGGGCAAAGCGGTGAGCGCGTCGGTCATCGTAAGCGGATATTTGAAAATTAGCGCGGAACGCGTGGGTGAGGAAACGCTGCTTGCGGGGATCGTGCGCATGGTCAAAACGGCGGGCGGCAGCAAAGCGCCCATACAGCGCCTTGCCGATAAGATCTCGGCGGTGTTCGTGCCCGTCGTGTTGGCGATCGCGCTTATTACCTTTATCGTGTGGGCGAGCGTCACGCGCGATTTGGGTACGGCGTTCAACTATGCCGTAAGCGTGATCGTCATTTCCTGCCCCTGCGCGTTGGGGTTGGCGACGCCCGTCGCCGTAATGGCGGCTACGGGACGCGGCGCGGCGCGCGGCGTGCTCTATAAAAACGCCGAAGCGTTGCAGCGCGCGGCAAGCGTGAACAGCGTTTTGCTCGATAAAACGGCGACCATTACGCGCGGTACGCCCGCCGTCGTGCTGTTCGAGGGCGACGAAAACGCGAAAGCGATCGCGTATGCGCTCGAAAGCCGCTCCTCTCACCCGCTCGCGCAGTGTATCGCGGCGTTCTGCGGCGAGGGAAAACAAGCCGAAGAAACGCAATATCTTACGGGATTGGGCGCGAAAGGCACCGTAGACGGTAAAACGTATTATTTGGGGAACGACCGTTTGCTCAAAGAATACGGCGTTTCGTTCGACGAAACGCGCTTTGCAACGCTTTCGGGCGAGGGGAAGAGCGTGCTGTATCTGACGGACGGGAAGAGCGTTTTGGCGACGTTCGCGCTTGCCGATACGCTCAAAGAGGAGAGCGCGGAAACGGTGCGCGCGCTTTACGGCATGAACGTGCGCGTGGGCTTGCTCACGGGCGATAACGCCGCCTGCGCCGCTTATATCGCCGAACAGGCGGGGATCGAAGAAGTCCGCGCGCAGGTGCTGCCCGAGCAAAAATTGCTTGCCGTGCAGGAGCAGAAACAGCGGGGGTATATCGTGGCGATGGCGGGCGACGGTATCAACGATTCGCCTGCGCTCAAAGAGGCGGACGTGGGCATCGCGATGGGAAACGGCACCGACGTCGCGATCGAGAGCGCCGACGTCGTGTTGGTGCGCGGCGATCTGACGGCGCTGACCGAATGCTTTTTGTTGGCGCGGCGGACGATGCGTGTGATCAAAGAAAATTTGTTTTGGGCGTTTTTCTATAATTGCGTCTGCATTCCGCTGGCGGCGGGCGCGCTCGCGTTCTGCGGCGTGTCGCTCAATCCCATGATCGCGGCGGGGGCGATGAGCTTATCTTCGCTTTTCGTCGTGGGGAACGCGCTGAGGCTGACCGTCAATCGAAAAAAGAAACAAAAAAAAGGAGATAATACTATGAAAAAAACGTTAAAAATCGAAGGAATGATGTGCATGCATTGTGTGAAGCACGTGACCGACGCGCTCAAAAGCGTTGCGGGCGTGCAAGACGTGCAGGTCGATTTGAAAAAGAAGCGCGCCGTCGTTACGTGCGGGGATACCGTTTCTTACGACGAGCTTGCCGCCGCCGTGACCGCCGCGGGTTACGAAGCGACGGCAGCCGAATGAAAAACAGCCGGTTTAGCGGTGTATTTCATAGGGATTTCCTTGTGGACAAAGAAATAGCGCACTATCTTCGCTTGCGAAGTATAGTGCGCTATACT
>CAJUGP010000034.1 GCA_910586365.1 uncultured Christensenella sp. | reverse complement strand
ACGAGATACGAATTCGTGACTGGAGTTCAGACGTGTGCTCTTCCGATCTCGCGCGTATCGAAGAAACGGTGGAAAAAGTTACGCGCGAGCTTGATCAGCAGATCAAAGCCGCGGGCGAGAACGCCATGTTCGAGGTGGGAATCTTCGGGTTGCATCCCGAAATCATCAAGCTCATCGGCAGACTGAAATTCCGCACGAGCTACGGGCAGAACGTTTACCGCCACTCCATCGAAGTCGCGCAGCTTGCGGGACTTATGGCGCAGGAGTTGGGGTTAGACGTCAATTTTGCGAAACGCGCGGGTTTGTTGCACGATATCGGCAAAGCCGTCGACCACGAGCAGGAAGGCACGCACATTCAGCTCGGCGCCGATTTGGCAAAAAAATTCCGCGAGAACGCGATGATCGTCAATGCGATCATGGCGCACCACGGCGACGTCGAACCCAAAACGATCGAAGCGGTGTTGGTGCAAGCCGCCGACGCGATCTCGGGCGCACGCCCCGGTGCGCGGCGCGAAACGAGCACCAACTATATTAAGCGCTTGGAAAAGCTCGAAGAGATCGCCGCAAGCTTTGCGGGCGTGGACAAGAGTTACGCCATTCAAGCGGGCAGAGAGGTGCGCGTCATCGTCAAACCCGATCAGGTGGACGACGCAAAGGCGCTGTTCCTTGCAAAGGATATCGCCAAGAAGATCGAAACCGAGTTGGAATATCCCGGACAGATAAAAGTAAACGTCATCCGCGAATTCCGCAGCGTGGAATATGCGAAATAAATCAAAAACGGCGCGTTAAGCGCCGTTTTTTATATTGTTGTTAAATCCTCTTTCACAAGGGGGCGTTTCGGGAAAGGGGGAAAGCGGGGAAACCGCATCATCTCACCGTTTAACGCTGTCACGTAAGCGTTGTGTTTGCGCATAGGATAAAATACGGTGAAAACCGTAATTTTACTTCCGAGGTTTTAACTTATGTGCAATCAATGTCATTCCTGTCATTCCTGCCCTTGCTGCAATCCCTGCGCGGCGGTAGCCAATGCGCTCAACAATCTGTTTGCAACGCCCTCGCGCTGCGGTTGCGGATGTAACTGTAATTGCGGCTGCAACTGCCGCCGCTCCGGTTGCAACGGCGCGGGCGAAGTGCGTATGCGCAGCGGCTGTAACTGCGGTTGCGGCGCGTCGGCGGATTTCAGTTCCGTTACGAATTGCGGCGTAGTCGATTGGTATTATGCCAATCAGTACGCGCTCGTCGATCGGAACCGCAACCGTTGCGGCTGTAACTGCGGCTGCGGTTGTAATTAAAAAAACGCCGCCCTGACTGGCGGTTCTGCTTTAAGACTCCCGTTTCGGCGGGAGTTTTTTTGAGCGTGTTATAAGTTTTTCTTATATAGGGGTTAAGGAATTGTTATAACCGATCGGGTTTTTTCCTTTGTTTATTCCTTGACGGCATAATTTCTATGTAGTATAATAAATTATATTTATATTGTTAGCGTTTAACAATCCGATTGAAAGCGGAAAATCGGGAAGGGGATATCCCCTTTCGTGCGTCGGAACGCACGGAAACGGCTAACGGGAAGGAGTGAAGTATGAAAAGAACAAGACTGTTGCTTGCAACGCTCGTAACAACGTTATGCGTGCTGCTTGGATTTGCAACTGCGGCGTGCGCCAAAGACGTGCCGCCTACGTATTCCGTTACGTTTAACGTGCAGGGTCACGGGGAAGCTCCCGCGGCAATCACCGATATCGAGGAAGGCGCAAAGATTCAAAAACCTGCCGATCCCGTTGCGGAGGATTATACGTTCGGCGGTTGGTTTAAGGATGCGGCTTGCCAATACGAATGGAAATTCGATACCGATACGGTAACTTCTTCGCGTACGCTTTACGCAAAGTGGACGGATAAAATTTACACCTTAACGTTCGATATGCAGGAGCACGGCGCGCAGATCGCCGCGCAAACGGGTCTTATTAAAGGAACGAAGGCGCAGGAGCCTGCCGCTCCGACGGAAGAGGGATTTGTGTTCGCGGGCTGGTATAAGGAAACCGAATGCGAAAACCTTTGGGATTTTGCAACCGACGCCGTGAACGGCGACACCACGATTTACGCAAAGTGGAAGGAAATCTACGTCGTATCGGCAGAGGAGTCGGCGAAGTTCCGCGTGGACGAAGAAAATTACTTCACCGTTCCCGTGGCGGGCACGTATTCGTTTGTTTTTGTAAACGACGAAGCAAGCTCGGATCAGTTCAAGCTCGACGGCGAAACCGAACAGCAGATCGTCAACGGCAATGCGGGAAAATATTTGCTTGATGAAGGTCGCCATACGATCGATACGCTTGGCGTGCCGTTCGACGTGACCGTTTCGCTCGAGGAAGTCGATCTTCCTTTCACGAAGCTGAATTCTTATTTCGGCAGCGAATATGAACTGAACGTTATTTCTTTGGGCGTGGATTTTATTACCGAAGTGAAAAACAACGTCGTCATGATCCGTTTCGGTGCGATCGGATCGGCGGAATACATGACGGTCGATAATTTCGACGGCGAATATTATCATGCAAGTTCTGCAAAATGCCATGTGAAACTCGGCATTACGGGCGACGACGTGAGCGATACCGTTTCGATCAAAGCGTATGTGGCTTTTGAGGATAATAAAGGAAATTGGGAATATCCGTCCGAATTGACGGATACCTTGACGAGAGCGAAAAACGCGACGGAAATCGTTAAGAAAATGGCGGTGACGGATGCGGGCGCGGAAAATACCGCGGAGATCGAAAATTCTTTTAACTATGCTTATTTCGACGTTGCCGATTATTTGGGCGAATGGCTTGTGTTCTCTTATGCCGCCGGAACGCAGTTCAGATGGGTCGATGTCGAATACGGCAGAACGGGAGATTTGGCAGATGATATACCGATCGAAGCCGATACGCCCATCAAATTGAACAACGGAAGCGGCTATACCCATATGGCGGTTCGCCCTGCGAGCGGAAATTCCGTTACGTTTACGGTGAAAACGAGCGAGGCGCCCGTCGGGTTGACGGAAGATAACCCGATCGTGATGACGGGAACGACCCAAACGCTGCGCGATTCCAATGCTTCGTACATGGCGCCCATCGATTATTATATTCAGTTTAACGCGGAAACGGCGGGATTCTACAACATTACGCTTAGTTCCCAAACGGGCAGCTCGACGACCGTTTCTTATACCACGTATTTTGAAGTAAACGGCGAAAAGTACGGTTATTATAATATGACTTGGTACGGCGGTTTAAGCAACAGTGCGCCCACGGCGAAAGTTTCGTTAAACACGACGAACAGTATCATGGTGAAGCTTACGAGCAGTTCCGCAACCTATACGCTTACGGTTGAAAAAGTGCCGGAAAAAGTGCACGGAACGCTTGTAACGGGCGTGTTCAGAGGAACGGACGATTCCGACGTGACGCATATGTTAGACGTCAACGTCGATATGAAGTCGGTAACGTATACGAGAATCTTCAACGGAAACAAACAGCAGATCGGTACGGGTACTTACTCCGAACAGAACGGCGAGTATGCGTTTATTGCAGACACAAAAGAATACACGTTTGAAGTAAACGAAGACGGTTCGTTGGTATTCGATACGAACGGAAACGGCAATGTTACGCTTTGCTTGTTCGATTCGTCGAAAGAAGCGAATTTGGCGG
This sequence comes from uncultured Christensenella sp., assembly GCA_910586365.1. GTDB lineage: Bacteria > Bacillota > Clostridia > Christensenellales > Borkfalkiaceae > Gallimonas. The sequence continues at coordinate 20,271 of CAJUGP010000034.1, read as the reverse complement.
GCAGATATACGACGGAAATGGTCGACGGCGATCCGGAAACCGATAGACCGGAAGATATTACCCGATACAATGTTTACCTTATTATTTCCGGTACGCCCGATACGGGCTTTACCGCGAATTACTATTGCAGCGAATGGGACATGATCGAAGAAAACCGCCCGATCGGTTATAAGGACGGACAATATTACTTCAATTATTGGATTTTCAATTCAGAAACGGCGTATATCACAATCGATTCGGCGAATAAATTGACGATCAGCGGATTTAATCCTACGGCGAGCAGAACGGATTGGGCGGAGTTTACGAAAACGGACGAATATCCTCTTGCGCTTGCATCGGAAACGTATGTATATAACGACGGTACGACTAAATACACGGCTGCGATTGAATTTTACTACGGCGTTTACACCGTCAGCTTTAACGGCGGATCTGCGGCAGTCTTGTCGTATGAGAACGGCAAATTCGTAGCAACCGTATCGGTTGGCGGGAACGAGGTTACGCTTTCGATCACCAAGAAAACCGATACCGTGATTTTGGTGGAAGGGTTTGACGGTGCAGACAGTTCGGCGGATTTCGAGGTGAAAGAGGACGGCGGCAGTCAAGGCGAAACCGCAGATCTGAGCGAAGGTACGTATAAGAACGGCAACTGGACGCTTGTCATTACGAAGAACGGCGATGCTTATACGGGCACGTATCAAGATGCTTCGAGCATGCTGACGCCTGTCGAGATTACGCTTGTCGCGGCGAACGGGGGATACACCTTCACTTGGTCTGATAGTACCGGTTATGAATTTACTTCCACGCTAACCGTATTGTCGAAAGGCAAAGTTATGATCGGCAATTATAACGGATGGGATGATTCCGCTACGTTTGTGCAGGAAGGATACCTTATCGAAGCTGGAAAGTATACGTATGACGACGGAAAGTTTACTTTAACGATCAAAGAGGAAGGCGATTCTTACACGGGTACGTACAAAGATGCTTCCAGCATGATGCAGCCTGCGGATATTCGGCTTGTTTATGCCAACGGCAAGTGGACCTTTACGTGCAAGGATTTCTCTAATACGGAAAGAACGGTAACGATAACGGTATTGTCGGTTGAAAGATTGCAGCTTGCCAACTACGACGGCGGCGGGGATACGCACACTGCGAATTTTGAAAAAGAAGAATTTGTTGCTTTGGCGCAAGGGAAGTATGCAAGTGTTGGTTTGCCGGCAAATCATATAATCGAAATTGTCGGGAACGATACACTTGGTTATACCGTGAATTATACTTACGGCAACTTTGCACCTTTGGAGAATTTAGCGATTACGATCGGGGATGATTCCTATTCGTTTGATGTTTCTTTGATGGACGGCATGGTTGAGTTTACGGTGAATTTCAAGATTTCAAAAGATCGCAGCTTTTTAACGGTTACCAGCTCGAATGATAAGAACAATTCCGGTCCGAACGGAACGTTCCAAAACGTAGAAAGATAATCCGAACTTAAAAAAACGGAGGGCAGTTGCCCTCCGTTTTTATTTTGTGTGAGATGTTTCGGCTTCGCTCAACATGACAGAGAGGGGCACGGAATGCCGATGCGTGGCACGGGCGGTACGGCGGGAAGCGATACGGTATTACGATATCCCGCCGATCTTCCGCGCATGGGAAGCGGCGGACGGCGAACCCGATCACGAGAACACGACGACGGAGGGTGAACTTGTCATCCCAAATGCACGGGCATGAACTTGTCATCCTGAATGCATGGGTAGGTGATGAACTTGTCATCCTGAGCGCAGCCGAAGGATCTTCCACGATCTCCAAGCCGCACTCAAGGGAGGGTGAACTTGTCATCCTGAGCGCAGCCGAAGGATCTTTCACGATCTCCAAGCCGCGCTCAAGGGAGGATGAACTTGTCATCCTGAGCGTAGCCGAAGGATCTGAAATTTTTACGTAAAACAACTTGCCAAGCGCCGAACGGGGTGATATAATAATCACATGAAAATTTCCTTCAAAAAACCGACGAAAAACCAAGTAAAACGGTTTGCCGTCCACAGCTTGTATATTTTTCTCGGCAATGCGATCGCCGCAGGCGCGGCGGCGTTTTTTATCGTACCCAATCATTTCGTCATGGGCGGAACGACGGGGATCGGTATTTTCGTGCGCAATCTTTTGGAAGCGAGCGGCAAAACGGGAGCGATGGTCGATTGGGCGTTAAACCTTACGACTTATATCGCAAATATCATACTTTTTATTATCGGCGCGCTTCTCATGGGTAAAAAATACGCTCTGGCAACGCTTGCGGGTTCTCTGCTTTATCCCACGTTCATGACGATTTACACCCCCTTGAACGATCTTTACATAAACGCGACGGGGTACGCGATGGGCGCGGGCGGCGCGTTCGGCAGCCCCATGCTTGCCATGATCATCGGCTCGCTCCTGTTCGGGCTTGGAATCGGCTTAGTCGTTCGGGTGGGAGCAAGCACGGGCGGCACCGATATTCCGCCGATTATTCTGCATAAGTATTTCAATTTCCCCGTTTCGGTTACAATGATGTGCCTTGACTGTTCGATCGTCGCGTTGCAGCTGATTGCGCCGCAGGTCGATCTTAACATTGCACTGTTCGGTATCCTGATCACCGTATTTTCCGCGATCGTGGTAGACGTCGTTTCGCCGATCGGTTTGCGCAGGGCGCAGGTAAAGATTATCAGCAAAAAGCATAAAGAGATCCGCGAAATGATTTTAACGAAAATGAACCGCGGCGTGACGATGCTTTACGGTAAATCGGGCTTTTTACAGCAAAAGTGCTTTGTGATCATGACGGTAGTTTCCAACCGCGACGTCGTAAAGCTGAAAAATGAAATTTGGAAAATCGATCCTACCGCATTTATCACGATCAGCGTAATCAGCGAAGTGCGCGGCAACGGATTTTCTTCCGAGCAGATCGCGCTGCCCAAACAACAGATGATGGAAGATTTAGAGGACGTAACCGAACAATACTCTTCTTCCGCGCCGCCAGACGAAACGAAAGTGTAAGAAAAAGCCTTCCCGACGGGAAGGCTTTTTTGTACAAAAAGAAATGTAATTTCGGGTCAAATTCTTCATTCTGAATTTGGTATGGTCAAAAATGTCATTCTGAATTTGGTATGGTCAAAAATGTCATTCTAAGTTTGGTGTGGTCAAATTTGTCATTCTGAATTTGGTGTGGTCAAATTTGTCATTCTGAGCTTGCCGAAGAATCGAATGATGAGATTCTTCACCCCCGAAAAGGGGGTTCAGAATGACAAAATGGGCGGGCGCTCGGAATGCCCTTTTTTTATTTTTTCTCTTTTCTGCGTTTGTCGTTAATGATTTTGAGCGCCGCCTCGTCGATTACGGAAATGCCTTCTTCTTTGGCGATCTTCACCATTTGCGTGAGCGCCGCCTTTAAGAACACGCGCGGAATCTTTGTCAGTTGCGCGCACGCTTCGTTTGTGAAGGTGACTGCGGGATCGATGCGTTTGGCGGCGTATATTACCGAATCGACGTCGCCTTCCTTTGCCTGTATTTTTTCGGGATAGGGCTTTTTGAAGCGCGAACACCAAAAATGCGTGCTGTCGCGGTAACCGTAATCGACGGGAACGGCGGGGAAATTGTTCGCTTTTACGCCGTTCACGATGGCGTCGTAATATTTTTCTTTCATTAAAATCTTGTCGATTTTCAAAATAAAGTGTGCGCCGAATTTGCTTGTGATGCCGTTAAAATCGCGGTAGGGCGGTTCATACCCTTCCAAACAGCCCGCTTTATCTTCGTACGCCTTTTCCAAAGAACTATCCCAGCTGCACTCGAATACTTGAAAAGCTTCTTGCACGATCAGCGGACGGTCGCCCTCGCATTCGCCTTTTTCAAGCGTGAACAGACAGTTTTTCATTTTTTCCGCTGTCGTTTCGCCGGGGAAGCCCAGACGCACCGCTTCGCGGAAATATTTGCGGTTGTCGGGGATAAAGTTGAGCGAAATTTTACTTCCGCGCAGAATGTTCTGCGCCGTGTTCGAGGAATTGCGGCATTCCAAGATCATGGCGTAATATTGTTTCCCCGCGATATAGTAGGGGAAACAAAGCGAATATGCGCCGAGATTGGTTTTTCCGTGTTCGTCCGTCGTGCCGATAAGCGTGGTCGGCATGGGAAAGAAGGACGAGGTTTGGTAAAAATTGTCTACGATCCTTAAATCTTTGAATGAACTCATATAATTCTCCTATGCTTATTATATGTCGCAAAAAACCGTTTGTCAAGCCCCGAATTTGTAACGTTCTCGCCTTCTTTTTCATTCCGCTCCGCCTTAGGGAGCATAGTCGAGAAATCCGAAACGGGACCCTTCGACTTCGCTCAGGGTGACAAGATAGATAGGGTGACAAGATAGATAGGGTGACAAGATAGATAGGGTGAATAACGCGACAAAGTGCGGAAGGGTTGATTTTCTTGCGGCGTTTGTGGTATAATTGTTGTAATGATATTTGTCTATCTTGCGCAACTGCATGACGTTTCCGAACAAGAGGAGCTTTATCCCCCCGCCCGCGCCGAAGAAATACTCTCCTGCGCGAACGCCTCTGTGCGCGCGCAAAAAGCGTCCGTTTGGAAGATCTTGCGCTTAGGGCTGTTGCACGCTTACGGATCGGATATGCGGCAGATCGATTTTCGGAAAACCGATTGCGGCAAGTGGGTTTGTGATCGGTGCTGTTTTTCGCTGTCGCACACGAAAGAGGGGGTCGCCGTCGCGCTGTCGCACGCGCCCGTCGGGATCGACCGCGAGGAGCTGAGCGAGAAACGGTTTACCCGAAAACTGTATGATCGTATCGCCTGCGCCGAAGAGCGCGCCGTTTGGGGGGAAACGCCCTCCGCGTCTTATATTGCGCGGCTTTGGACGGCGAAGGAAAGCCTGTTCAAACAAGAGGGCGGCAAGGTGTTCCGTCCCGAACATATCAACACCGAACGGGAAGAATACGCGTCGTTCTGCATGGACGGGGCGGTGATTTCCGTTACGGGGCGGCGCGAAGAGCTGCGCGTATTCCGTTTCGACGGCGCCGCGTTCACGCAAGCCGATCTTCCCGAAAGCTAAAAAAAAGCCCGCCCTTATTACGGGGCGGGCGTTGCGTTTGTTTAACGGCGGTTGCGCGTCATGGAAAGGATCACGAACAGGAAACGCAGGAAGTAGATGAACGAAATGAGCATCGACGCCACGTACGTGAGCGCGGCGGCGTTGAGAACTTTGCTTGCGCCGGGCAATTCCTCTTCGGTCAGAATGCCGTCCTCGACGAGCATCTTTTTCGCGCGGCGGCTGGCGTTGAATTCCACGGGCAGCGTAACGAGCATGAAGAGCGTCGAAAGACCGTAAAGCGCGATCCCCAAATAGATGAGCCACTGACCGTACGGCGCGGGCGTGCCCATCCAAAAAAGATCGATCAGCAAGCCGACGAGAATCACGGGCAGCGCAAGCCGCGAACCGATGTTCGTTAAGGGGACGAGCGCGGTGCGCAGTTTATACGGAGCGTAACCTTCCTGTTTTTGCATAACGTGCCCGATTTCGTGCGCCGCGACCGCGACTGCCGCCACCGACGAAGAACCGAACGTGCTCATGGAAAGGTTTACCTGCGCTTTGGTCGGGTTGTAGTGGTCGGTCAGTTTGCCGTTTACGCGCCCGACCTCGATGCCTTGTACGCCGCGGTTGCGCATTAAGCGCACCGCCGTATCGTACCCCGTCATGCACGAGCGCGAGGGGACTTTATCGAACGCGGAATAGGTCGTGTTGACTTTCGCGCTCGCCCAGGCGGAGAACGCCAGAAACGGGATGAGGATTAAAAGAAATAAGAGATAGTAATACATAAAAACAAACTCCCTTATTCTATTGTACCACGAAAAAGGGGTTTTGTAACAGAAAACGCGAAATTCTTTTTGCCGAAGGGATTGCGCGCGCAAAATCCTTGCGCAAATTCCGCATATTTGTTATACTGTTTGCATGGACAACCGTTTTACAGACAAAGTACGCATCACCGTCAAAGCCGGAAACGGCGGCGACGGCATGAATTCGTTTAAGGCGTTCAAGGGCAAACCCGCGTGCGGTCCCGACGGGGGCGACGGAGGCGACGGGGGCAGCGTTTATCTGCTTGCCGACGAGAATACGAACGATCTGACTGCATACCGTTTCGTCAGCAAATATAAGGCGGAAGACGGCGAACGCGGCGGAACCAACCAATGCGCTGGCAAGCGCGGGGCGGACGTGGTGTTAAAAGTGCCCTGCGGCACGTTGGTGCGCGATGCGGAGAGCGGAAAAATCATCTGCGATTTGTACGAGCACGGCGAAAAAATCAAGCTGCTGCAAGGCGGAAGAGGGGGCAAGGGAAACGTGCGCTTTACGACGGCGCGCCGCCATGCGCCCAATTTCGCGCAGAAGGGCGTCGTGACGAAGGAGCACGCCGTCCTGCTCGAAATGAAGGTGATCGCCGACGTCGGCTTAGTCGGGTTCCCCAACGTGGGCAAGAGCACGCTGCTTTCCAAAATATCCGCCGCCAAACCCAAGATCGCCGATTATCATTTTACTACGCTTTCCCCCAATTTGGGCGTCGTGAAATATTATGAAAATTCCTTCGTCGTCGCCGATATTCCGGGGCTGATCGAGGGCGCGGCGGACGGCGCGGGGCTGGGTCACGATTTCCTGCGGCATATCGAGCGCACGCGGGCGATCTGCCACGTGCTCGATATTTCGGGCATGGAAGGGCGCGACCCCTTGGAGGATTACGAAACGATCAACCGCGAATTAAAATCTTATTCCGAAGTGCTCGCAGCTCTTCCGCAGATCGTGGCGTGCAATAAATGCGATTGCTTCGGCGCGGAAGAAAATCTTAAACGCTTCAAAAAGAAATACGGAAAAAAAGCGCTGATCCTGCCGATCACCGCCGTAAAGGGCGAAGGCGCGCGCGAATTGGTCGGCGCGCTGTGGGAGCTGCTCGAACAGCTTCCGCCCGCCGAAAAGATACTTGCCGACGAGTTCATCTTCGACGAAGGCGACAACACGCAGTTCGAGATCTTCCGCGACGAGGAAGGCGTGTTCGTCGTCACGGGCGGACTTGTCGACATGCTGTGCCGCAACGTCGTGCTCAGCAATCCCGATTCCATGGCGTACTTCCAGCGCGTGCTCAAACTGCGCGGCGTGTTCAAGGCGCTCAAAGACATGGGCTGCGCGCAGGGCGACACCGTGAGCGTGGGCGACGTGGAATTCGAGTACGTACTGTAATCGCTTACACCGTTAAAAGAGGATAAACTATGACGAGCAAACAGAGAAGTCACTTAAAGTCGCTTGCCGCGACGATGAAGCCGATCGCGCAGGTCGGCAAAGAGGGCGTGAGCGATAATCTTATCGCTTCGCTTTCCGATGCGCTCGAAGCGCGCGAGCTGATCAAAATCAATCTTCTGCCCGCGGCGGGAGAGGACGGCGCCGCCGTCGCGCGCGAGATAGAAACGCGCCTGCACGCGCAAACGGTTGCGGTGATCGGGCGCAAGGCGATCTTGTACCGCCGCTCTTCGCGCAAGGATTTTGAACATATCGTGTTTTAACGCCCAAATTTTCCCAACCCCCTTGACGAATCGTCTTTCATGCGTTATAATGAAAGAACAAAGCAGAAAAGCATGGATTTTTTTGCGTTTTGCGCATCGTTAGAAAAACGGCGGCGCGCAAAAAGGAGCAGGGCATGGACGAAGAACGCGAAGCGGAGAGCGGAATATCCTTGGGGGATATTTGGCGCGCCGTCAAAAGAAGAATTTGGATCGTACTTGCGATCACCGTCGGGCTGACGCTCATCGTATCGCTCGTGTTCGGGTTGGCGATTAATCCGCGCGCCGTAGAATACCGCTTGCGTTTTCACATTGTGTTCCCCACGGGCAGCGTGCGCTATCCCGACGGCTCGCCGTTTTCGGAACGCGAAATCATTTCTCCCGAATTTTTGGAAGAGGCGAAAAACAGCGGCGAAGAGTTCGCGGGGCTCGATATCAACCGCATGATCAAGGACGGCGCAATCACGCTCGGCGCGGAGAAACAGGAAGACGGCGACACGGTTTACACGCTCACGGTCAAGGCGCAGCAATTCGGCAATCCCGATTCCGCCGAAAAGTTCCTGCGGGCGGCGGCGCAGGTGCCCGTCAACCATATCGTAGCGAACGCGCAGACGCTCAATTACAAGCTCGACGTCGAAGTGTTTGAAAACGCTTCGTTTGAAGAAAAGATCGGGTTGCTTTCGGAATTGAAGCGGACGCTTCTTGCCGCTTGCGACGGGTGGATCGATCTGTACGGCGCGACTTATCCCGTCGCCGACCGCATGTTAGGCAATTACCGCAGCGAGCTGTACGTCGTGTTCGGCGAAAGCACGAAAAAGGATTTGGAATCGGAATCCGAGCGCAACGGTTACAGCGGTTTGGATTTAAGCAGTCACGATCTTTTGAAAGACGCGGTGGACGCGCGCAGAACGGTTCTCGCCGAGGAATATAAGCTGAACGAAAAAATAATCGCGGAATTGGAAAAGACCGCGGTTTCGTACGCCAAATTCGCGGCGGTAACGCCCGAAGAGGATTTGCGCATAACCTTCGGTCCGTCGGGCAATATGGACGTGGAAGAAATGAAAGCGCACTACAAAAAGCGCAATGCGCAGATCGATTATCAGATCGGCGTGACCGCGGAAGGCGAACATGGCGTTCTCACCGTCCCCAACGTGGAAAAATACGTCGCCCGTTTAAGCGAACAGTTCGGTGAGTTGCAGACCGCCGCGGAAACGGTGGCGCGGGTATCTTCTTCGATCTACGCCAAGAATACCGACGTCGGATTCCTTATGCGGGCGGCGGAAAAGAACGGCGGCATCAACATCGCCGTCGTCGTAGTCGGGTCGCTCGTGCTCTCCTTCCTGTTGGCGGCGATCGTTGCGGTTGCGATCGAGTCGCGCAAAAAATCAAAATCGGCTCAGATAGAGCAGGAATCGGAGCAAAAAGAATAAAACGGGAAACGCACTTCGTTTGAAGAGGTGCGTTTTTATTTTTGTAATTAAATATTGACAGAACGCAGGTTTTGCGGTATACTTGGATTGGGTAATCGATTACTCTATTTCGGAGAACGTACTATGAAGCAACAAGTTTACAATCCTTTTTTACCGCTCAACGTTTATATTCCCGACGGCGAACCGCACGTGTTCGGGGATCGCGTTTACTTATTCGGATCGCACGACAAAGAGGGCGGCGAAACGTTTTGCATGCTCGATTACGAAATCTGGTCCGCCCCGCTCGACGATTTGTCCGACTGGTCGAAAAAGGGGAGCAATTACAGCGCCAAATGCGATCCGCTTTCGGAGGCGACCAACCGCCCGTATCTGTATGCGCCCGATTGCGTGCAGGGCAACGACGGAAAATTTTATCTGTATTATTGTTTGAGCGGCGAGAAGGGCGCGGGCGGCTATCACGGACCGATCGGCGTTGCGGTGTGCGATACGCCCGACGGACAATATCGCTTTTACGGACACGTGCGGTTCGAGGACGGAACGCTTTGCCGCAAATTCGTGCCGTTCGATCCTGCCGTGATCAACGACGGCGGCGTGATTCGCCTTTACTACGGTACCTGGTATCCCTACGAGGAAACGAGTTTGTTTCTCCGCCGCAAGCTGCGGAACACGCAAGCGGAAATGTTCGGAAAATCGCTTTCGGAGCTGCGCGCGGAGAAGGGCGGCGTAATGGGCGCCGTGTGCTGCGAATTGGCGGACGATATGCTTACCGTCAAGCGCGGTCCGAAGCGTATCTTGCCTGCCAAAACCAAGGGAACGCCCTTTGAGAGCCGATATTATCCGAACGGAAGAGAGGGGCATCTCTTTTACGGACACGGATTTTTCGAGGGCGCTTCGATCCGTAACATAAACGGAACGTATTATTTCATCTATTCGTCCGTTAACAATCACGAGCTGTGTTATGCGACGAGCTGCTATCCCGACCGCGATTTTACGTACCGCGGCGTCATCGTATCCAACGGCGACGTGGGGTACGGCGGCAGAAGGGAGCGCGACAGGCTCAACCATACCGCTACGACGCACGGCAGCATCGAGCAAATAAACGGTAAATGGTACGTGTTTTACCACCGTCAAACGCACGGTAGCGATTACAGCCGTCAGGCTTGCGCCGAGCAAATTGAAATCAACGCGGACGGGTCGATCGCGCAGGCGGAAATCACCTCTTGCGGCTTGAACGGCGGCGCGTTGGCGGGAGAAGGGGAGTATCCAGCCGTCATATGCTGCAATCTCACCAACGGAAACATGCCGCACGGCGGGAACATGTCGTTTACGAATATCCCCATGGTAACGCACGCAAACGGCGAACGGTATCTTACGGGCTTAACGGCGGGCGTAAAAGCCGTCTACAAATATTTTGATCTGACCGCCGTTTCGCAATTTTGCGTCACGGCGCGCGGAAACGGGCGTTTGCGCGTCATGTTCGCCGACGCGTTCAAGGCGGAAATCTCGGTCGATTCCGCCGTATGGCGTACGTATTCCTGCAACGTAAGCTGCGGCGGCGCAAACGACGCCGTTACGCTGGAAACGATTGCGGGGCAAATAGAAGCGCTGTCGTTCGGGTTTCGTTCGGCAGCGAAAAACAGAGGGATTGACAAAACAAAGAAATTGGTATAAAATGGTAAACGGCGGTGACAAGCATGGTTACGATTTACGATATCGCAAAAGCCTGTAATTGTTCTTCCGCAACAGTGAGCAAGGTGCTCAGCCGTTCGGGGAATATCAGTGAAAAGAAACGCACGGAAGTGTTGGAGGCGGCGCGTTCGCTCGGTTACGTTCCCAACGTAACGGCGCGCAACTTAGTGATGAAGCGTTCCAACATGGTTGGCGTGCTGCTTTTTTCCGACAAGGTTCTCGGATTGCGGCACGAGCTGTTCGCGGAAATTCTGAATGCTTTCCGCACGGTGATGGAAGAAACCAATTACGAAATCGTGTTGATTTCCGAAAAGGCGACGCAGTGGGACGGAAGCTTTTTAACGCATTGCCGCGCGCTGCGGTTGGACGGTCTGTTCTGCCTTTGCTGCGAGTATACGAAAAAAGCCGTGCGCGATTTGTTCGAGAGCAATTTGCCGATCGTGGGTTTTGAATCGCCTTATGGCGAACGGTCGTCTGTTGCGAGTAAAAACTTTGAATCGGGTAAGCGTTTAACGGAGTATCTGATCGGGTTGGGACATCGGCGCATCGCGTTCCTTGCGGGAAAAGATACCGATATTACGCGCGAGCGTATCGCGGGCTATCGCGCCGCGCTTGCGGAGCATTCTATTCCGTTTGACGAAGCGCTGCTCATCCGCGCTAACTATTTCAGCGCCGACAACGGCGAGAACGCCACGCGCAGTTTGCTTTCGTGCGGGCGCACGTTTACGGCGGCGATGTATCCCGACGATTTTACGGCGCTTGCCGCAACCTATCTGCTTGCCCAACACGGGCTGTTCGTCGGGAAAAACATTTCGGTCACGGGGTTCGACGGCATTTCGGTCGGCTCGTTGGTTACGCCGCGGCTGACCACGATGCGGCAGAACGCGCAGGCGATCGGCACGGCGGCGGCGCAGAGCTTGATCAACCAAATCGAAGGCAAGGAAAATCCGCAGTTTACGGTGAGCTTGGAAACGACGCTCGTGAAAGGGGAGAGCACGGCGGCGGTCACCTAACGGCGCGAAAGAGAATAGAAACCGCGAACAGGCGTTTCGCGGTTTTTTTGCAAATTAAAAAACTTAACTGAAAAAAATTTTCAAAAAAATTTTTCGGGAAACTATTGACAGCATGCGAATCGTGTGTTATATTACACATGCAAGGTAATCGATTAACTCAAATTTGTCGATTTTATTTTTTATCGGTTTAGGTAATCGATTAACTAATTGAAAAAAGAGGTGGGTTATGAAAGGGAAAAAGGTAGTTGCCGCCGCGCTTTCCGCGGTGTTGCTCGGCGCGTCGGTAGGCGCATTGTCGGCGTGCGGAGGCGGACGGGGAAACAAAATGGTGTATTGGTGTTTCGACGCGGATATGGAACAGCAGGTGTTGGACTACTACGTGAACGCCAAAGAACTCGGTTATGAAATCGATATCGAGGTCATGACGCTCGACAACATGCTCCAAAAATTAGACAGCGGCTTGCGCACGGGCAAAAATCTGCCCGACGTCGTGGCGTTGGAAGGGACTACGTTCAAGCGCTATATCGACGGAAAAATCTTGGAAGAGCTTGACGACATGAAACCGCTTACTTCCGATATGTACGACTACACGGTGGAAGCGGCGAGCAAGAACGGGCATTTGTACGCGTTGGCGACCAACGTTACGCCGGGCGTGTTTGCTTACAGAAGAAGCATTGCAAAAGCGACGTTCGGCACCGACGATCCCGCGGAGATCCAGCAGCATTTCAACAGCTGGGAAAATTTCCTTGCTTCCGCGCGCGCGTTGAAGGAAAAGAATTACAAGGTGCTTTCTTCGTACATGGACATAGCCAAAGTCTTTTTCGGCGGCAGATCGTCGGGCTGGGTCGACGGGCAGAACAATCTTGTGATCGACGAATCGCTCACGGGCGAAGCAAACAGCCTGATGGAAACCGCAAAGCTGCTGAAAACCGAGAATTTAAGCAACGAAACGGCGGAAAACACCGCGGCATGGTATACCGATATTTCCGGAACGGACGTGTTCGGTTACTTCCAAGCGACCTGGGGCATTCGCTCCAACCTTGAGCGGAACTGCACGAGCGCGACCTCGGGAAGCACGTCTTTCGGCGATTGGGCGATTTGCGAAGGACCGAGCAACTTTTTCGAGGGCGGCACGTTCCACGCCGTGATCAAGGGGACGAAGTGGAAGGACGAGGCAAAGGATTTTGTAAAATTCTTCTCGACCGATGCAACGTATCTGACGAATTGGGCAAAGCAAAACGGCGACTTCATGAACAGTAAATCGTGCATGCAGGCGATCGCCGACGATGCGGAATATCAAAACGAATTCCTCGGCGGGCAAAATCCCTATAACATTTACATGTCGGCGGCGTCGAATATCAACGGCGAAATCATCACGCAGTACGATTCCACGATAAACGGGCAGTTCAAGGCATGGGCGACCAACTATGCGGAAGGCATCAAGCCGTTAAAGAGCGATTGCATTGCCGAATTCAAAAATTCCATTAAGGGCATTTATACTTCCATTACGGTGAAGTAAAACGTTCGGAGGCGTAAGATGGAGCAGCTTTCTATGGAACGGGAGACGCTGAACACGGGCGCGCATCTCCCCGAACAAAAGGAAAAACGGAAAAAGAAATTCAGGATTCCCGTCAACGCTTACGGCGTGCTGTTTATCCTGCCGTTCTTCATCGTATACGGTATCTTTTCGCTGTTCCCGATGTTTTATTCGGTCATTCTGAGTTTGACCGATTATGCGGGGTATAGCCATCGGTTCGATTTTATCGGTTTTGGAAACTTTGCCTGGCTTGTCACGCAGGCGCGTTTTTGGCAGTCGTTTTTGAACACGGTGATTATTTTCAGCATGAACTTCCTTCCGCAAATGGCATTCGCCTTGATTTTTGCGGCGATGTTTACGACGAAAACGTACAAGATGAAGTGCAAGGGCGTGTTCAAGGCGATTTATTATCTGCCAAACATTATCACCGCGACCTCGGTCGCCGTCATGTTCTACACGCTTTTCCTGAAACCGAGCGGCGGTCTTTGGCAGCTTCTCAACAAAATGGGGATCATCTCCTACGGCACGAATTTGTATCTTTTGGCATGGCCTTCGCGCATTATCATCGCGTTTATTCAGTTTTGGATGTGGTTCGGCTGCACGATGGTAACGCTTTCGGCGGGGATTCTGGGCATCAACCCTTCCGTATACGAGGCGGCGCAGCTCGACGGCGCGTCGCAAAAAGACATCTTTTTGCACATTACCCTGCCGCTAATCAAGCCGATTGTCGTTTACAGCTTGGTGACGTCGGTTTTAGGCGGTTTGCAGGTGTTCGACATTCCTTATTTGTTTTTGTCGGGCGGACCCGTGCTTTCGGGCGGGCGGAACGCCACCGAAACGATCGCCGTTTATATCTACAAAATGGCGTTCGATACGGGCGGCGAAATGCAATACGGGATCGCCTCCGCCGCAAGCGTCTATCTGTTCGTGATCTGCATGACGATCAGCTTCGTGCTCTTCCGCGTTACGCATACCGACGAATCGAAGCGGCAGCGCCGTGCGGAACGGAAAATCTGGGGGGGGGTGCATCATGAAAGCGGAAACGCTGATTAAACGGGAAGCGCGGCGCGCCGTGCCGCGCGGACAGCGTATAAAACGCAACGCGGTGCAAGCGCTTATCTATGTGCTCTGCATTCTGATGGCGGTGCTCTGCCTGCTGCCGCTGTGGCTGCTGTTTATCGACGCCACGCGCTCCACGACGCAGATCAATCAGGGCATGAGTCTGCTGCCGAGCAAATATTTCTTTATCAACTTCGGAACACTGTTGGAAAAGGATTTCCCCGTCTTGCGTGCGTTTTTCAACAGTGTGCTCATCAGTTTCAGCTCCACGGCGCTGTGTTTGTATTTTTCGGCGCTCTCGGCGTATTCGTTCGTGGCGTACCGATATAAGGGGCAGAAAGCGGTTTATTCCTTTATTCTCATGCTGATGATGATTCCGGGGCAGCTCTCGATGATCGGTTTTTATAAGCTTGTCGTCGATATGAATATTTACGATACATACGTGCCGCTCATCATTCCCGCGATCGCCGCGCCGGGCGGAGTGTTCTTTTTCAAGCAGTACTTCGACGCGAACTTTTCCAAAGAAATGGTGGAAGCGGCGCGCATCGACGGCGCGTCCGAATTCCGCACGTTCAACCTCGTCGTGCTGCCCACGCTCATTCCCGCGCTTGCGACAAACGCGATCTTCGGCATAGTCAGCTCGTGGAATAACTACATGGGACCGTTGATGCTGCTTTCCACGACCGAAAAGTTCACGTTCCCCATGATCGTTCAGCTGTTGAAAACCGATCGCTACAATACCGATTTGGGCGCAATGTCGCTCGCGGTGTTTATAACCATTGTTCCGCTGCTCGTGATCTATGCCGCCTTCTCCAAATTCATCATTCAAGGCGTTGCGATCGGCGGCGGAAAAGAATAAAAAAATCAGGAGGAAATCATGAAAAAAATTGCAATCTGTTTGGCATCTGTTCTTCTTGCGGGTGCGGCGCTTTCGTTTAGCGGCTGCGGAGAGGATAAAAAACTGTGGCAGCACTATAAAGATTATTTTAAGATCGGGTGTACCATGAATTACGGCACGCAGGATATTTTCGACGATATCGCCGGGGAGTTCAACTCCATGACGTGCGAAAACGAAATGAAGTGGGTCGCGCTTCAACCAAACGAAGGTAAGTATAATTATACTTCGGCGGACAATATGGTGAGCTTTGCCAAGGAACACGGCATGAGCGTGCGCGGACATTGCCTGGCGTGGCACAATCCGTTGGCGCTGCCCGGCTGGGTGTTCTCGGTGGAAGGCGAGGACGGAAAGCCTGCGGTTGCTTCGTACGAAAAAGTAAAAGAAAGACTCGTGACGCACGCAACCGAGGTCGTCACGCATTTCGGCGACGATATTTACGCGTGGGACGTTTGGAACGAAGTCATCACCGATAATTACACCGAGGACGATACCGACCTTTACCGTTTGGATTCGCAGTGGCACACCGTGGCGGGGCTTTCGGGCGCGCTTTCGCCCGACGAGCGCAACGCGGTGAACGATAAGATCGAAGATCTGTTTATCGCCACGTTCGACGCCGCGCGCAAAGCCAATCCCGACGCAAAGCTCTTTTATAACGATTATTTTGCAAACAATCAGTTCAAGGCGCAAAAGCTTCTCACCGTGCTCGATCGGCTTTTGGAAAAGGGTTGCGAGATCGACGGCGTGGGCATTCAGGCGCATTACGACATTACCTCGTTCGATTGGGAAATGCTGGAAAATCTGATCGTGCAGATTTCCGCGCGCGGGCTGGAAGTGCAGATCACTGAGATCGATTTTTCGATGTACGATTATAACGGCGACATTGCGCTGTATTATCACGAGTTTACCGAGGATATGGCGCAGCTGCAAGCAAGCTGTTTCGGAAAAGCGTTTGAAATTTTCCGCAAGCATAAAGACAAAATCACCTGCGTAACGCAATGGGGCGTGGCGGACGACGATTCGTATCTGCACAAAATCCCCGTGGCGGGCAGACAGGACTGGCCGTATCTCTTCGACGAGTATCACGCCAAAAAACCCGCGTATTATGCGGTCATCGATTTTTAACGGGGGAAATGAAACATGAATAAAAAACAGAAATGGACGGTATCGTTGGCGGTTGCGGCGGCGGTCACGCTGTGCGCGGGCGTGCTTTGCGCCTGCGGCAGCGAGCGGAATAAGCCGAGCGAGTACAAAGACGGCGTAAATTATTATTACGGCGACGGGCAGGACGTTCACCTCAAAGGGTGGTTTCCTTCCAAGCCCGACGAAATTTTCCTTGTAACGGAAGAGTCCGAGGCAGTGAAGCTGCATTATTATAACAACGAGGCATGGCGCAATTTCGGCGTAAACATCGAAGGGGAGTATTCCGATTTTTCGTGGCTGAATATGACCATGAAGGCGGGCGGCGCGCAAGACGTTGTCAGCGCGTTCGTCAAGATCGTAAATCCCATACGCGAAGACGGCGATAACATGAACGTGCTCGGAAGCGACGTCTACTTCGATTTAAGCGAAGAGTTCGTAACCTATTCCTTTTACGTACCCGTTCTTTACAGGCAGATCCTCGACGTTGTGAACGACGTTTGCCTGTTTCCCGATCCGGGCATGACGGGAACGTACGGCGACATTTACGTCAAAGACGCGTGGTTCTCCAAGGCGCAGCCCGAAGGAAGCAAGCTCGTGAACGAGCAAGGCACCGACGCGACGGCGGGCTGGTCCGCCGAGGCATGGACGGGTTATAACCTGCGCCGCGTGGAAAACGGGGAAGTAAAGCTTTCTTGGAACCGTCCCGCCGAATGGGCGGGGGCGTTCCGCACCGTCGTCTTGCCGAGCGAACCTGTAAACAAGCTGACGTTTACGTTCACTTCCGACGCAGTGGAAAACGCGGCGGACAGCGTGGATCATTTCCAACTCATTTTGCGCGGCGACGAGGCAAGTTGGAACGAAGGCGGTTGGTGGAACTATTACGAGCAATGGCTCGTCGATTATGAAAAGGGCGGAATTTATACGCCCAACGAAAACGGCGAAATCGTCATGGAAATTCCCGTCGGCGCGGCGCTCGCCGCTATGGAAGGGCAGCACAACAAACAGCTTCTGCTCGGCTTACAGGTCGAATCCGTTCCGACCGCGGCAAGCAAGTACGACGGCAGAGGTCAGATGACCGTAAAAAGCGTGGAATTTTCGTGGGACGAAGATCTCGAACAGGAACAACCGCCCGCGCAGACGCTTCGCTGGCAGGTCGTTCCCGCGGGTGCGAAATACTATAATATCAGTCAAAAAGAAGGGGTTTTGGCAAACGTAACTTATGCGGACGTTCCCAAAGCGCTCTGGGCAAATCTGTTTGCCGACGTTCCCGCCGCGGATAAAAAGGGCAAAGTGAGCGTCACGCTCCGCAACAACGGTTCGGAAACGGTTTGGTATAAGAGCAGCCTCGACGCGAACAAATCAATCGCGGAAACCGAGAAATACGGCACGATCGCGGCAGGCGAAACGCAGACGATTGTCATGGAAACGGCGCAGGATTATACGGCGATTACGCTCTTTCTCGACGGCTGCTGCACCGACGACGCCGTGCCTGCCGATACGCTGTTCAGCGGAGACGTGGATATCGTTTCGGTTGCGTTCAGCGACGGCGAAAAAATCGAACTCCCCGCTGCAAATTGGCAGGCGAACGCGGAAGAGCACCCGTACACGTTCACGGTAGAGGACGGAAACACGACGGTCGCCTATGACGGCGCGATGAGTTGGAGCGTGCCTTGTTTGAAAACCGACTTTTCGTATACGGCAGCCGAAAGCGGATTGATCCGAATCGATTTCACGAACAACAACGAATGGGCGGCGCAGATTCGTTTCGACTTGATGAAGACGGGCGAAAGCGGCGCTTGGGAAACGTTGCGCGAAGGCGCGTTGACCGCCGTTCCCGCAGGCGAAACGCTCACGCTGTCGGTTTCGGTCAACGCGGGCGAAGCGATCGCGGCGCTGTTGGCGTTCGTCGACGTCGAAGGGCAGGGCGCGGGCAGCGTTACGATCTCCGCCGTGCGCTTTGAAGCGGGCGGCACGGGCGAAAAAAACGTAGCCGTAAATTGGACGACCGATAAGGAACATCTTTCGGTAACGGATGGAACGGTTACGATCACCGATCTTCCCGTCGATGCATGGGAAAGCGTGAGCACGGATTTCGCGTTGGAAACGGGTTACACCAAAGTGAAGGTTTCGGTCACGAATTCCACCGATCATCTCGTGAAGTTCAAGTTAAGCGCGCACGGCGCGGATTGGAATCAGATCGGCTTGGACAGCGATGCGAGCGTCGTTTGGCTGGAAATTCCGTCGGGAGCGACTTGGGATTTTAACGCAGAGTTTACGGCGGCACAGGCGGCGCAGGTGCAAAGACTGATGTTGATGATCGACTGCTGGGCTTCGGATAGCGCGAATGCGCCGCAAGCCCCTTATAACGGAACGGTCACGATCAATTCCGTTACGATTTCTTAAAGGAGCAAAAAAATGGGTTTTTCTGAAAAGTTTGTGTGGGGTGCCGCCACGGCTTCCTATCAAGTCGAAGGCGCCGCATATGAAGGCGGAAAAGGCGAACATATTTGGGACGTCGCTTGCAAACGGGGGCGCGATATCTACCATTTTCACACCGCGGAAAGCGGTTGCGATCATTATCACCGTTTCCGCGAAGACGTGGCGATCATGAAGGAAACGGGATTGAAGGCTTATCGCTTTTCCCTCTCTTGGACGCGTTTGTTCCCCGACGGAAGAGGGGAGCTGAATCCCGAAGGCGTTCGCTTCTATAACGAACTGATCGACGAATTGCTGCGCGCGGGGATCGAACCGTACGTCACGCTCTTTCATTGGGATTATCCCTATCAACTCTATCTGAGAGGGGGTTGGCTCAATCCCGATTCGCCCGTTTGGTTCGAGGAGTATGCGGCAAAGGTCGCCGAACTGTTTTCCGACCGCGTGAAGTATTTTATCACGGTGAACGAACCGCAGTGTTTTATCGGTCTGGGGCTGTATAAAGGGGAGCATGCGCCCTTCTTGAAGCTTTCTCCGGAGGAAGCGCTGCTTGCCTGGCACAACGCTTTGAAGGCGAACGGGCTTGCCGTGCGCGCGCTGCGCGCGCATGCCAAACAGCCGCTGCAAATCGGCATCGCAATCGCAAACGACGTTCTGATGCCCTATACGCAGGCGGACGCCGCGCTTGCCGAAGCCGAGAATTTCATTCCGCGCACGGATAACTTTTTTACGAACAGCTTATTTACCGATCCCGTCGTGTTCGGGCGTTACCCCGAGGGCATGGCGGAAGCGTTCGGCGCCGAATTTATTTACGACCAAGCCGATATGGAAACGATCAAATGCGATATCGATTTCATCGGGCTTAACATTTATCACGGCTCTTACGTCAAGTCGGACGGAAAGGGCGGCGCGGTGCGCGTTACGCCCGGCATGAACATGCCGCTTACCGACATGCGTTGGCCGGTTACGCCCGAAAGTCTGTATTACGGACCGAAAGCGTTTTATAAACGGTACGGCTTGCCGATCTATATCACGGAAAACGGCGTTGCCGTAACCGAATGGCCGTCGGCGGACGGCGGCGTGCACGACGCCGCCCGTACGGAATACATACGCGGTTATCTGCGGCAGCTCAAACGCGCGGCGGAAGACGGGGCGGATATCAGAGGATATTTTTATTGGTCGTTTATGGATAATTTCGAGTGGGCGGAAGGCTTTTCCAAACGATTCGGTTTGGTTTACGTCGATTATGATACCAAACAACGCATTCCGAAAGACAGCGCGCGCGCTTACCGCGATATCATCGCAGCAAACGGCGCAGACCTGTAACAATCAAAAAAAGGAAGTTCCCTCAGCGGACTTCCTTTTTTTATAAAAATTTGGGGGCAGATTTGGGGGCAAAATCGAAAAATCATCAAAAAAGGACTATTTTTGATAAAAAAACGGGGTTTTTCTTGCGAAAAACCCCGAAATTTTGGTGACCCGTGCGGGAATTGAACCCACAGAGAAAAG
>CAJUGP010000033.1 GCA_910586365.1 uncultured Christensenella sp. | reverse complement strand
CGTAGCGGTCGCCCGCGCCGCCCGAGGGATCGACGGGCGAAAGATAGTGCAAGGGGACGTAAACGAGCGTTTCGCCGTGTTCGCTCCCGTAAGAGACGAGCGCGTATTGCCGTTCGGGCAGGGAGATTTCGGCGATTTTGTTGACGCGCGTGCCGCGGTTCAGCCGATTTTGCGCGAGCGATTGCTCCATGCACGGATAATAACAGGCGTTGACGGCGTTGGAAAGGTAGAAAACGCCTTCCTCTTTTGTAAGGTATTCCTGTTCGCCGACGGCGGTAACGCTTTCGTTGCGCAAAAGCAGCGCTTTGTATTCCGTGTCGCCGCTCAAAAGCACGAGGGTATAAGATTGCGTCTGCGCGATTTTTACGCCGCGCATCGCGGGCGTGCGCGAATAACCCGCATAGGGGAAGTAGCGTTCGGCTTGTTCGATGCGCTGTAAATCTACGTCGATCCCGACGGCGTTGTCGGCGACGTCCACCAACAGGTTTTCCGCGTCGCCCGTGGAAAAAATCTGCTCTTTGGCGCCTTCGAGGGCGATTTTTCCGAGCGTGGGCACGGGGAACGGCGCGTTGCCTTCGTTATCTTTTTTCGTGGCGAGCATGTAATCGCCGTAATTGAAATAAACGGTATCGTCCTCGAACCCGAGCGCGAACGATACGGGCATCGTCTTCCCTTGATAGAAATGCAGCGGGTTGCCTTCGGGGAAGAGGGCGAACGGCGCGCCGTTTTTGTAAAGTGCGTTTTCCGCAAGGCAATAGAGATTGCCTTCAAAGTCGGCGCGCAGGCTCGTGTGGTTTTCGGGGAGGACGAAGGCGCGTTTTTCGGGCGTGCCGCGTTTCGTGAAATGTTCTTCCCGATAGGCGTACACGCTGCCGTCGTGATAAGCGACGTAAATTTTGCCGTAAAGATCGCTCGCCATGCCCGTGGGCACGCCGTAGCCGCTGTAAAAAACGTGCCCCTTGCCCGCAACGCCGTAAGCGTTATTTTCGGTGACGAAGTACACTTCGGAAAAAAGACACGCGATGCCTTTGATCTTGCCGAGCGTTTCGCCGACGGCGTAGGCGTGCGTTTCGCCGTCCGCGTAAACGGTGATCGTATCGCCGTCGGTCGCCGCGACCGTGCTTCCGTCGGTAGCGACGAGGGAGACGTGTTCGGCGGGGAAAGAAGAAAATCCGCCGTTTTCAAGGTCGTATACGCTGACGCGGTGATTGCCTTTATCGGCAGTGACGAGCAGATTTCCCGCGCGCGCCGAGCCTACCGCGCCCGAAAGACGGTTGGGGGAAGAAGAAGCGGCGGCGATTTCGTAATAGGTGAACTGCGCGCTCTCCTGCGTTACGGCGATTTCTTTTACCGATTTTCCTTGCACGCAGTACAGTTTGCCGTTGTACACGGCGAGGGTGGTAAGCCGATCGGCTTCGAGCACGAGCGTGCCTTTTGCGCCGTTTTCGGCGCGGAATAATCCGTTTTCGCCTTGCCGTTCGCCGCTTACCGTGTAATAAAGCGAATCCTTGTATGCGCAGACGTATTGTAGGCCTGCAATTTGCCTGTCGCCCAATCTGCCCGATTCGGATAAAATGGCTTTTTCCTGCGTGTCGAACGCGATGAGGTTATCGTGATTGTAAACGCAGTAAAGCGTGCCGTTCTCGTAGGCGAGGCGGGGATTGGCAGCGGGTGAATACTGCCTGATCACGGTGCTGTACGGATCGGCGGGGGTGGCAAGCGGAACGTAATAAAAGGTCACCGTGCCCGTTACCGTGGCGGTGTAGTAAATATAATCTTCGGCGATGTAAAAAGTCGAACAGGAAATATCCTGCCGCGTCGCCGTTTTGGTTTGCAAGTCGAGGGAATAAAGCCACATGCTCTGATCGGTGAAGTACAGCGTGCCGTCGGATGAAAATTGCAGCTCGGAAAGCGTCGTCGCGGTAGCGTCGGCGCCCGTTTTATGTTCGTAATAAGAATATTCGTTTTCGGCTTTGTCGTAAAGGTACAGCGTAGAGCCGTCCGCCACCGCGGTATATTGTTCCGAAAACGCCACGTGCGAAGGCGTTTGCAGGGGAAGGTATTCTTCCCGCGTTGCGGGCAGAAAGGGTTCGCTGTTCTCTTCCGTCATGACGACGGGCTGAAATTCATCGGTTTGTTCTGCGTTTGCCGAAAAGGGAGTGCGTCCCGCCGCAAACACGGCGGCGCACATAGCGCAAGCAAGCGTAAGACAAACGGCTTTCTTTCGTGTGTTCATAACCTCATTATAGCACGCGCGCGCGAAAAACACAATATTTTTTGAGTTTTCCGAAAAAATTTTAATAAATATGACAGACGTATGGCAACGATAATCTGTATAATAGAAATAAACAAATGTTTGTTTTTTTCTGTCAGTCGTCGCGCACGAACGGGCGGTGGCGTGCTATAATAAACTCAAACAAACGTTTGTTTTTTTGCGAGAGGTCGGATAAGCATATGGAAAAAAACGAAAGGATCACAATAGGCGAAAGCGATTACGTGAAAACGGTGCTGTACGTATATCCGCATCTGAAAAGTTTTCAGGAAGCGGTGCGGCAGAGCGCGCGCAACAAAGCGGCTTTGTCGTATAAAAAGCGCGACGCGTTTGCGGCGGCGTGTGAGATCGCGGAGGAACTGCTGTTCTGCGAAACGCTCGAAGCGCTCGAAAGGGATCTGCTTTCGGCGTTGGGCGCGCTCAGCGACGAAGAGCGTTATCTTGTCGGGTACCGGTATTTTCACGCGCAGGGGGAAGAGTATCCGCTCTCGTACAGCGAGCGCAGTTATTACCGCAGGCAGAACGCGCTGCTGCAAAAGGTTCGCATGCTGCTGTGCGCGAGGGGTTGGACGGGCGAACGCTTTTTGATCGAATTCGGGCGCGATCGGTTATTCATGCGCGTGTTTAACGCCGTGCGCGAGGGCAGAGAGGGCGAAATCGTGAAGAAACGGCGGAAAAAGACGCTTGCCGTCCGTCAAACGAAATCGTCGCTCTCTTCTCTGCGGACGGGCGGCGTTTTACGCGAGAAAAAGACGAACGCGGACACGGCGAGCGCGGCGCACACCGCAATGCAGACGAGCGCGATCTGCACGCCCGTGAGGGGACTGCGCGGCGAATCGGGCGATTCGGGCGAGCCGCCCGCGGTATCGTTCGTCAGGTAGTCCACGTTCAGTTCGTATTCGGGTTCGCCTTCGGCGGCAACGTAACCGAATTGCCCGTCCGCGTACACGTACCAATAGCGCGCCGTACCGCGGAAGGTGCTGCCTAAATACGAAAAGGTTTTTTCAAGACTGTCGAATTCGCCCTCGAACGAGCCAGAAAGGGTGTAAGTAAGCGTCACTTTTTTATCGAGAAAGGGGCGCGCGGGCGTAAAGGGAACGGGCGTAACGCTGCCGCGTTTGCAATAACCCGCGATGCGGGGAACGGCGGTTCCGTCGCCGTACTCCACTTTCATAAAGGGGTCGCTCTCTTCTACGATTTTCACGTAGTACGATTTCGGCAGTAAAAACAAGCCGCTCGATTCGTCGGGAGAGGAATAAAACCAAACTTCCTGCGTCGAAGCCACCGCGTAATCGGTTTCGGCGGCGGATGCGCGTACGGGGCGCGCCTGCACAAGAGGCGCGAGAAAAAGGGCGGCAAAAAGTATGAGACAGAAGATACGTTTCATAGGCGCTATGATAGCGCAATATTTTTGGCGTGAGAGGATATATTTTGGCGAATACGGACGAAATCTTGACAAAACTCAAACGGCTCGACGCGGAAATCGCAAAACGCGCGCAAGCCGACCGCCTTGCGCGCTATAACGCGGGGCGGAAAAAGCATAAAAAACAGATCGCGTTCCACAAATGCAAAAAACGAAACCGTTGGGTGTTCGGCGGAAACCGATCGGGCAAAACGCAGTGCGGCGCCGCCGAAGCGGTGTGGATCGCGCGCGGCACGCACCCTTACCGCAAGAATAAAAAGGATACCTTCGGCTGGGTGGTTTCGCTCACGGCGCAGGTTCAGCGCGACGTCGCGCAGCAGAAGATTTTGTATTATCTGCGCCCCGACTGGATCGCGGACATCGTGATGCTCAGCGGCAGAAAGGACAATCCCGCGCGCGGCGTGATCGACCAGATTTTCGTGAAAAACGTGTTCGGAGGCACGTCGGTGATCGGGTTCAAGAGCTGCGATCAAGGCAGGGAAAAATTTCAAGGCAGTTCGCTCGATTTCGTGTGGTTCGACGAAGAACCGCCCAGGGACGTTTACGAGGAATGCGTGATGCGCGTCGCCGACCGCAAAGGGGATATTTTCGGAACGATGACGCCGTTGAAGGGGCTGACCTTCGTCTATGAGGAGATTTATCTCAACCGCAGAAACAATCCCGAAATCTGGTACGAATTTATGGAGTGGGAAGACAATCCCTATTTAGCTAAAAGCGAGATCAAGCTGCTGAACGATACGCTCGACGAAACGACGCTGCAATCGCGCCGTTACGGAAGATTTTCGGCGCGCGAAGGGTTGGTGTATCCCGAATTCGACGAAAGCGTGCACGTGATCGCCCCGTTCCCCGTTCCCGCAGAGTGGCAGGATACCATTTCGATCGATC
Source organism: uncultured Christensenella sp. (assembly GCA_910586365.1). Lineage (GTDB taxonomy): Bacteria > Bacillota > Clostridia > Christensenellales > Borkfalkiaceae > Gallimonas. The sequence goes on along the minus strand of CAJUGP010000033.1, from coordinate 19,924 downwards.
CGGGGCTGAACAATCCGCTTTCGGCGCATTGGTATGCGGTCGACTACGACGGAAACGTTTACGTCGTTGCGGAGCACTACGAGGCGGGCAGGGATATCGATTATCATGCCGAAGCAATCGGCAAGACGAGCGAGCGAATCGGCTGGAAGCGCGACGGCAGGGGCAGACTGCGCGCGCTCATCGATTCGGCGGCGTCGCAGCGCACGCTGGCGGCGGTCAAGAGCGTGAGCGAGCTGTTTTACGAACGCGGCGTGGCGGTGGAGCCTTGCGGCAAGAAAGACGTGTTCGGCGGGATCGCGCAGGTAAAGAGCTATCTCAACCGCAAGAACGGGCAGCCCAATCTCTATATTTTTTCGTGCTGCACGCACATGATACGCGAATTCAAGGGCTATTTTTGGGGCGCGGGCGAAAGCCCCGTCAAGCGCGACGACCATGCCATGGACGAATTGCGGTACTATCTGATGACCCGCCCCAAGGCGACGGCGGCGGAACGGAAGGAATTAAGCGTGATCGCGCGCGATAAAGACAGGCGGATCAGGGCGCTGCGGCGCGGCAGGGGGCGAACGTAATGCAGGACGAGGCGATTTGGAAGGCGATCAGAAAGGTGGCGCTCGGCTATTCGGTTGCGGAGGTGACCGAAGAATACGGCGTACAGGACGGGGAAATGAAGCTCTTGAAGCGAAAGGAAACGACGAAAGACATTCCCCCCGACCTCAAAGCGGCAAAACTTCTCATGCAGGACGGATATGCCGATCTTTCGGACGAGGAGCTTGCCGAGGAACGGAAAAAACTGCTTGCTCTGCTCGAAGAGAGCGGGGAAGCGGTCGAAAAGAAAGAGAGGAAAACAATATGAAGGAAAGGGAAACGTTAAACGAACGGCGGCGCAGAGCGGACGCCGAGGCGCGGCGGAAAAAGAAACTCGTCGCGGAGCTTTACGCCGATTTTGAAAAACGGCGCGAGATGCGGCGGCAGATCGAGCGCGGCTGGCAGCTCAATATGAATTTTATCGGCGGAAACCAATATTGCGACATTTCGCCGCGCGGCGTCGAGGAGGAAGACGACGGCTTTTTTTGGCAGTCGCGCAAGTGCTTCAACCACATCGCGCCCACGATCGAAACGCGGCTCGCTCGGCTTGCGAAGGTGCGTCCTTCGCTCAACGTGCGCGCGTTTTCCGATGCGGACGACGACGTGAAAACGGCGCGGCTGTGTTCTAACATTTTGAAATCGGTGAAGAACCGCGTCGACCTCGATAAAGTCGTCGAGCGGGCGACGCTGTGGTCGGAATCGTGCGGCACGGCGTTTTACAAAGTCGTGTGGAATTACGACGACGGAAACGTGATCGGCACGGACGAAACGGGCAAATCGGTGCACGAGGGGGACGTGAACGTCGTCGCGCTCTCGCCGTTTGAAATCTATCCCGATTCGCTGACGGCGGAAGACATGAGCGAAGTGAAAAGCTTGATTCACGCCAAAGCCGTGCCCGTGAGCGATATTTACGAAAAATTCGGCTTGGAGCTGAAAGGGCGCACGGTGACCGATTTCCCGCTTGCGCCGTATTCCGCGGCGGGCGGCTGGAAACGCCCTTCGGACGGCGACTTCCGTCCCGCAATCGAAAACGCGGAAATTTTAATCGAACGGTATATCCGTCCGAACGGGCAGTATCCCGACGGACGGCTGGAAATAGCGGCGGGCGGCGTGCTCTTGTTCGAGGGACCGCTCCCGTATCGCAACGGCGACCGAGGCGAACGCACGCTGCCGTTTATCAGGCAGACGTGTATCGGACTTGCGGGCGCGTTTTACGGAACGTGCGTCGTAGACAGAATGATCCCCTTACAGCGGGCGTACAACGCGGTTCGCAACCGCAAGCACGAATTTCTCAACCGCCTGTCTATGGGGGTGATTGCCGTCGAGGACGGTTCGGTGGACGCGGAAGAGTTGGCGGACGAGGGGCTTTACCCGGGAAAAGTGCTCGTCTACCGCCAAGGCTCTGCCAAGCCCGAATTTCTCGATTGCGGTTCGCTGCCGGACGAGTTTGAAAAGGAAGAAGAACGCATTTCCAACGAATTCATTCTTGTTTCGGGCATGAGCCAAGTGACGCGCAACTCGCTTAATCCGACGCACGTCACGTCCGCCACGGGGTTGCAGCTGCTGATCGATCAGGATACCAACCGCATGCGCATGAGCGTGGAAAGCGTCGAACGAGCCGTAAAGGAAGCGGGCAAACAGATTCTGCACCTTTACCGTCAGTTCGCTTCGGCGCAGCGCGTACTGCGTATGACGGGTACGGGCGGATATACCGAGCTTGTTTGCTTTCAGGGCAGCGATATCTCTTCGGACGACGTGCAGTTTGATACGGGATACGAAACGACGCCCGAGCGGGAGCGCGAAGAGCTGCTCGCCATGCTCGAGCTGGGGCTGCTCCAAGACAAGGACGGGCGCATGAGCGACGACGCCCGTAACAAAGTACTCGACGCATTGGGGTACGGTTCGCTCGAAAACGCACGCGATATTTCCCGTCTGCATCTGCGCAAGGCGGAGAAAGAAAACGTGCTGCTGCTCACAAAAGAAGTCGAAGCCGACGGCTACGACGACCACGCTCTGCATATCGCGGAGCACACCCGCGCCCTTCTTTCGGGCGGGGAACGCGACGACGCGGTGAAAGAGAGAATGCTGCGTCATCTTGAGGCGCACCGCACGAAAAGGAGTCAAACCGAATGAAAGAACAGGAAGAACGGCAAATCGAAGGGAGCGGAGAGGAAGAACGCACCGCCGCGCAGCGGGAAGAAAATACCCGTCGCAGTGAATTTCCCCAAACGCAGGCGGCGCAGGCGGAAGAGAAGCTTCCGAGCGACGAAGAGCTTTTTAAGCTCGTTCAAGGCAACGAAGGCGTGCGCGCCCGCGTGTTGAGCGAGTATTTGCAGTCGCTCAAAGGCGTGCCGCTCATGACGGGCGGCGGCGCGGGCGTAACCGCGCCCGTGCAAAAACCCAGAAGTATCCGCGAGGCGGGCGCGCTTGCCCTTGGATATCTGAAAAAGAAATAGCGCGAAAGTAGCAATCCCCCTTGATCCCCTAAGCCCCCCTTAAAGTAAGGGGGGAAGCGCGAAGCGCAGGGGGGATTTAACAAGGGGACAGATCGAGGAGGCAATCCCCCTAAATCCCCCTTTAACAAGGGGGACGCAATAAGGCAAACAAAATTATTAAGGAGAAATTTTATGGTAACAACGCAAACGGCAGACAATGTATTAAAATCGTATTATCTCGATGCGGTGGCGGAACAGCTCGATAAAGCAGCGAATCCTTTGCTCGCGGCGATCAACAAGACGACGCAGGACGTCGCGGGAAGAGACGTGAGAAAGACGGTGCGCTACGGCGTGAACGGCGGCGTCGGCGCGGGTACGGAAGAGGGCGCGCTGCCTTCCGCGGGCGGAAACCGTTACGCGCAGTTCGTTTCCACGCTCAAAAATCTGTACGGCACGATCGAGATCACCGATAAGGCGATCCGCGCGTCGAACAGCAGCGAGGGTGCGTTCGTCAACCTGCTCAATGACGAAATGGACGGACTTTTGAAGAGCTCTTCCTTCAACTTCGGCAGAATGCTCTTCGGCGACGGCACGGGCAAGCTTTGCACCGTTACCGCTGCGGCGGACGGTGCGTACACGGTAGACGATACGCGCAACTTGGCGGAAGGCATGATCGTCGATATTTATTCTTCGGGCGGTTCGCAGACTGCGACGGGTAGAACGGTGACGGGCGTCGACCGTACGAAAAACACGGTTACGCTTTCGGGCGCGGCGGTAACGGGTACGGGCAACTATTTCGTGTTGCAGCATTCGCATAACCTCGAACTCACGGGGCTGGGCGCGATTTTTTCGGACAGCGCGACGCTTTACGGCGTAGACCGTGAAACCAACCCTTGGATGAAGCCCGTTACGCTTTCTTCGGTGGGAGCGATCACCGAAGGCAAAATCCAAAAGGCGATCGACGACGTGGAAGAACGTTCGGGCAGCAAGATCAACTTTATCGTCTGCTCGGCGGGCGTGCGCCGCGCGCTGTTCGACGCTCTTGCGTCGCTGCGCAATATGCCCGTTCTCGAACTCGAAGGGGGCGTCAGGGCGCTGTCGTTCAACGGCATTCCCGTCGTATCCGACCGCTTCTGCCCCAAAGGCACGATGTATTTGCTCAATACCGACGATTTCGCGCTGCATCAGCTCTGCGATTGGCAGTGGATCGAAGGCGAGGACGGAAAAGTGCTCAAACAGGTTGCGGGCAAGCCCGTGTACACGGCGACGCTCGTAAAATATGCCGAACTTCTTTGTTACCGTCCCTGCGGACAGGCGAAGCTGAGCGGCATCACCGAAGCGTAACGAAAGGAGGGAGCTATGCAGGTAAAAGAAATTCTAACGCTTGCCGCGCAGGGGTTGGGCAGAGAGGATTTGATCGAGGCGCTCGAAAGCGAAGAAAGGACATCGGAAACGGAAAAGGAGCTTGCGTGTCTTTTGCGCGGTTACAATTTCGTGGAAAACGAAATCGCCCTCGAATATTTCCCCCTCAAAGCCGAGGAAACGTTTGCCTGCGAAGGCGGCAGATTGGCGTATACGCTTTTCGCGCACGCTCCCGTAAACGTGCATAAGGTGACGGACGAGGCGGGAAAGAACGTGGATTTTACCCTTTATTCCGCCTATCTGTCGCTGCCCGCGGAAACGAAAACGGTGCATGTGATCTATTCTTACGCGCCCGAAAAAAAGGACTTCGGCGACGAAAGCGCGTTTTCGGGATCGATTTCGGCGCGGTTGATGTCGCACGGGGTGGCGAGCGAGTTTCTGCTTGCGAACGGACGGTACACCGAATCCGATCTCTTTCAGAAACGTTATCAGGACGCGCTGCGCGCGGCGGGGATTTTGCGGCGCAGACTTTCGATGCACGCGAGGAGATGGGTATGAGATACGCAAAAAAAATCGCCGTCCCGTTCGCGCAGTGGCAGCGCGTGCGTCTGCCTGCGGAAAAGTGGAAAAATTACGGGCTGACGCTCAATCACCTTCGCCCCCGAAACGGAGCGTTCGTGTTAGCGGAAGGCGCAAGCAAAGCGTATTCGACCGATAACGGTTCGGAATATCTGATCGCAACGCAGTCGCAGCTCGTGACGCTTTATCCCTACTTCAAGCGCATCCGTTTATTAATGCAGAACCGTCAATGGCTCCTTCCCGATATCATGGAAGCGGAAGACTACGTGCTGCCGTCGGGCGTTCGGATCTTGTACATTCTCACGAAAAATTCGCTCAATTACGACGAAAACGCGTCGCTGAGCGGTTATCTGAAAAAGCCGGGCGGATACAGCATGGCGGTGCACAAAGACAGAATCTTTTTTGCGGGTACGGACGGAAAGCTGTATTGGTCGTTCGCCTATCCCGACAGGGGCTTCCGCAGCACGGGCACGCAGGAATCGGGCACGGTCGATCTCATCGATCAATCGCTCGGCGCAGTCGTGCGGGTCTTTTCGCTCGGGGAGAATTTGCTTCTCTTTCACGAGCGGGGCTTGCAGCGGCTCGAGGGGACTGCCGATCCGCTTACCTTCCGCCTTGTGCGGACGGGCGTGGAATACAAAACGATCCACGGAAAAAGCGTGGCGCGGTGCGGCGTGAAAGCGTGGTTCTTCACCGACGACGGACTTTACGCGACCGACGGGTTCACCGCCGAACGCGTGAAGAACGCCGCGGAAGGGGAGATCGACTTGACCGCGTCCGTGCACGGTTCGTCGTACGGCGGCGAATATTACGCCGCGCTTACGCGGCGCGACGGGCTGCGGCAGGCATACTGCTACGACCGCGTGTACGAAAGCGGCAGGTTTATCGGGTTGGAGAGCATTTCGCTCGCCTGTTTGCACGGCGTTTACCGTTTGAAGGGTTCGAGCGTCGATCTTTTGGAAGGCAGCGCGCTTCCCGAGGTCGGGACGGTTTCGGCAAAGTTTTGTTACGACCTGACCGATGTCGCCGACGGCGCGGGGATCATCGAGGCGTTGGAGGTGGAGGGCGAGGGCATGTACGAGGCGGAGGTCACCGCAAACGGCATCACGCGGCGCGCCAAAGGCGAGGCGGGGAAACGGCTTGCCTTGAACGGCGTGCTGCGCGCCAACCGCGTTACGGTCGAAATCAAGCCGTGTGGAACGGCGTTTGCCTTGCGCGGCGTCGTGCTGTGCAAGCGGCGGGAGGACGTTTATGGCGATTGACATCATCGATTTGACTTCCGATAAGTATAAAAACCTCAATTCGCTGCAACTTGCCATGGTGCGCGCCGCGCAGGCGGAAAAAGACAAGGTAACTGCTGCCGCCGCGCAGGAAAAGCAAAAACTTGTCAACAAGCTCGTGCAGCAGAATATCGTACGGTCTACGCTCTTCGAGGCGGAAAACAGCCGCATCGACGCGCAAACGGAAGCGGACGTGGATTGGCTTCGCGCCGACCTCGAACACCGCCTTGCCTACGAAAATCTGCAATCGTCGGGGAACGAGTCGGGGGTGTACTCCTATCCGAGCAACCCCAATTATTATCTTCCCTATTCCGAACGCTTTCTTGTCGTGCGGAACTACTATATGAACCGCACTTCCGATCCCAACGCGCGCTTAAACGCGTTCAGCATGGATTCGCTGGCGCGCGAATATTTGGGCGAATACTATCAAACGCTGTACGATCTTTTGGCGAGCTATTGCAAATAAAAAAGAATGCCGACGGTTTCCGTCGGCATTCTTTTGTGTTCGGAAGGGATTCCTCGGCAAGCTCGGAATGACAGGACGGGATTCCTCGGCAAGCTCGGAATGACAGGGCGCTCGGAATGACAGGGCGCTCGGAATGACAGTTTGACGCGTTACGCCCGCCCCTGTCATGTTGAGCGAAGTCGAAACATCTCTTAAACAACGGCTATGTTTCACGAGATTCCTCGACAAGCTCGGAATGACAGGACGGGATTTCTCGGCAAGCTCGGAATGACAGGACGGGATTCCTCGACAAGCTCGGAATGACAGGGGGTGCGGAATGACAGTAGAGTGCGCTCGGAATGACAGTTTGACGCGTTACGCACGTCCCTGTCATGTTGAGCGAAGTCGAAACATCTCTTAAATAACTGCTATGTTTCACGGGATTCCTCGACAAGCTCGGAATGACAGTAAAGTGCGCTCGGAAGGACAGAGGGGAAGGGCAGGGGCGGGCGTTCGGAAAGGAGCGTTATTCGATCAGAATGCCGTCGACTAAAACCACGTCGCGGTGGGGCTGTCCGTCTAAAATATCGAGCATGAGCTTGATTGCGGCGGAACCCAAACTTGCAAAATCCTGACGGATACATAAATAGCCCATGCTCTTCGCCTTCTCCACGTCGGCGCAGTCAAACCCCGTTACCGTCAGCTCCTCGGGAATGAGAATGCCGAGCTGTTTGGATACCTTGCAGAGCATTTCAAGCGTGCTGTCGTTAATGCAGCAGATCGCGGTCGGCTTTTCTTCGAGCGTGAGATAGCGCTGCATTTCGTTTTTCGTATACCGCTGAAAAATTTGTTGTTGCTGATCCAACGTGACGGCGATTTCCTTTTTATGCAGGTCGTAAGTGTGGAAGATAAATTCGTTTTTGAGCGGTAAGCCGTTTTGCACGATGCCGCGGCAAAATCCCTTAAAGCGTTCGGCTTCGGGAAACGCCATTTTGTCGCTGATCGAAAAAAATCCGATCCGTTTGTGCCCGAGCTGCGTTAAACGGTCGATAATGCGGCACATGCAGTCGGCGTTCTTCGTCGTGACGAGCGGCGTTTCCAACCCTTCGATGGGGCGGTCGAGGCAGACGACGGGAATGCCGCGCGCTAAAAATTCGGCGTACAGCCCGATATTTTCGAGCGAGTCGCAGGGATAAACGATGATCCCGTCGGGTTTGTTCGATAAAATCTCGCTTAAAATATTGCGCTCGCGTTCCAAATTGTTTTTGGAATTGTAAAAGGGCGTGAAGGCGTTAAAGGTAAGCGCGGTGTTTTGGATCTCCGTCATGATCTCGTTCAGATCTTCCACGTAGGGCAGAATAATGGGAATAATGAGCGGCGCGCTGCGGTTGAGTTTGCCGTTGATAAACGTACCGCTTCGCTTCACGCGGTAAATAAGATTGGCGTCGGCTAAGTTTTTGAGCGCGTGCGCCACCGTGATGCGGCTTACGCCGTAAATCTCGGTAAGCTCCATTTCCGTGGGCAGCTTGTCGCCTACTTTGTACTGTCCGCTCTGTATTTTTGCGATTAAATCGTTGTATACTTTGTTGTAGAGCGATTCTTTCTTTTTTGCCATATTCTCTCCGTTTGTATGGCGTTCTGTTCAAATTATAGTATATTATTTCAAAAAAAGCAATGATTTGCTATCATAATTTCCAAAAAATCACAAAAAAATTATAACATATTATTTTATTAAGCTATATATTTTTTCCGAGAATATTGACAAACGGTGTTGTTGATTTATAATGGAAAGCAGAAGAGGACGGGAAACCGTTCCGAATATCGAACATAGACGGGAGGAAACAACATGCGCAAATTTTTAACGGCTTTTTTAACGGGGGCGGCGTGCCTGACAATGCTTTTATCGTGCGCGGCGTGCGCGAATCCGGGCAAACCGGGCGGCGACAACCCCGGCGGGAACACCCCGGGCGGCGAGGAGAAACCGCCGATCACGGGCGACGTCGATCCAACGAAGGCGATCACGCTTAAAATCCAGTCGGCTGCGCCGCTGCGTTATAACTATGCGGCATTGCTGCGCAGCGAAAAAGAGGGCACGCAGCTTTATAATCAGGCGCTGTTTTCCAAACAGCTTGTGGAAGGGTTCAAAGAACTTTATCCCAACATTACGCTGCGGTTCGTGGAAGACGGCTGGGGCGACGCGCTGTACGAAAAACAGCAGCTGTATATCCGCGACTACATGGCGGGCGGCAGCATGGCGGTCGATATCATGATCGGTGAAACGTACATGGGTTATTTTGCAAAAAACAACGTGTTCGCCGCGCTTGATAAGAGCAAGTTCGGGGACGTCATCGAGGACGCTTGTTACGACGTGACGGTAGACGGCTCCGTTTACGCCGTTCCTATGTGCACAGGCATCATGGGGTTGCAGTACAATCAGAATATTTTGCAGGAAGTCGGGATTCCCGAAGAGGAGTGGGTTCCCGCCGATTGGAACGCCTTGAAAGAAAACTGCAAAAAGGTTTCCGACTACGCAAAGGCGAACGGAAAAGCGTACGGCGGCATCTGCATGAACAACGTTTCGGGGCTGCCTTCGGCGTTCCGCGCCGTGCCGTTTTTGCGTCAGGGTGGCGGCGATATCATGAAGAACGGCGAGCTTGCCGTAAATTCGGCGGAGAACGTGGAAACGTTTACGTATCTGCGCGATTTGGCGCAATACGCCTATCCGCAGTCGCTTACGGCGGATAACGAGGATACGGTGCTCTATTACTTCACCGAACAAAACCGTTCCGCCTACCTCATCGACGGACAGTGGGCGATGGCGACCGCGGACGATCATATCAAGAGCGCGCCGCTGCCGACTAAAAACGCGGACGGCACGGGAACGGGCAACATTTTCACGGGCAACGTGCTGTTCGGGATCACGCGGGCGTCGAAAAATCAAGAGGCGGCGCAGGCGTTCCTCGAATATCTTACGAGCAGCGAAGTGCAGGGTTGGTTCTACGATTTGGACGGCAGACTTCCCGTCAATAAAACGACGCTGCAAAGCGAAGAGATCCGCACCGTTCACCCCAATATCAACCCGTATATCGATGCGTTGAACGCGGGCGGCTTCCGCGGCGGAATGGCGTGCTTTACCAAAAATTCCAACGATATTTGGTCGTCGTGGGGTACGTTCTACCGCAACGTGCTCACGGGCAGCGACGATATTAAAACGCTTGCCGATAAATTGCAGTCGACGATCAAAGGCAAAATGTAAACGGCGCGTTTGCGCGCATCGAACACGGATTTTCGGAGAGGGGCATGGAAGAAAAATCGCTTACGGCGGAAAAATCGCGGCGCAGGCGCAACCTGCGCGAAAACTTAAGAGGCTGGGGCATTATCGGTCCGATCATTCTGTATTATTTTATATTCGGCATCATTCCGATGATCATCTTGTTCCGTTACAGCTTTATGCAGGACGATCTCTTTTTGGGCACGTACTTCGTGGGGTTCGAAAATTTTATTACGATCTTCACCGAAAAGAGTTATTATCTGCTGTTTCTTGCGACCATTCTGATCGCGGTGTTTACGATCGGGCTGAGTCTTGTGTTCGGCATGCTGATCGCGCTGGCGGTTACGCAGCCGCTGCGCGGGCGCGGCGTGTACCGCACGATCTACTATATCCCCGTCGTCATCTCCATGGCGGTCGTGGCGCAGATCGCAAACGTATGGCTTTCGTATAACGACGGCACGTTCAACAATATTCTCAAAGCGATCGGCTTGCCGAGCGTGGAATGGAAGCTGAGCACCTTTTGGATGTATTTCTGGATTATTTTCATCTGCGTATGGAAGGGGCTTGGCGCGACGGTCATTCTGCTCGTTGCGGGGCTGAACGCCATTCCGCCCGAGCTTTACGAGGCGGCGGAGTTAGACGGCGCGGGCGCGGCGACGCGGTTTTTCAAGATCACGCTGCCGCAGCTGCGTCCGATGCTCGTATTCGTCATGATCACGAGCATTATCGGCGCGTTCAATATCTTCGAGCCGGTGCAGCTCATTTCGCAGGGCGGACCAGACGGCTCGACCAAAGTTATCTTGTTTCAGATCTACAACGAGGCGTTCCAAAACGGAAACTACGGCATGGGCAGCGCGATCGCCGTCGTCGTACTCGTCATGCTCATGATTTTAACGGCGCTCAACATGAAGTTCGGCGAGGAAAAGGAGGAGAAATGAAAGTCGTAAAAAAGAAAACGATCGTCTTTTCGCACCTGTTTCTCATTCTCGGATCGCTGCTCATGCTTTATCCGCTCGCGTTCGCCTTTTTGGGGCAGTTCGTTTCGATCGAGGGGTTTTATTCGGTGGGCGTGCTTCCCGTGCCGCAGAAATTATCCTATCTGTTTTCTAATTTAGGGTTAATTTTCCGCAGAACGGAAATCTATGTTTCCATTTTGCTGACCTTGGCGCGGTTCGTGTGGTACGCGTTTATCCTGATTTTAACTTCGGTGTTGGGCGGTTACGCGTTCGCCAAAGTCAAATTTAAGTTCAAAAAAGCGGCGTTCTATATCATCATGTCGTCCATGATGATCCCCGGCATCGCGCTTCTCATTCCGCAGTATCTCGAACTCATGCGTTTTCCGCTCGTCGGCGGCAACGACATTTTCGGCAAAGGCGGTTCGGGCTTCCGCGACAACGGCGCGCTGCTCTTTATCACGGGGTGTTTTTCGGCGTATAACATTTTTCTCGTGCGGCAGATGCTCACGCAGATGGGCGACGAATACAAAGAGGCGGCGGAACTGGACGGCGCGGGATTTTTCCGCATTATCTTTTCGATCTACATGCCTATGCTTGCGCCCGTGATCGCGCTCATGGTCGTGCAGACCTTTATCGGGCAATGGAACGATTACCTGTTCCCCAAAATCTTTTTATCGAGCGCGCGCGATCTGTGGCCGATCGGCGTGCTCTCCGTGGAAATTCAGTCCGATTATCTGTATACCGCGGGCGCGGGGGGACTGATGAACTATCCCATGGTCATGACGATGGGCGTCGTGATGATCGTGCCGCCCGTGATCGCGTATATCTGTTGCCAGAAATATTTTGTGCAGGGGTTGGCGGTCGGCGGCGTAAAAGCCTGAAACCAAATGAAATCGATATAAAAAAGGGAGGATGACAATGAAGAAAGTACTTTCAACAATTCTGTGCGTGGCTTTTTCGCTCTGCGCCGTTGCGGGTTGTTCGCACGTCGTGGAAGTGGAAGAAGAAGTCGAAGTGGAAGAAACGGTGGAGCAGGAAGTCGATTTTTCCGCTTACTCGCAGATTTGGCGCGTGGCGGAACCCGACGTGCTGCACGAAGTGGGCGACTTGGCGGTGGACGCGGGCTGGGGCGCGATTCCGCAGTCGGATAAAGCGGGCGTGCTGTGCGCGGCGGAAACCGAAATGCTGCGCAAAACCGCTTACACGGCGGCGGCGCGCGTGCTCGTAAACGATCTGAGCACCGAAAAAAATCCCATAAAAGACGTGGCGTGCGTGCTGCGCGTGCTCGACGAAGAGGGAAAAGAGCTGGGGCGGCGCAACGTGCGCGTGGCGGAATTCGACCAAAAGCTCGCTTATAAGGATTTTACATTCACGTTCCCCGTGGAAGAGGATACCGAGGCGACGCTGCAAATTTACTGGCCGGGCACGTCGTACGTGCGCGTTTCGGAATTCGGCATCATGAGCAAGACCAACGACGATCTGAACGCCGTCGACTTTGCCGAAACGGGCAAGCATCTGCTCGGCGTCGGGATCGAAGAGAGCGGCGATATCGCGTTCAGCGAAAGCGCGCTGTACTATTTCGATTTATATGATTATATGCTCACCGTTGCACTCGACGCGGAGGAGCAGTACGATATCGCCAACCTCGTGAGCACCCTGCAAGGGCTTGTCAACCGCGACGGGCAGCGCCTGTTCGTGCGCTTCATGCAGCCCAACCAGTATTCGCGCGATACCGACGGGTATTGGCTCGAAGAACTGACGCAAGAGGGGGCATGGCTGGGAGATAAGACGGTGGTCGCCGTGAAATCGCCCTCGACGCTTCTGCGTCTTTTCGACCGCTATTACAAGGGATTTGCCGCTTGGGACCCCGCCGTGCCCGCAACGGTGAACGCGGTCGCCACGGCGTGCGGCGTCGACGATCTGCTTCCCGTCCGCTACTCCGCGGTGCGCAACAGCCTGTATTGGTACGTTAAAAACGCCGAAACGTTCGCGCAAAAGCCCGTTAAAATCGATTTGGGCGGAGCGTTCGCCGAGGGGGGGGGTACGATCTACGGTACGCAAACCCCGTCGACGGGCAGCCGCAAAAACGACGTTTACATTTGGGCGAAAGAAACCTATCTCGATACGCATAAAACCAATTCGCATATGATCGCGTATCATGTGGACGCTTACGGCTCGAACACCGTGTTTGCGGCGTACGGCGATTTGCAGAACATGTATCTTTCCAACCGCGATTATTATATTGCGAATAAGGCGTTCTTCTTCGATCTTTCGGTCATGGAGTTCGAGATTCCAGACGACGATCCCGATCAGGCGGAACGCGACGGTAATCAAGACGGGTCGATCGACTATCTCACGTTTGAAAAAATCATGAAAGCGCAGGCGAAATGGGCGGAAGAAACCGACGCGACCAAGCCCATCGACGTGGGCGGCTTTACGCCCTGGCACTTAAAATACACGCGCTTTACCAACCCCGAGGCTTCGGGCGAAGTCACTTGCGAATGGGAAACGGTTTATCAGTTTTCGATCTACAACGCCTACATCAACGCCGATGCGCCGCACTACACGGCAATGGCGAACGCGTCCGTGTACGCGCAGTATCCGATGAAGGCGCAGTACAAACAGACCGCCGACAAAACGGTGAAGGAAGCGCTCCCCGCGGCGGGAGAACAGGGCGCGAACTATCTGCTCTTCTACATGGGCGACTTCGACGCGTCGAGCTGGCTTAATACGGCGATGATCAAGTTCTGGGCGGACGAGAACCGCGGTAAGATTCCGCTTTGCTGGTCGTTTGCGCTCGATATTTCGGGGCGCGCGGGTCATGTGATCGACAGAATGTACGAAACCGCCACGGAAAACGATTACTTCATCGCGGGCGACAACGGCGCGGGCTACCTCAATCCCGAATCGTTTGCCGACAGCCGTCACGAAGGCATTTACGGCGGTTTGGACGAATGGGCGGCTTATAACAAAAATGTGTACGAAAGATTCGATATCGATTATTCGGGCTTCCTCATCACCCGCAACGCGGCGACGGCGGATATTTTGGAATGCTACGCGAAATTCTGCCGCGGTCTTGCCACCAATAAATATACGGACGAAACGGCGGCAGGGCTTGCCGTGGCGCTGAGCAACGACTACGCGGGCAACGTGAACGAGTTCGTGAAGGGCTTTACGGAAAAGAAAGCGGGCGACGGCAGCACGTTCCGTCAGATCCGTTTTATTCTCCGTTCGCCGACCGACGTATACGAGCTTTACACCGCGCTGCAAAAACCCGAATACGCGAAGTACAATTTCAAGCTCGTCGATCCGTACACCTTCTACGGATTGCTCGCACAGCAGGGGAATATGGGTTGATCCCGATGATAAGGAGATATGATCATGAATAAGACGAAAATCAGGAATTTCGCGTTATTGTTTACGGCGCTGCTGTTCGTGCTCTCGCTCACGCTCTCGTTTTTATCGCTGCGCAAGGCGAGCGCGCAAGACGTCGCCGCGGCGGACGACGTCAACATGGAAATCAACACGCACGAAGATTTGGTGAAAACGACCGACAACAACATCTACGGCACGGAAAACGTGACGGCGGTCGGCTGGACGGGTTGGGGCGGTTTTGCAAAAACCCTTACGTTTACCGAATCGAAAGACGTTTCCGCGATCGCCGAATCGGGCAAGGGCGCGCTGTCGTTTTGGCTGTATATTCCCGACGAAGCGGTGTTAAAGAAGTATCAGGAGCGCAAGGCGTCGGATCGCTGGAATTTCGATATTTCTTCCAACGGCACATACAGCGACGAATACAAGTGGACGTTCACCATGCTCGGCACCGATTTCGCCTCGGCGCGGATCGGTTGGCAGCGCATCGTCATGCCGTTTTCCGCGGTGGGCGCGGGCGACAAAGCGAACATGAATTGGGCGAACGTGCAATCCGCCCGCCTCAATACGACGGGGTTCGGCATTTCGAGCGGCTACACGGGCAAAGTTGCAAATATCTCGTTCACGACGACCGATCTTCCGAAAAACACGATCACGGGCGATCCCGTCACGGTGTTCGGTCACGGCGCTGTATCGGGAGTAGACACGGCAGTCATGAACATTCCCGATTTGGGGCAGGATTTTACCGCATTCTATAATAAAGATAAGGGCGGATTCCTTACGGTTCTCGCTCTCGATCAAGTGTACAGCGTGAATAAAACTTCGGATTCCGCACTTTCAGTTTGGGTTTATTTTGATCGTGAGTCAGACAAAGCGGCGCTCAGTGCGTATAATATCGATATTTCGAGCGGTGAATCGTATTCCGA
The DNA here is from genome assembly GCA_910586365.1 of uncultured Christensenella sp. Taxonomy (GTDB): domain Bacteria; phylum Bacillota; class Clostridia; order Christensenellales; family Borkfalkiaceae; genus Gallimonas. The sequence goes on along the minus strand of CAJUGP010000033.1, from coordinate 4,713 downwards.
TTCTCACAAATATTGTATCAACATTAAACCGCTTTTCAGCAAGTGCTCGGTGGGTTGGAACAATCTTATCATTCCTCTTGAAAGCGCAAACGAAAAGAATGATATGGATTGGGCGGACGTGCGCAATATCCGTTTGAACGTAAGCGGCGGAACGGCTTGCCGTGTGGCAATGGCGAATATGCAGATCGTTCACAGCGGCGTGACCGAACCGACGGTGGTCGGCTACGTGGAACCGACCGAACCGCAGCCCGATCCCACCGTAACGCTTACCGCAGACGGCGGAATCGTCGGATTTTCCGATTATGCCGGAATGACGAGCGACGAACAGTCGCCCGCGATCGAAGCGATCAAACAGCTGGACGAAAACACGACCGCGCAGTACGTGTTCGCAAACATGAACGGAAACTGGTCTGTTTGGGGCGGTATCGTGCGCGCGACGGTGCTTGACAAGCCGTATAACGTCAGCGCGATCAGCTCCGACGCCAAGGGCGCGTTCGTATTTTGGCTGTACGTGCACAATCAAACGACGCTCGACTATATCAAAAACTCCAACAAAGCGTTCGGGATCAACGTTTCGAGCGGCGAAAATTTCTCGGATGCGAAAAAGTGGGAGTATAACATTGCTTCGCTTGCCAACGATTTTATGATCGGCTGGAACAAAATCATCATTCCGTTCTCGTCGTCCATGTGTCAAAAGCACGGCGGCGGTCCCGAGAACGCCACGGTTGGGAATATCCGTATCGTCGCGTTGGACGGCGCAGGCGCGGGCGTTGCCGACGTCGCGTTCGCCGATTTCGGTTACTTCCTCACCGACGAAACGCAGCCGACCGTCGTCAACCAAAAAACGCAGATGGTCAAACCCGACGACGTTACCTTCGGCGTGGGAAATGCTTCCGATCTGACCAAAGACGAAACGCTTTTAACGGTAGACGGCAAACCCGTGCCCGCATACAGCGCGATCGGCAAAAATTGGGGCAGAAAGGAACAGCTCATTACGTTCGATCAGGCTTACGACCTTACTTCTCATAACGTTTACGGTAAGAGCGTGCTTTCGTTCGGGCTGTATTTCGCCGACGAAACGACGCTCGAAGCGCACCGCGCGGTGAAAAACGGGTATCGTATTATGCTCGGATCGGGCAGCGCGTTCAACGCGGCAAACGCTTATACGTTCGATATTTCGGCGCTGCTTGCCGAATGCTCGGCGGGCTGGAACACCGTGTATCTTCCCGTAGACACCGCCGACGAAAAAGGCGCGATCGACTGGTCGGCAGTGAAATATCTGCAAATCGGTTGGGATACGGCGTTCGCGGAAGGGGAATGCGAAGTGGCGTTCGCGCAGTTTGCGCTCCTTTCGACCGACGAAACGGCGCGCTCGGTGGAAAACGGCACGGGAATCAGCTTGAGCGTGACCGCCGTCGAAGAGCTTTCCAAAGTGCAGTTGGTGCGCGAGAAAAAGAACGTTACGGCATATTCGGCGATCGGCAAAGGCTGGGGCAGACTGAACGAAAAACGCATTTCGCTCGCAAAGAGCTACAATGCCGTAAAATTCGAGAACAACGGCGCGCTCACCTTCTGGCTGTATATCGAAAACGAAAACACGCTCAACGCCTACAAGGCGGTTACGGGCAACTGGTTCGTCAACCTGTATTCGGGCGAATACAAGGGCGCGAACAAGCTGACGTTCGAGCTTCACTCCGTCTTTGCGGACTGCATCACGGGTTGGAACAAGCTTGTTCTTCCCTTCTCGGCGGGAACGAACGCCGCCTTCGATTTCGGCGCGATCGCGTATCTTTCCGTCGATCAAGACAAGGCGACGCCCATCGATACGAACAAAAACGACTTTGCGATTTCGGAATTTGCGATCATCGCCACGGAAGAAACGGAAATGAAGGTCGTGAAAACGGTTTCCAACGTAGAAGAAGGGTTAAATCCCATTGCGGAGCGCGTGATCATTAGCTGCAACGAAACGAACGGCTTGCTCTTCTCGGGCAACAAGGTCGATAGGCAGGATCACCGTTACGAGTCGGGCTGCGTGTACACTTCGGGCGCGGGCTACGCGCTGAACGCGCAGTTTGAAGGGGGTGAAACCGATTTGCGCAAATCGACGCTCGTGCTTGCCTTCTGGCTTTGGATCGAAGATCCCGCGTACTATTTCGAGAACGACGGAACAACCTTCAAAAACGGGATCAACGCGCAGATCGAGCTTTCGAGCAGCGATCAGTACGACACGAACGAAATCAATTGGGAGCTTCGGCAGTGGGGCGTGGATAAGTTCCAAAAGGGTTGGAACTGGGTCGTGCTCAAAGGCGCGGACGGCAATATTTCGGGCGGCGATCCCAATTACGACGCGCTCATGCGCTTCCGTATCTACGTCAACGGCATTCAGATGTCTACGATGAAGATCGACCGCATCACGATCGGCTCGGGCGAGAAACTGCTTACCGCTCCCGATTGGGAACAGGAAAAATTCGGCGACGAACCCGGAACGGGCTTCAAAGGTCCCAACGCGTACGAACCCTCGAACGATACGTATTTGGAAGTGGATTTCGACGAAGGCGCGAAAGACTTCACCGCAACGGTGACGCAGACGATCAAAAAGACCGTAACGCAAACGGTGCAAAAAACGGTAAGCGGTTGCAGCGGTTCGGTATCTTCCGTGCCCGTCATGCTCGCCTTGCTCGGCGGCGCGGTCGCGTTCGCGGCGGTTGCGGCGGGCAAAAAGAAAAATCAGCGCAAATAACAGACTGCACCAAAAATTCAACCGTGCCGCTCTCCCGGGGCAGCTCTCGGGAGAGGTCGGCATAGAGGGATCATGAAAAAATTTATCGTTATTTCTCACACGCATTGGGATCGGGAATGGTATATGACCTTTTCTTCCTTCCGCTTGAAGCTCGTCGATCTGATCGACAGGCTGTTCGCGCTGTTTGAGAAGGACAAAGATTACATATTTCACCTCGACGCGCAGACGGTCGTCCTCGAAGATTACCTTGTTCTGCGTCCGCAAAACGAGGACTTGCTGAAACGGTATATCGCTTCGGGCAACCTGCGCGTGGGACCGTGGTATCTGCAAAACGATTTTTATTTGACCGACGCCGAGGCGACGGTGCGCAATCTCATGATCGGAATGCAGATAGCAAACCGTTTCGGGAAATGCGGCACGGTGGGGTATGCGCCCGATCATTTCGGCAACGTTTCGCAGCTGCCGCAGATCCTTTCCGAGTTCGGACTGCAAACCTTCGTGTTCGGGCGCGGTTTCAAAATTTACGAAACGGTGAACGGCGAACGAAGAGAGCGCCGCCTGCCCGCCGAATTCGAGTGGGAGGGGGCGGACGGAACGCGCGTGCTTGCCGTGCATCTCAGGCATTGGTACAATAACGCGCAGCATATTCCCGAAGAACTCGAATGCGCGCGTCTGCTGCTCGATATCAACGAAAAGAACTTCGAGGGGCTTAACGTATCGCCGTATATTCTGCTCATGAACGGCGTCGATCACCTCGAGGCGCAAGCCGACGTGCGCGAGATTCTTATTAAACTGCGCCGAGACGGACGCGATATCGAACAGTGCTCGCTCGACGATTACGCGCAAATGGTACGCGACGCGGTGCGCGGAACGCCGCTGTATACTTACAAGGGTGCTCTGAATAAGGGGTGCGACTACGATACGCTCAAAGGCTGTTGGTCGTCGCGCATATCCCTCAAAAGCGCCAACGTGAAGGCGCAGGATTTGCTGCTTGGTAAGATCGAGCCGCTTTATTCGTATCTGCTCGCGGGCGGGTTTGAAGGCTATCCTGCAAACGAGCTGCATTATCTTTGGAAGGAGCTGCTGAAAAACATGCCGCACGACAGTATTTGCGGCTGCTCGAACGACGCCACGCACCGCCATATGGCGGACCGCTATGAGCTTGTTCACGAAACGGGCGAAGATCTGCTCGAACGCGGCATGAAGATCGCGGCGGCGCACCTTGCGCACCCCGACCGCAAAGACGAAAATTACTCGGTCACGGTGTTCAACGGCACGGCGCGCGCGCAAAGCGGCGTCGTCGAAACAGAGCTGAATTTTCTGCTCTCCGAAGAGATCGGCGAATTCGATCTGACCGATCGCAGCGGCGCAAGCGTGTCTTACGAAATTCTGTCGCGCGAGCGCGCTCTTTGCGACGTGTTCAGTCCGCTCAATCTGCCCGGCGTGCTCGATACGGAGAAAACGCGCATTGCGTTTTACGCCGAAAACATACCGCCTTACACGGCACAGATTTATGCCGTCGTGCCCAAACGAAAGGGGCATGTACGCGAAAGTGCGGCGTCGCAGTGGGCGGAAAACGAATATTATTGCTTTGAAATCGACGGCGGCACGCTCCGCATACGCGATAAACGCACGGGCAAAGTTTATACCGATCCCGTTCGTTTGGAAGACAGCTCCGACAAGGGCGACGCGTACGTGTACCGCGTTTCCCCGTATGCGCCGCTGGTCGTAAAACCTGCCGCGGTAAGCGTTACGCGCTGCGGCGCGTTCCGAAAGGCGGTTACGCTGCATTTTGAATACGAGCGTGCCGCGCGTTACGATTTCGAGCGCGACGCGTTGAGCGGCGAACAGGTCACCGTGCGCGCCGCCGTCACGCTCACGTTGGAAGAACATAGCCCTGCGATCGGCGTGGATTACGTGCTCGAAAACAACGCCTGCGACCACCGCGTGCGTTTGATTCTCGACGGCGGCAT
>CAJUGP010000032.1:9712-24744 GCA_910586365.1 uncultured Christensenella sp. | reverse complement strand
AGATACGAATTCGTGACTGGAGTTCAGACGTGTGCTCTTCCGATCTTCCCCCGCACGCCGAAAGCAGCAGCGACGACAAAACGGTCGCCGCGCCGAGCACCACCGCGCAAGCTCTTTTCCATGTTTTCATGTTGATTCCTCCTTTTTTTCCTTAGCCTTTTAACCCGCCGATCATCAATCCCGTTTCAAAATATTTATTGAAGAAAGGATAAATCACGATGAGCGGCAAACTCGATACCACGATCGTTACGTATTTGAGCACCTCGCTCGTCATGCCCTGTTCGCCCAGCCCCAAATCGCCGCCCATCGACGAGGACGCGTCGTTGGCGATCAGGATACGCTGAATCACGCGTTGGAGCGGAAACAGCTTATCGTCCGTTACGTAGAGCAGCGAATTGAAGTAAGCATTCCAATAACCGACGATGGAATACAGCACCATAACGGCAATGATCGCGCGGCAGAGCGGCAAAACGATGACGAAGAACATTTTCACGTTGCCGCAGCCGTCTAACATCGCCGCTTCCTGCATATCCCACGGAAGCGACTGCATGAACGTACGGATCACGACGATATTGAATACGCTGACGCAGCCGGGAATGATCATCGCCCAAATGGTGTTGAGCATGCCAAGACCTTTTACGACAAGGTACGAGGGAATCATACCCGCGCTGACGAACATGGTCAGCGAGAAATAAACGCTGAAAAACGTTCTGCCCTTCAAGTCCTTGCGCGAAAGCGGATACGCCGCCGAAAACTGCAAAAACAGCTGTATGAGCGTTCCCAAAACCACGTATAACAGCGTATTGCGGAAGCCCGTTAAGATATTGGCGTTCGTGAGCACTTTTTTATAGTGTTCGAAGGTGAATTCCCGCGGGAAGAGAAACACCGCGCCTTTATTCACCATGTTTGCCGAAGAAAAGGAATTCGCAACCACGAATAAGAGAGGCAAACAGATCCCGAACGTGATCAAAAGCATAATGACGAGGACGACGTAGTTGAACGCTTTGTCCGAACCTTTATTCTCAACCATATTCTTCCCCCCTTACCAAAGCGACGTTTGACTGACGCGTTTGGAAATGACGTTGGCTATCACAAGCAAGATAATGTTAATAAACGAATTGAACAGACCGATCGCCGTCGCATAAGAATATTGCGGCACGGTCGCAAGCATCGAAACGCGGTAGACGTACGTCGATATGATTTCGCTTGCGCTTAGATTTCCGTTCGTCTGCATGAGATACACCTTTTCAAACCCTACGTTGAGCATGTTGCCGATACTCATGATGAACATGATGATGACCATGGGCAGGATCGTGGGCAGATTGATATGCCATATGCGGCGGAACCGCCCCGCGCCGTCGAGCACGGCGGCTTCGTGCAATTCCTTATCGACGTTGGAGAGCGCGCCGAAATAGACGATCGACCACCAGCCCAACCCCTGCCAAAGTCCGCTTATGACGTATATCGCCGCAAACGCGCCCTTGCTTTCCATAATGTTCGTGGGATCGCCGCCGCACAGCGTAATGATCTTGTTGAACACACCCGATTCGATCGAGGAAAAGGAGAACAGCATGCCGACCACGACGACCGTCGAGATAAAGTAAGGCGCGTAAGAGATCACCTGCACGGTTTTCTTCGCCCAATTCCACCGCAATTCATTGACGAACAATGCAAATACCACGGGCAGAATCGTGTTGAAGATGATCGACGCGATGCTCAGCACAAGCGTGTTTCCCAAAATATTCCAAAAGTTGGGCATCGTGACGAAGTTGACGAAATGCTGAAATCCCCCGCTCGCCGCCCAAGGGCTATCCCATATGCCGAGGAACGCATTGTAATCCTTGAACGCGATCACCGATCCAAGAATGGGAACATAACAGAAGATAAGAAGATAAACCGTTGTGGGCAGCAGTAAAAGATACAGGCTCCAATTTTTCAAAAAAGCGGGCGGTTTGCGTCTTTTCGCGCTCTGTTTGCTCCGCTCTGCTTGCGTGTTTTGCAACGTTTCCGTACAGACGTTTTCGTGTTCTGCCATATCCGCGCTCCTCGTTTTATTCTTAAAATGTTCTTTTCAAGATTATTTTATCAAGACAAGAAGCTTGTTTACAATACATAAAATTGTCATAAGAATATAGTTTTTTGAACCAAATATGTGAAAATTGCGAGAAACAGACGCAAGAACCTTTACTTTTCGCGCTTAATGGCTTATAATGGAAAAAAGGAAAAGGCGGGAACGCATGAAAGAATACGGATTTTTGAACAACCATATCATTTACGAATATCTGAACACCTACCCCAATTTAAGCTTAAACCCGCTCGTGATCGGGTATGAACGCTGCAAAAGCAACAAAGGCGTGACGGGACTGCGAAAGAATTGCTTTATTCTGCAATTCGTGATCGACGGCTGCGGCACGCTGAGTTTGCGCGGAAAAACGTATAAAATAGAAAAAAACTCCCTCATGCTGCTGCCGATGGAGGAAGTTTCTTATGCGCCCGACAAAGACGACCCGTGGTCGTATATTTGGATCGAGTTCTCAGGTCCGCAGGCGAACAGTCTTTTATCGGGCGTGGGGCTTGACGCCGAAAGCCCCGTGTTCGTGCCGCAGAACGCGCAGGCGATTTACGAATTGTTCGCCGACATGATCGAAGGCATTTACCGCGCAAAACGGCAGGACTGTTACGGACTGTTCTGCGCCGCGACGCTCATGAAAATTTTTTATTTCGTCGCGCTGCAAACGCACGCCGAGCAATCCGCGCCGATAACCGAGGAAAGCAAGATCACGCCCGTGATCCAATTCATACAGGAGCATTACTCCGAACCCGATTTCACCGTGCAGAAAATCTGCGACCGTTTTTTCTGGTCGCCCAGTTACCTGACGCGCCTCTTCAAAAAAATCATGAACATTCCGCCCATGAAATACATCATGCAACTGCGCATGGAAAAGGCGCAGAAGATGCTCGACAGTCATTCCTTCACCATCGCCGCGATCGCCTACGCCTGCGGATATAATTCGCCCTATTATTTTTCGCTCGAATTCAAACGTTACGTGGGCACGCCGCCCTCCAAATACGAGGCGAAAAAGGTAGAACCCGATTAAAGATCGTTCACGCTCAGTTTCAGCGAGAACGAAACGCTCGATTGCGCTTTTACGCAAGAGTAAGCAAAATCCCCGTCGAGCTTGGTCGTTGCAGGCTCAAAGCCGAGCGCGTAATCGCCGTGCGCCATGCTCTTCCACAAAATGAACTGCGGCAGCGTATCCTGCGACCAATCGAGCGTAAACGCTTTGCCGAGCTTTTTATTGACGAGCGATGCGCGCGGTTTGTTCATTTCGACGAAATAGCACATTTCAAATTGATTTGGAACGGGCGCGCTAATGCGTTTGAGCTCGCCAAGATGCGCTTGCGCCCATTCGGTACGGGGAAAGACCTTTTTTTCTTCCGCGACGATCTCCGCGCCCTCGTCGAGCATGGGATAACCCAAATTCACGTGATATAACAGGCAGTACTGCTCGTCGCGGTACGCTCTGTTTTCAAGCGTATCGGTTATTTCCAGCGTATCGCTGCCGAGCGCGGTAAAGATACGGCGTTTGAGCACCAGCTCTTTGCCGAACAGCTGCGCGCAGAGCATTTCCGCCTCGATCGTAATCCCTTGCTGCGTGCATTCCGCTTTTGTAACGCGCGCAGGCGTCAAGTGCAGCGTGCCGTGCAGCTCGTACCCCTCTCTGCCGCCCACGCTTTCCAAACCGCAGGTGTAGAGCATGCCGCCCTCGAAGCGGTTCAAAAAGGACGACTCATCGGAATTCATACCGATTTTCGAGATAAAACTTACGTTTTTTCCGCCGTGCCAAAGCTGCGCGATATCGAGCGCGCGGCTCTCGTTGAGCAGAAACCGCAGTCTGCCGTTCTCGACTTCGATGATTTTCAGCCCCGTTTCCCGCCCCTCGGTGAGCGTATAACGCCGTACGTAGGCGATTTGCGCCGTATTCGATACTTTTCCTTCCATGTTTTTATCCTCTTTTACAAAAAACTGCTTTCATTATATCACAAATATGTTTCTTTGGCGATGTATTTTTCTGACTTTTTTTACGCAAAAAACCGCGGACGGTTTCCCGCCCGCGGTTTTCTTTTTTTCTTACAGCAAAATGCAGATCACGCCGCCCTTGCCTTCGTTTACGATCCGCGTCATCGTGCGGCGCATTTTTTTCTGCACGTTTTCGCCGACCGAACGGTTTTTAAGATACAGCTCTTCTCCGAGCATGTCTTTGAGCGTACGCCCGAACATGTTGGTGTTCCAAGCAAGATCGGGTTCGCTCTCGCGCTTTTCGGATATTTCCTGCGCAAACGCTTTGCTCTGCTCCTCGTTGCCGAGCGCGGGACGCACTTCGCCGCTTACGTCCACGCGGATAATGTGATAGCTCGGCGCATCGGCATGCAGGTTTACCCCCACTCTGCCGTTTTTCTTGACGAGCTTCGGCTGCGCCAAATTCATTTCTTCCGCTTCGGGCGGCACGATGCCGTAACCGTATTCCTGCGCGTCGGCAAACGCCTGCGACAGACGCGCGTGCATTTTCTTGGCGTTGGCAAGCTGGCTGCAATAACTCATGAGCGCGAAATCGTCTTTGATTTCCTCGCCGCACTGCGAAGAAAGAAGCTTGTAGAACGTGCCCTCCTTCGCCGCCACGCGGCAGACCACGTTGCCCGTCGCCGCATTGAGTTCAAGCGAAACGGGCGGCATAAGATCCTCGCTCGATGCAAACAGCGTATCGAGCAGCGAAGCGTCGCTCATCTTGCAGATTTTGGGCGCGACGGCGCGAATGCCGCCCAACAATTCGGCAATCAGGGGATTGTCGGCATCGAGTACGCGCATCCATTCGGGGATACACACGTCGATATCGGTTACGGGGAACTCGTAGAGTATGCGCTCCAAAACGCCCGTCAGTTCCTCGCCCGCCGCCTTTTCCACGTTGAGCGCAAGCACGGGCACGTCATACTTTTCTTCGAGACGCGCGGCAAGCTCTTTCGCCGATTTCGGTTCGGCGCAGTTGAGCACGATGACGAACGGTTTGCCGATCGCCTTGCATTCGCGGTACGCCTTTTCTTCCGCCTCTTCGTACGCCGCGCGCGAAAGACCCGTTACCGAGCCGTCGGTCGTCATTAAAATGCCGATCGTCGCATGCTCGCGGATCACGCGCTGCGTTCCCTCTTCCGCCGCCTTTTGAAAGGGAACGGCTTGCTCGCTCCACGGCGTCTTTACAAGACGCGGCGCGCCGTCCTCTTCAAATCCCGCCGCACCCTCGACGGGGAAGCCGACGCAGTCAATCAGCCGAACGCGCGCGACCGCCTCTTTTACGCGAATCTCCGCGCCCTCTTCGGGTACGAATTTCGGTTCGGTCGTCATGACCGTTTTGCCCGCCGCCGATTGCGGCAATTCGTCTTGATACCGTTTTTTCTTTGCGCCCGTTACGTCGGGCAAGATCAGTTCTTCCATGAACCGTTTGATAAAAGTGGATTTTCCCGTTCGGACGGGTCCCACAACGCCGATATAGATATCGCCGCCCGTCCGACTTGCTATGTCCTCGTAAACGCTGAAATTTTTCATAATAAAAAACCGCCTCCGCCGATATTCCTTGTGAAATATGTTATGGCGCAAGACGGTTAATTATGATAAAATGTTCACAATTTTTGAGGCATATCGTTACAAACAAAACAGGACAATCTGTTATTTTTTCTCCTCGGGCGGCGGCAAAGCGCTCTGCCGCTGAATTTCCTGATAATACGCGTCTTCCGAAAAATCGCGCGGGCGTGTATATTCGCCCCCCAACGCCTCGATCGCGTATTTGAGTTCCTGAAATTCGAGGAAGTTGATATCGTCGCGGTCGATCGTTTCGATGAGAACGGGCAAAGCGCGTTCGTCGCCGTACGAGGCAAGATAGCTCGCTCGCATGGGCAGATTTTCACCGCTTTCTTTGAACTCGCGCAGAAGGATCGCAAAGATTTTCTCGTCGCGCGCGCGCACGCGCGATAATATTTCGAGCATGCGCTCCCGATCGATCCCCTTTTCGTAGAACGCGATCGCCCGTTGCTTTACGGCATCCGCCGCCCCCTTCAAACGATCGCACACGGCGTCTTTGAGTTCTTCGTCCCCGCTCGTTTCGATTACCGTAAAATAAGCGCCGTAAGCGCGTTCGTCCTCGCCCGCCAAATTGACGGCGAAGAGTGCGAGCTGCTGATTTTCGCACAGAATGAGCGAAGCCAACCCGTCGGGGCGGCGTTCCTCGATCTCTCTGCACAAAAAGTCCGAAACGGGCACGTCCTCTTTCGTATGGCGGATCAGCGTTTCCACTAACTCTTCGTCGTTCATCGCGGCGTAATACCCTTGCGGCGTGGTGCCCAAACGGGCGATCACCGTTTCGCCGAATTTTTTGTAAAGACGGGGAATGATTGTTTCCCACTGCTTTTCGGTATACTTTCCGGCATGTTCGCGCATGTACTGCGCCAGCCGTTCGTCGAACAATCCGTCGAAGTCGATCAGCTTTTTCATGTTTCCTCCCGCTTACATCATAAAATCCAAAATCTGCTCCACGACGCTTTTGTTCGCGCCGAACAGTTTACACAGGCGTTCTAACTTATGCTCGGCGTGGGGCAGGCGCGCCTCGCGGTAGACGGCGGCGGCGATGCCCTCGCGCTCCGAAAGCAATTCGTACGCGCCTGCGGCGTTGAGCGTATCGAACACGTCTTCCGCCGCCACGATGATGCGCTCTTCGTTTCCGTCGTTCATAAAGGCGAATTTGGAATAGACGTCGGCAAACGCGCTCATGAATTCCTTTTTCCGCCGCCCGCGCAGCTCCAACCTGTGCGTAAAGAATTCGCGGTAAATGTTGAGGAACACCGTCCCGAACGAATCGTCCTCGTTGCGTTCGGTCAGCCCGTGCAGAATGGAGAGCTTGACGATCTCGTTTGCGGCGGGATCGAGCAGCACTTCGCGCAAAAAGCCGTCCGAACGGGTTTTTAACGCGACTTTCACGGCAAGCAGCTGGATTTTTTCGTCCCGCCCTTCCATTTCGTCCATGGCGATCGCAAAAAATTCATTCAGCTCGGGAAGCGACGCGATAAACTCCGCCTCGCTGCCCTCCGCTTTGCTTGCGGCGAGCAGAAAGTCGGCGACTTCGCGGTATTTCTCCTTGGGCATGCGGTAAAAATAATTGAGTTTGAATTTCTTGCCGCCGTCGGCAAGGCGGCGCATGCGTTCGAGATTGTATTTGGCGATCGCTTTGCGCGGATAAACGGTCGTGAGCCGCTCCAATGCCTCGATCGCCTCTTGCATGCGGTCGGTACGGTAGGCGGCGACGGCGTAAAAATAGAGCGCCGTTTCGTCGTAAGGGATTTTTTTGAGCAGTTCGGAGAGCTTCCAAAACGCCTCTTCGTCCAACCCCGTTTCGCACAGAGCGGTGGCAATGCGAAAGAGATCCTCGATTTTCTTGCTCGGATTGCGGTTCAGGCGCAGGGCGGCGTTTTTCGCGCCCTCTTTGTCGCCGCGGCTCTGCAAAACGGCGCAGTACGTCGTCAGCGCCAAAATATTATCGGGGTGCGTTTGCAGCAGCGTTTCGCAGATCTTTTCCGCTTCTTCCTCGTTGCCGAGCATGAGCGTGCACATGGCGATCAGACCCGTGGCGGACGCAAACTCCTCGTTTTCGGGCGCGACCTGCCCCAAAAGCTCTCTTGCCTGATCGAGTTCGCCCATCTGCAAAAGCGCGATCCCGCGCTCCAACACGGCGTTTTCGTCCGCTTTCCCGTCGTCCGAATGTACAAGACGGAGCTTGGGTTTCTTTTTCTCTTTGAGCATCTTTTCCACTTCGTCGCCGTAGACGCGGTGAAAATAGAGCGTGGACTGCAAATCCTCGCCCATATTCATGAAACAGACGGCAAGCCCCTCGTACCCTTCCGAAAAATCCGCTTCGTTGCAGGTATCGAGAAAAACGAACCAACTGTCGGCGGCGCGCTGCCAAAGCTCCATCGCTTCATATACGTCGGCGGCGATCGCGGCGGCGTCGGCGCTCGGCTCGTACATGCCGTTGCGCTTATTGAGCATCGTGAGCGCGCCCAAATAATCGCCGTTCTGCAAACGGCGTTCGGCGGCGTCGAGCAAGAACTCGTCGTCGAAATTCAGTTGTCGGATTTTATCGTCCTTTTTCGTCATGGTTTCCTTTCCGTATTATTTTTCAAACAGCGCGTTTATATCCTTTTCGCCGAAACAATAATCGCTGTTGCACTCGTGGCAATGCACGCGCAACGCCCCTTCGCTTTCTACGACTGCGCGGGCGACTTCTTCTCCCGCCGACAGCACCGCCCGTTCCGCCTTTTCGCGCGAACACGTGCAGCCGAACGAAATTTCCCGCTCTTCCGCGCCTTCCGCGCCGAACATCGTTAAAATCTCGCGCGCCGTCATGCCCCGACGGCAGCGTTTGACCGCTTCCTGCGCACGAAGCAACACGCTTTCGTCCGCGCCCGTGAGGGGCTGCACGAACACTCCGCCGCCCTGATACAGGCATACCGCCGTGGGGCGCTGTTCGCTTTCCGCAAAATAAGCGGCAATATCTTTCGTAACGTCGCCTTCCGCAAGGGCGCACGTGCCCGTGAAGGGCAGCCCTTTTCCGCCGCTGCGCACGACGCTTAAATACCCCTGCGCGCCCACGCACTCCGTTATGTCCGCTTGCATTCCCTGCGCGACGTCGCGTTCGATCGAACCGCACAGTTTCAGCGCGCCGTTCCCGAACGCGTGGATCTTCCCCAACAGTCCGTTCCCGTTTATGATCAGACTGTACTGCTCGTCCTCTTCGATCCAGCCGCACAGATAGGCGGCGCACGTCACGACGCGCCCGAGCGCTTCGGCGGCGCAGTCGGAAAGCGCATGCCGCGCGGCGATGCTGCGGATAAGCGACGCACCGTCGACGACGGCAAGCGACGCGGTATTATTCCAAATTGCCGCCCGATAGAGCGCGCTCATTTCCTTCTGCATATAAAATTCAGCCTGTCGCTCCCCCGTTTGTCCTCGCCGAGATGCCCTTCTGCGGCAAGCACCTCGAACCGCTCGCAAAGCAGCTGCGTCACCTTCTCTTCGGTGTGAATATATTGCGTGTGCGTTTCGTCGCGGCGCGCGTATCTGCCGTCCTGCTCCCGTATAAACAACGTTACGTCCATTTTCACGCGGTCGTCTTGCAGCGTGTTAAAGGAAAGATAGGTGACTTCCTCCCGATCGTCCGCAAACATATTATTGGCAACTTTTGCGCGAAGTTTGTGCTCCGAGCTGATATCGAACCAAAACAAGCCCCCTTTTTTCAAACAGTTCGCCGCGTGCGCGAACGCCGTTTGCAGTTTGTGCGGGGGAACGTAATTATAACAATCGTTGGGCGAAAGAATAAAATCGAACTTTTCGCCCGATTTTAACGTAACGGCGTCTTGCAGGCGGTATTCAATCGCAAGCCCCTGTTCGCGCGCCAACGCCGCCGCCTTCGTGAGCATGGGCGCGGAAAGATCGGCGCCCGTCATGCAATACCCCGCCCGCGCGAGCGCGCGCGAAAACGCGCCGCTGCCGCAGCCAAGCTCCAAGCCCCGTTTGCCCGCGCCGAGCGCGCCGAGCTTTTCAATAAAATACTGCGACCACTTGGGATAGTCGCAGTCGTCGTTCAGTATTTCAAACCAGTCGGCGAGATACTCGTAAGCCTCGTTCATGCCTTTCTCACTTGTTTTTGTTGAGCATTTTGGGCGGTTTTACCTGCTTTTTCTTTTTCTTCTTTTCGCCCGCCTCTTCTTCCTGAATGGCGCGTTCGCGCTCGTCGAACTGCTTGTTGTACTCTACGTACCGCTCGTCGTTTTTATGCTCTTCTTCGTAAGCCTTGACGTTGTCCTCGATCGTCTGTTTGCTCTCGCGCAATCTGCGCAAGTCGTCGCGCGAGAACGAATCGGGAAGCTGATACATTTCTTCGCCGTCGTCGATGGGCTTAATGGGACGGCAGACGAGTTTGCTCCTGCCCTGCGCTACGATCATGCGGCGATATTCGCGCATCGCCTCGCTGTCCACGGGGGAGGCGGCGGAGCCTGCCGTATCGGATTTGGGCTTGTCCTTGTTGTAAAGCCCCCTGCCGACTGCGTAACCCATATTGGGATTGACGAATTTATCGAACGCCCACTGGCTGTAATCGAACCATACGAGGAAGGTATACGAGCAACCGAGAATGATCATCACGAATATGGCGATGATGAACAGGAACATGATGTTCGTGCCCGTAAACAGCAGCAAAAAGAAGGGCCAAAGCGCGACCGCCGCAAACAGGATCGTCTGCGGAAACGTGCCGATCGTCATGATCACGGCATTGCGGAAGAGCGACCAAGGACCTTGCTTATAGTTGACGCCGAGCGACAGCATCCACATGCAGACGGGGATCATGAATGCGACGAGGATATACCCCACCACTTTGGAAGCAACCAGCCACCCCGAACCGGGCGCGCCGATCGCAACGAGATAATCGGCAAGATCGCCCGTTACGCGCGCCAAAAACAGCACCACGGTAAAAATAAGCAGCGCTTCGAGCACGTTGAAATAATTGCGTTTAATGCCGCGCACGAAGTCGTTTGCGACGAACACGCCTTCCGTCCAAATGAGGTTGCGGATAATGTACATACCGCCCGAAAGCCCCACCGCCGCGACCAGCGAAGCGGGGATCAGGAGCGCGAACCATAAGAGATCGACGCGAAGGATCGACGCCTGCGCGACGCCCGTTACGTCGGGCACGATGGGATACCCCACGCCCAAGCCCGAACCGAACGGTCCCGACATGCCTTGCGAATAGATAAAAAGCGTACGCATGACGACGATCGCAAACATGGGCAGGATCGTCAAAAGCATAAGAAGGTTGACGAGGAAAAGCTTTCCGAACCGTCCTTTCAGAATATCCCAAAACAACGCCCAACGGCTCGTGGGGAGCGTGCTGCGCGCATACTCTTCGTCGCGCTCCTTCCCTTCCAGCCAACGGGCGATCAGTCCTTTTTTTTCTCTGTCTGCCATATAAATGCACTCCGTTTACGGAATATAAAAATTCCCTTATGGCTATTGTACTACAAATCGGAAAATATTTCAATTAAAATTACGGTAAATTCCTTGATTTTTCCGTGAGCGTATGGTAAAATAATTTTGCTGGAAAGAGGAGCGGACGGACAAGAGTATCCGGTTTGAAAAATCGCACGGGATTTTTACGAGAATCGGAAAAAGGGTATCGCCGCCGAAGCGTACGGAAACCGCTGCGCCGCACGCTGGGAATAAGGGTCAATACCTTTATTACTGTCACTTCGGTGATGCGCTTCGGGCAACCTTCCTGTTACGGAATATGCGGGCGCACGCGCGCCCGTTTTTTCTATCGTCGAAAATGAATCCCTGCGAGGTGTAATTATGAAAAAACAAACTTACAGCGTCGGCGTGATCGGCGCCACGGGCATGGTCGGGCAGCGTTTTTTAACGTTGCTCGAAAACCACCCCCTTTTTCGCGTGAACGCGCTGCTCGCAAGCGCGCGTTCGGCGGGCAAAGCGTATCAAGACGCCGTGGGCGGAAAATGGGCGATGCGCTCCCCGATCCCCCCGCGCTTTGCTTCCATGCCCGTGCTCGACGCCGAGGCGGACGCGCAAACGCTCGTCGGCAAAGTCGATTTCGTTTTCTGCGCCGTCAACATGAAAAAAGACGAGGTAAAAGCGCTCGAAGAGCGGTATGCGAAATTAGAGATCCCCGTCGTTTCCAACAATTCGGCGCACCGTTTCACGCCCGACGTTCCCATGGTGATCCCCGAAATCAATGCTTCGCACCTCGACGTCATTCCCTCGCAGCGCAAACGGCTGGGCACGCAGCGCGGATTTATCGCCGTGAAAAGCAACTGCTCGCTGCAATCGTACGTCCCCCTTTTGCACCCCTTGCAAAAGTTCGGCATCAAGGCGGCGGCGGTATGCACCTATCAAGCGATCTCGGGCGCGGGCAAAACGTTTGAAACCATGCCCGAAATTTTAGACAATATTATTCCCTATATCGGCGGCGAAGAGGAAAAAAGCGAAAAAGAACCGCTCAAAATTTGGGGCAGCGTGCAAAACGGACAAATCGTACCCGCGCAGTCGCCCGTCGTAACGGCGCAGTGCTTACGCGTGCCCGTGAGCGACGGTCACACCGCGGCGGTGTTCGTTTCGTTCGAGAAAAAACCGACGAAGGACGAAATTCTTTCCGCTTGGAAGAATTTTGCGGGCGAACCGCAAAGACTTGCGCTCCCTTCCGCCCCCGCGCAGTTTATCGAGTATTCCGAAGAGGACAACCGCCCGCAGGCAAAGCTCGACCGCATGAACGGAAACGGCATGGCGGTCACGGCGGGACGGCTGCGCGAAGACAGTCTTTTCGACTATAAATTCATCGGGCTTTCGCACAATACGCTGCGCGGCGCGGCGGGCGGCGCAGTGCTGCTTGCCGAACTGCTTGCAGCGAAGGGTTATTTCGACTGAACGTTCCGAAAAGCAATCGAATACTATATAAGATGAGAGAGGAAATCATATGACGGGATTTTTGAAGGGTTTGGCGACGGCGATGATCACGCCTTTCTGCCGCGATGGCGTAGACTTCGACGCGTTCGGCAAGATGACGGAATACCAGATAGAAGGCGGCGCGGACGCGCTCGTCGTTCTCGGCACGACGGGCGAACCCGCCACGATGAGCCAAGAGGAAAAGCGCGCGCTCATGGAATACGCCGTAAAAAAAGCCGATAAACGCGTAAAAGTCATTATCGGCACGGGCGCGAACAATACGGCAAGCGCCGTGGAAAACAGCAAAACAGCCGAAAAAATCGGCGCGGACGGCATTCTCGCCGTAACCCCCTATTACAACAAGTGCACGCAGGAAGGGTTATATCTGTATTATAAAGCGATCTGCGAAGCGGTTTCGATCCCCGTAATCTGCTACAACGTACCGGGGCGGACGGGCGTCAACCTGCTTCCCGAAACGATGGCGAAGATCGCCCGTATTCCCAACGTGGCAGGCATCAAAGAAGCGAGCGGCAACATGGCGCAAGTGCTCGAAACGGCGCGCCTGATCCGCGGAGCGTGCGATCTGTATTCGGGCGAAGACATGCTCAATTTGCCCGTCTTGGCTTCGGGCGGCACGGCGGTGATCTCCGTCGTATCCAACCTCTGCCCCGCCAAAGTAAAAGCGCTTTGCACCGCGATCGAACAAGGCGATTTCCAAAAAGCGAGAGCGCTGAACGACGAACTCATTCCGCTGACCAAAGCGTGCTTTCTCGAAGTGAACCCCATTCCCGCAAAGGCGGGCATGAATCTTTTAGGCTTTGCCGCAGGCGAACCGCGCGCGCCGCTCACACCCCTCGAACCGACCCACCTTGAAGCCTTAAAAACTGCCATGATCGCGTGCGGATTGCAGGTGAAAGCATGAAAATTCTTTTGATCGGCGCATGCGGACGCATGGGAAAAGCCGTTGCGGCGCGGAGCGCGGATTGCGGCGTGCAGATTGTTTGCGGCGTCGACCCTGTTTCCGCCGACCTGACCTTTCCCCTTTATGCTTCGTTAGACCAAGTTACGGAGCAAATCGACGGCGTGATCGACTTTTCTTCGGCGAAAAGTCTGCCTTCGACGCTTGCGTTCTGCAAAGCGCACAGCCTGCCCGTCCTGCTCGCCGCAACGGGTTATTCGGACGAGGATATGAAAACGATCGCGCAATACGCCCGCTCGGTTGCGATCTTCAAAACGGGCAATCTTTCGATCGGCGTCAATCTTTTGCAACTGCTTGCAAAAAAGGCGGCGGCGGTACTCGGCGATACCTTCGATACGGAGATCATCGAGCGGCACCATAACCGTAAAAAAGACGCTCCTTCGGGAACGGCGCTCATGCTCGCGGAGAGCGTGAAGGAAGGTAGAAAGGCGCAAAGCTCGTTCGTATACGGCAGACAGGGGCTTGTGGGCGAACGGAACGCTTCGGAAATCGGCATTCACGCCGTGCGCGGCGGTACGATCGTGGGCGAGCACGAAGTCATGTTTGCGGGCGAGGACGAAATCGTCACCCTTTCGCACTCGGCGCGCAGCCGCAGCGTGTTTGCGAACGGCGCGCTCCGCGCGATCGCTTGGCTCAAAGACAAACCTGCGGGTTTATACGATATGTTCGATCTGCTCGGCGAAATTTTATAAAAAAACGAAATACGGGGAGGCAAAGCCTCCCTTTTTTATTTCCGTCAATAATCTTGCCCCAATCGGAATATACTGTAAAATATGAAAACCATTCTCTTTACGGGCGGCGGCAGCGCGGGGCACGTCGTCCCCAATCTTGCGATCATGAACGAACTGCGTTACGGTTACCGCGTGATCTATATGGGTACGGGCGGAATCGAACGCGAACTTGTGGGCAGAGCGGGATTCCCTTTTTTCCGCGTGGACTGCCCCAAGCTCGTGCGCTCTTTCACGGCGGAAAATTTGAAAATCCCCTTCCGTTTGCGCAAAGCAAAGAAAAACGCCATCGAAATTCTGAAAAAGGAACGCCCCGATTTGGTGTTTTCCAAGGGCGGTTTTGCAAGCTACCCCGCCGTTTGGGCGGCGCACAAACTGAAAATCCCCGTGCTGACGCATGAAAGCGACCTCACGGCAGGACTTTGCACCAAGCTGATCGCGAAAAAATGCCGCTTTGTTTTGACCTCGTTTCCCGAAACGGCGGCGGCGTTCAAAAACGGAAAACACGTCGGCTCGCCCATCCGCAAAGAAATTCTCTGTTCCGAGCAATCGCGGGCGCGGCGGAAATACGGTTTCGTATCGCAAAAACCCGTTCTGCTCGTCTTGGGCGGCGGAAGCGGCAGCGCGGCGATCAACCGCGCCGTGCGCGACAATCTGCCCGCGATCTTATCGCAATTCGACATTCTGCATTTGTGCGGCAAGGGAAACGCGGTGGAACACCCGCCCGTGGGCTACGTGCAGCGCGAATACGAAAACGACATGGGCAGCGCGTATGCCT
>CAJUGP010000032.1:0-9702 GCA_910586365.1 uncultured Christensenella sp. | reverse complement strand
TGCGCCGATCTGGTGCTGTGCCGCGCGGGCAGCAACACCGTGTTTGAAGTGCTGTGCCTGAAAAAGAACGCCGTGTTCGTGCCGCTTGAAAAGAGTTCGCGCGGCGACCAGCTCGACAACGCTCTGTACTTTGAAAAATCGGGACTGTGCACGATTTTGCGCGAAAACGATTGCGCGAACGTTGTGGATACGCTCGCGCTTGCACACAAAAACGCGGCGATAAAAGCCGCGCTCGTTCATTGCGGCGTGCGCAGCGGCACGCCCGAAATCGTCGATCTTATCAAATCCCTTCTTCACGAAGCAGGCGCAAGCGGGTAACCGTTGCCGAAAATATCCGCCTGCAAATAGGTATCGGGCACCTTGCCGAGCAGCACGCTTTCGCACACGAGCACCTCGGTGAGCGAAGAAAAATTGCTCGTGCCCGACGGCATGACGATCGAAATATCAGCGACGATTTCGAGATAAATGGAATGCTTCGTTTGGTTGATGCCCGCTTCCACAAATTCCGAAACGAAACGGCAGGCGACGTTGGAAATGGGAATGATCTTGACGCCGATCTTCGGTCCGAAACCTGCCCACGCCTCGACGCCCGTAAACGCGCCGAGCGGCACTTCCACGCCGCCTTCGCTCATCTTCGATAGATTTTGCTGCGACATATACGCCGTATCGCGCGCTATGCGGTTGATCTGAAAGGAATTGGACGTGATCGCTACGATCGCGCCCGCGCCGTCGCGTTCGACGTTGACGAGATCCTCGTAACGTATCTGATCGGAAAGCGTGTAATAAACGGCGTCGTTGACGGCGACCGTCGTAATCGAACGCATGCTCGCCTCGGCGATCGATTTAAGAACGCCCGTCACGTTTTTCTGCACGAACACGGCGAGCGCGATAATCCCCGCGCAAAACAGCGCGATCACGATGCGACGCTTTATGATTGACGATCTGCTGCGATACTTAGCCACGAAATATCATATGTACGATTTTCGCCGTTTAGAAAGGCGGAGCGCAAAATTTGCGCTCCGCCCTCTTTATCGGTTGTGATTTTCCGCTTTTTACGATTGCGATTCGTAATGGCAGTCGGAATACTGCGTGGGGGGCATGGTTTCGCCCTCGCCGACGTAAATCGTGCTCAGAACGTTGCCGTGCTCGTCGATCACCTTATACGCACCCGTCTTGGGGCAGGTATCTCCGCAATTCAATCTCATATTTTACCTCCGATACCGACAGTATGCGGAGAACTCTGCGATTTATGCGGGTAAAATCTGCGCCGCCTGCAACCACACGCAGGTGAGCGACAACAGCACGAGATACACCGCAAACCATTTGTAATTCGCCTTGCCGATAACTTTGAGCATGAGCTTGATGGCAAGAAGCCCGAACACTGCCGAGCTGACGATTCCGACGAGGATCCCGACGGCGCCCGCCCAGCCCATCGCGGTGATCGTTTCGGGGTGATCGAACACGACGCCTTTGATCTCCACGAGCGCGCTGCCCAAAATGACGGGAATACTCATCAAAAAGGAAAATTTCGCCACGTCGTTGGGCTTCGCGCGCGTCAGCGTGCCCGCGACAATCGTCGAACCGCTGCGCGAAATGCCGGGGAAGAGCGCGACCGCCTGCATGAGTCCCATGGGTACGGCGTTTTTCCAACCGAGCTCGCGCGGATTCTTCGTGCGCAGCGCGACCAATTCGCAGATAAGCAGCAGCGCCGCCGTCACGGAAAAGAAGATCGCCAGCACGAACAGCGCGTTCTCGCCTTGAAACAGCGCGTCGATCTTATCGTTAAAAAGCAGCCCGATCACGCCTGCGGGAATCGTGGCGACGATCAGCATCAAAAGCGTTTTGAACGGCTTTTTGAAAAGCGCGAGAATGTCTTTACGGAATACGAAAATCACGGCGAGCAGCGTGCCGAGGTGCAGCATTACGTTGACGAACATCATGCTTCCCCCGCCGATATCGTAACCGAGTATCTTTTGCAGGAGCGTTAAATGTCCGCTTGACGAAACGGGCAGGAACTCCGTGAGTCCCTGCACCGCGCCAAGTACGAACGATTGCCAAATTGCCGTCCAATAATCCATTCTATTCCTTTTTTATGCGCCCATGTTCGAGAAATTCTCGTAACGTTTCTCGTAGATCGTAACGCAATCCTCGTTGTTGTAAGCGACGTCTACCGCCTTCGACATGATCGACGAAAAATCGCTTACGTATTTCGACTTCATCGCTTCAAAATACAAGTTGGAGGTCGTCCCCTTCGTATAACGCTGCGTGTAATCGAACGCAAAAGGCTTGATCTCCCCGTCGGCGTTTTCGAGGAAGGAGAACGTGCAGTAAATAATGTGCCAACCGTAATCGGTGGGAGCGACGATATAACTGCCCGCGCCCTCTTTGCAAACTTCCTGCGCCGCATACTCGAATTCGGTCATATAATTGGTCTTGCCCGTTACGACCGAATAGCCGAGATAGGGATTCAGACCCGCCGTATCGGTATTATATGCAAACGAAAGCTCGTTGATAACCGAGAACGCAAGATTTTCTTCGCTGCCCGCAACGAACATTTTGTTGGCGTCGAACGCGTCCGCAAAGTTGACCTTGCCCTGATAATACACGAATTTGCCGTAATCCACGGTATTGTAATCGACGCTCTGGTCTTCGTTGGTTTTATAGTACGAGCTGTAACCGCGCGTATAATAATCCTGATAGACCACGCTGCCCGTTGCAACGCTGTCGCGCCCGAACACCGTTTTGAACGAGGAATTAAGATACCCTTCCATTTCACCGATGAACTGATCGATCGAAACGTCGTTTTTAACGATGCGGTACGTTTTATCCTGTTTGGAATACTCCACCGAACCGTTAAAGGTATATCTTCCGTAATACTTGCCGATCGGCGTATATTCGTCGGTATAATTTTTCAAGCGCGTGTCGTTCGCTACGTTGAAATAGTCGTTCGTATAATCGACGATCAACCCGTCCTCGAAGAAGAGTTGCTTGCGCTCGGCTTTTCCGCCCGTATAATAATCTTTAACGGTCGAACCCTGCGCCGATGCGTCGAAGGAATGATCGGTGTCGCCCGTGATCCAGCTTTCGCGCTGATCGGTCGCCACGACGTTTTTCAGCAAGTTCGCGCGCTGCATGAACTTGTTTCCCTTCGGATCGCCCTGATCCTGCGGCGCGTCTTTGAGCGCGGCGCTCTGCGACGCGGAAAACGGCAGCAGAATGTTGATCACGTAACCGTAACCCTCTTCGGGCGCGGTAAAGAGATACGCGTCGTCCTTAAAGCTGTCGAGCGCGCTTTCAAACGAAGAAGGATCGGCTTTATAGTCCTCGCTCTGATTTTTATATTCGTTTTCAAAATCCGAACTGATCTCCGCCTGCGTGATCTGCTCTTCCGCTTTTTTCTCGAACAGCTTGGTGAGCTTGGTGAGCAGGATCGATTCGTACTGCGAACGAAGTTCCATTTGGAAATAGGAAATATCTTCGTTGAACAGCATGCGTCCGCTTTCGTCTTTGATAATGGGATTTTCGCCCTTGTTCAGAAGATCGTTTTCGCGCAAGCTCGAAAGGAAGCTGTTAAACGCGTTTTTGCGCGACGTGACCGACGAGCCTTCGAGCGTTTTATACGTTCCGCAATTCGATGCGGAGTTGAACCCGATATAAACCCGGTAACTGCCGTCGTAATATTCGCTGTTCGACGCATCCACCCCTGTGGGCAGCGTGCGCGCCGCACCCGAAGAAGAACTGTTGGAGCTTGAATCGCCGAGCGTACGCTTTTCGTTACTGTCGAGCGTGTTGTTGAAACGCACGCGCGTGACGTATAAGCCCTGTTCGCGTTCGACTTCCGTTAAGAAATATTTGACGCCCGCAAGAGGATCCTGCTTGTCCGCCGCCGCGGCTTGATAGCCTTCCACGGTGTAACCGTTGCCTTCCGCGTCGCCGTTTTCCAACAGATAAGCCATTGCGTATTGAATGCGGATCTGCCGCGCGACCAAATTCTCGCAAATGGTTTTGAACATGCTTGCGTAATCGCCGTAGCCTTGATTTTGCAGATTGCTGTAATTGCTGAGGAACGACGCCGCCAAATCTCTTTTGAGGACTTCGGTCTTGCCGATCACTTTGCCGTATTCCGCATACTGCCCGCCCTGCGCGAAATCCTTGCTCTTCGTAATGTCGATTTCGGCAACGACCTGCGAAAAGTCTTTGTTCGTATCCGTCGTCACGAATTGGCAGCCCGTAAACGCTCCGCTCGCTAACAACGCCGACATCGCAATCGCAACCGCCGCAACCGATTTTGCTCTCTTACCCATATACTTCATGCTTTTCCTTGTCTTTTTTCGGCGCGAAAAACCGCGCACGATTATCATGCTTTGTCTATTATAACGCATTTGAAGCATTTGCGCAATAGTTTCAAGGTGAAAATCACGCAAAAGTTGACGCAAATTTCAAAAATTTCGTCATTTCCACCAAAGTTTTGGCGCTGTCCGCCAAAGGATAAAAACGCAGCGCGGGAGAGATCGTCATATCGAGCGTCACGTATTTGCGGTAACGCTCGATCGCCGCCGCCAAGCGATCGTCCTGCAATTTCGCAAGCGACGGAAATTCGAGCACGCCGCCCTTTTTATCGAGCTTGATTTTGCAAACGCCGAACTTCGCCGCATAGCATTTGAGCATGGCGATGACGAGCAGGTTTACCGTTTCGGGCGGCGGCGCGCCGTAATTCTCTTCGAGCGCGACGCACACGCGCTTGTAATCGGCGGCGCTGCGGATCTCCGCAATCTGCTTATACCCGTCCATGCGTCCCGCGTTGGATTCGATATAGCTTTCGGGGATAAACGCCGTGGCGCGGATATCCAGCTCGACGCTCGTCTGCTTCTCCCCCGTAAGCTCCTCTTTGAGGATTTTGGAATACAGCTCGTAGCCCACTTTATCCATATGCCCGTGCTGTTCGGCGCCCAACACGTTGCCCGCGCCGCGGATCTCCAAATCGCGCATGGCGATCTTGAACCCCGAGCCCAGCTCGGTAAACTGCATGATCGCTTTGAGCCGTTCCGCCGCGGATTCGGTCATGATCCGTTCGGCTTTGTAGGTAAAATAGGCGTGTGCAAGCCGCGCGCCCCGCCCCACTCTGCCGCGCAGCTGATAAAGCTGGGAAATGCCGAGCTTATCCGCATCGATCACGATCAGCGTGTTGGCGTTGGGCAGGTCGATGCCGTTTTCGATGATCGTCGTCGTGACGAGCACGTCGTATTCGCCGCGGTAAAAAGAAAATACGTTGCGTTCGAGCGCCGCTTTGTCCATTCTGCCGTGCGCGTAGGTAACGCGCGCTTCGGGCACGATGTCGGAAATGCGTTTCGCAAAACCCGTGATGCTCTCCACGCGGTTGTAAAGCAAAAAGATCTGTCCTTTTCGCGCGATTTCGCGCACGCAGGCGTCGCGGATGAGCGTTTCCGACTCCTCGGCGACGTATGTTTGCACGGGCATGCGCGCATGCGGCGGCGTTTGAATGGTGGAAATATCGCGTATCCCCGAAAGAGACAGGTGCAGCGTGCGCGGAATGGGCGTCGCCGTCATGGTAAGACAATCGACGTCGCGCTTATAATTCTTGATTTTCTCCTTATGCTCGACGCCGAACCGCTGTTCCTCGTCGAGAATGAGCAAACCCAGATCGCGAAATTTTACGTCTTTGGAGAGAAGGCGGTGCGTACCGACGATAAGGTCGACCTCGCCGCGCTCTAACTCCTCCAAAATCTTACGCTGTTCTTTTTCGGTGCGGAAGCGGTTGAGCGCGCACACGCGCACGCCGAACGGCTCCATGCGCTCGACCGCCGTCGTGAGATGCTGTTCGCTCAACACCGTGCTCGGGCAGAGGATCGCCGCCTGTCTGCCCGCCAGAATGCACAGATACGCCGCGCGCAAAGCGACTTCGGTTTTTCCGAACCCCACGTCGCCGCAAAGCAGGCGGTCCATGACCTTAGGAGAGCGCATGTCGGCAAGAATTTCGCTCACCGAAACGCGTTGGTCGGGCGTATCCTCGTACGGAAACGCCGTCTCGAACTCGTCCATTTCTTCAAAATAGTCGGGAAAAACGTAGCCTTTTTGTTCGCGCCGCTCGGCGTAAAGCGCTTTGAGATCGAACGCCATTTTTTTGAGCGACGCGCGCACGCGCGCTTTCACCCGTTCAAACTCGCCGCCGCCGATCTTGGATAACGGCGGATTGTCTTCGCCGACGTATTTGGAAAGCGCGTCCATCTGTTCGACGGGCACGTGCAGCACGTCGCCGTCTTTATACACGAGCGAAACGTATTCCTTTACCCCGTCTCCCGTTTCGATTTTGACCGTACCCGTGATTTTTCCCACGCCGTAACTGTCGTGTACGGCATAGTCGCCCACTTCGGGCGCAAAGAAAAGATCGCCCCGCCGTTTTTTCAGGCGGCGCTGCGGCGGTTTGGTGAAGAGGTCGCCCGCGCCGATGAGCGCAAGGCGGCATTCGTGCAGAACCAAGCCGTGTTCTAAGTTATCGGCGGTGACGGCGACGCCGCGCAGCGACGCAAGCGTTTCGCCGAGACGCGATAACGGCACGTTGTTTTCGTTCAGCTCGTCGTATAATTTCTGTTTGCGTTCCGCCGTGCCGCAGCAGAGCACGACGCGGTACCCCGTACTCCGCCATGCCGCAAGATCGGTGATGAGATCGGGCAGGGAATTGAGGTAACGCCGCGCGGGCGTGGACGAAAAGCTCATCATTTTCAGCGGGCGGTAAAACGCGGGATCGGAGAGAAACGCCCCCAACGAAAGAACGCGCCTGCCCGCAAGATTCTGGATACGCTCCGCGGGGATATACTGCCCGACAGAAAACGACATGGTTTCGCCGCCCTCTTCGAGCACGCTCAAACGGTTGAAATGCTCTTTATAGAGCGCTTGCAGCCGATCGCGCAGCAGCTTGCATTCGTCGAGCACGATCAACGCGCCTTCCGCCAGCGAAAGCAGATCGCAGGCGTTTTGCGTGACGGGAAAAAGATAATCGCTCGCGTAGCCGCCCGTTTCGATCGCCTGCGCGATCGCCCTTCTTCGCGCCGCGCACCTCGTATCGGGCGAACGGTCGATTTCCTGTTGCAACAGCGCGGCAAGCCGTTCTTCTTCGCCCTCTTCGAGCACGACGTCGGTCGCCGCGACGATATCGAGCCGCTCGACGAGCGGATACCGTTCGCCCGTCGTTTCGTCGTAGGGCTTAATGCTCTCCACTTCGTCGCCGAAAAAATCGACGCGCACGGGGTGGTCGCAGTTGATCGGATAAATATCGAGAATATCGCCGCGCACCGCGAACGCGCCCTTTCCGTCTACGGCATATTCGCGCGTGTAACCCGCCCGCGTCAAGTCGGAAACGAGCATTTGCATCGGCGTTTCTTTTCCCGTTTCGAGGCGGAAATATTTGATTTTTCGGGGAACGAGCTGCACCGCCGCTTCCAAATCGCACACGAGCACGTCTGCGCCCGTCTGCCATTCGTAAAGCGCGGTCAGGCGGCGGAATAACGCGTCTTTGGAAAGCGCGGAGCGGTAAAGCAGCACCTCGTCTTTCGCACCGAGCAAACACACGCGTTTATCTGAAAGCGCGCGAATTCCGTTTGCCGCGCGGGCGGCGGAAAGCGCGTCGGCGGCAAGATAGAGCACGCGCCCTTGCGTCATCGCCGCGATCAGATATTTCTGCGGATCGGATACGCCGTAAACGTCGGTCGGAATTCCGTTTTCAAGCGCGTTCCCTAATTCGGGATAGTCGCCCCCGAGCAGTTCAAACGAAAAAAAGTTCATCCGTTATATTTCCCCATCACAAGATCGATCTTTTCCCCGCCCGCAAGCAGAAGCGCCGCTTCGGCGGCACGGCGGCAGGCGGTCGAAAACAAATCGTAATCCTCTTTACGGATCTCGGCAAGCACGTAGTTGATAATGGGAATATTGACGTTCGCATCGCGGATCCCCAAACGGATACGGGCAAACTCGGAAAGTCCCGTTTCGGCGATCACCGAGCGCATGCCGTTATGCGTGCCTGCGCTGCCCGCGGGGCGGATCCGCACCGTTCCCTTGGGCAGATCGTAATCGTCGTACAGAACGATCAGCTCGCGCGGGGAAACCTTGTATTTTGCCATAAGCTGTTTCACCGCCCTGCCCGAGGCGTTCATATACGTTACGGGACGGGCGAGAACGACCTTTTCCCCTTTGAGATACCCTTCGGCAGTGACCGATTCGCATTCCTTTTTTTTGAACTTCACGCCTAACAATTCGGCGCAGTCGCCCGCCGCCAAATAGCCGAGATTGTGAAAAGTCTTAAAATATTTTTCTTCGGGATTGCCCAAACCGACGATCAGAAACATAAATAGAATCCTCCTGTAAACCGCGAATGCCCCGCTTGCAGACAAGCGGGGTGTTCGGATGTGTTTTTTATCGTAAAAAATTCGCTCTCGTTAATCGTAAATTTTGCTCATTGGCTTATCGAGATACACGTTCTCGATCGCCGCCGCAAAAATATCCGCCGTCGAAAGAATCTTGAATTTCGGCAGCATTTTATCCGCAGGGAGCTGAATGGTGTCGAGCATGACGAGTTCTTTGATCGGCGATTTCCCGAGCCGCTCGATCGCGGGTCCCGAAAGCACCGAGTGCGTGCAGCAGGCATAAATTTCGGTCGCGCCCGCATCGACGAGCGCCTGCGCGCCCTGCACGATCGTGCCGCCCGTATCGATCATGTCGTCAACGAGCAGACATTTTTTCCCCTCGACCGAACCGATAATGTTCATGACTTCCATCACGTTCGCCTTGGGGCGGCGTTTGTCGATGATCGCCATCGAACAGTTCAAGCGCGCCGCCACGTTGCGCGCGCGGCTCACCGATCCGATATCGGGCGAAACGACGATAAAGTTATCGTCCACCTTGCTTGCAAAATAATTATAGAGCGTCGGTCCGCCCAAAAGATGATCCAAAGGAATATCGAAAAAGCCCTGTATCTGCGCAGCGTGCAGATCCATGGTAAGAATTCTGTCCGCGCCCGCCGATTCGATCAGATCGGCGACGAGTTTTGCCGTAATGGGATCGCGCGAACGCGCCTTTCTGTCTTGACGGGCATACCCGAAATAAGGAATAACCGCCGTGATACGCCCTGCCGAAGCGCGTTTTGCCGCGTCGATCATAATAAGCAGCTCCATAAGATTATCGTTTACGGGGTTGGAAGTGGACTGAATGATAAAAAGATCCCTTCCGCGGACGGTTTCGCCGATATGAACGCTCGTTTCGCCGTCGGAAAACTTCGTAACCTCGATATCGCCGAGGGTGGTGTTGAGCTTTTCCGCGATCTTCCGCGCCAAGGGAAGATTGGAATTGCCCGCAAACAATTTGATCTCGTTGCCGTGTGTAATCATTTTATTCCTTCGTGCCAGATTTTTTCGTCTTTCTTTATTGTATCCCTTTTCCTCAATTAAGTCAAACGTTTCGGCAAAGATTTGCCCGTTTTTTTAGTACGTTTTTTTGTAAAGAAAAAAGACGGTTTCCCGTCTTTCTTTTATAAAAACTTAAAACTTACGGAACGATTTGCTCATAACCTTCTGCGTTTGAACGATCTGCATGGTAACGACGACGTTCGCGACAACGATGAAAATGTAGGAAATAATCACGTCTTGGAGCAAGCCGCTCTTGAATTCCGCATCGTCAAACAAGATCTCAATC
>CAJUGP010000031.1:11315-25646 GCA_910586365.1 uncultured Christensenella sp. | reverse complement strand
GATCTTGACAAGCAATTTTTTCATACGATTCGCTTGAACAGCTTTTCCAGCTCGGCGCGTTTGATTTTCACCGCCGCGGGTCGTCCGTGCGGACAGCGCAGTCCCATATCGCCTTCCGCCTCTTCAATGAGCGCGCGCGCCTCGCGTTCGGTCAAGCATTCTCCGCCCTTGACAGCCGCTTTGCAGGCGGCGCTCGCAAGTTTATCTTTGAGAATATCGGTAAGCTTGACGGCGCGCAGCGTTTCCATCGAGCCGAGAATCTCCCCGAAAAACTTTCCCAACGAAATGTCTTTCAATTCGGCGGGCACTGCCGATATGCGGATACTCGTACCGCCGAAGTCTTCGGCATCGAACCCCATTTCCTGCAAAACGGGCAGCTGCTTGATCAAAAAGGCAAATTCCTGCGCGTTGAGCGTGATAACGTAGGGCGCAAGCATGGGCTGCGAAACGACGGCGCGCTCTTCCACGCTTTTTTTCAAGCGGTTATAAATCAACCGCTCGTGCGCCGCATGCTGGTCGATAAGATATACGTTATCGCCCGTTTCATAAATAAGATAGGTGCGGAACAACTCGCCTTTATACGCAAGCGTGTCGGGTTCGATTTTCTCCTGCACGCTTTTTTCGCGCAAAAACCGTTGATTTTCCGCGAAAACATCCTCTTTTTCTTCTCTATCGGGCTGCCGCACCTTCCATACGGGCGAATCTTCGGGCGCAAGAAACTGCGGCGCGCTCTGATTCTTTACGGGCGTCAGATCGAACGCTACCTGCTTTTTCGCTTCCTCATAGCTCATCGGCTTTACGGCGGGCGCGATCGGTCTTTCAACGGAAGCCGCCGTTTCCGCGGCAGGAACGCTCTTCTCTTCCGTACCCTTTTCCTCGCGGACAAGATATTCGAGGGCGCGCGAATTTCCGTCGAGCACGGCGGAAACCACCGAATACACGCTGCCGTAAATGATTTGATTATCCGCGAACCGCACGTCCGCCTTGTTAGGGTGAACGTTCACGTCTACGATTTCCGGCGGTAAATCCAAAAACAGGACGTAGAACGGGTATTGCCGTTTCATCAAGTAAGACGCGTAGGCGTTCATGATCGCCGCACTCACCGTCTGGTTGACGACGTAACGCCCGTTTACAAACAGGCTTTGATAACTCCGATTCGCCTTTGTAAAATTCTGATTACCGATAAAGCCGCGAAGACATATGCCGTGCTTGTCCGCACAGATTTCGTAACAGTTCTCGATGATTCCCGCGCCGTATACGTTGGCGATCGCGGCGGCAAGTCCGTCGCCGAACGAACGGTAACGCACCTTTCCGTTCACATAATAGGTAAAGCGAATCTCGGGACAGGAAAGAATAAAACGCGCCATCATATTCGTGACGTCGCTCTCTTCCTGCGCGTCCGATTTCAAAAATTTCAAACGGGCGGGCGTGTTGTAAAATAAATCGTCCACGGTGATAACCGTGCCGCAGTCGCCTGCGGCAGGCAGGATTTCGCCCGCCGCGCCGCCTTCGCAGCCGAGCGAAAATGCCTCTGCGTCCTTCGTACGCGAAACGACGTTCATTTTCGAGACGGAAGCGATCGACGCGACCGCCTCGCCGCGGAACCCGAGCGTGCGTATCCCGAACAGCTCGTCCGCCGATTGCAGCTTGCTCGTCGCATGCGGAAGATACACGCGGGGAAGATCGTCGCGCGCGATCCCGCAGCCGTTATCGGAAATACGGATGCGCGTCTTGCCGCCCCCTTCGATTTCCACCGTGATTTCGTTTGCGCCCGCGTCCACCGCATTTTCCACCAGCTCTTTTACGACCGAATAAGGTCTGTCGACCACTTCGCCCGCGGCAATGCGGTTGTAAACGTCGGGGGTGAGAATATGGATCATTTCAGTTTCTCCTTCCACTCCGAGAGCAAAGAGAGCGCCTGCAACGGCGTTAAAGCGTTTACGTCGAGATCCTGTAATTCGCCGCGCAGATCGATTGCATGTTCGGGCAAGTCCTCTTCGTGCGGCGCGTCGCTGATGCGCGCGTTTTTATCGCGCTTTTCAAGCGAACGGAGAATTTCCTTTGCGCGCGAGGTAACTTCCTGCGGCACGCCCGCGATTTCCGCGACTTCCACGCCGAAGCTGCGCGACGCACCGCCGCGCACGATCTTGCGCAAGAATACAACTTTGCCTGCGATCTCCCGAACGCTGACTTTATAATTTTTAACGCCGTCCAACTGCCCTTCCAGCTCGGTCAACTCGTGATAATGCGTCGCAAACAGCGTTTTCGCGCCCACTTTTCCGCTGAGATACTCGATCACCGACCAAGCGATCGAAAGCCCGTCATACGTGCTCGTACCGCGCCCCACTTCGTCCATGATGAGCAGGCTGCGCTCGGTCGCGTTGCGCAGAATATTTGCAACTTCGGTCATTTCCACCATAAAGGTGCTTCGATCCAAAATCAGATTATCGCTTGCGCCGATCCGCGTAAAAATACGGTCGCAAAGCGGAACCTGCGCGCTCTTCGCGGGCACGAAACAGCCGACATGCGCCATGAGCACGATAAGAGCGGTCTGCCGAAGATACGTACTCTTCCCCGCCATATTCGGACCCGTAATGATCGCCGTACGGTTTTCGCCGCAGTCGAGCAAGCAGCCGTTCGGGATAAACCGATCGCGCGAGATCGCTTCCACGACGGGGTGCCTTCCCTCTTCGATTTGAAGCGTATCGCCGTCCGTGATAACGGGGCGGCAGTATTTGTTCTCTTTGGAGACGACCGCAAGCGAAAGAACGCAGTCGAGCGAGGCGATCGCCGAAGAAATTTGCTGCAACAGCCCGATATTCCGCACGAGAATTTCTTTTAATTCGTTATACAAATGCTCTTCGAGCCGCACGCTTTTATCGTCGCTTGAAAGGATTTTCGTTTCCAGCGCTTGCAGCTCTTCGGTCGTAAACCGTTCGCCGTTCGTGAGCGTTTGGCGGCGGATGTACGTGTAGGGAACTTTATCGACAAACGACTTGCTCACCTCGATAAAGTATCCGAACACGCGGTTATACCCCACGCGCAGCGTGCGAATGCCCGTCTTTTCGCGTTCGCGCGTTTCGAGCTGTGAAACAAGCGTTTTGCCGTCGTTTTTCACCTCTCGCAATTCGTCGAGCTGCGCGTCATACCCTCTGCGGATATAGTTTCCCTCTTTCAGCGTGGTCGCCTCGGGCGAAATCGCGCGTTCGAGCAAATCGCAGATCTCTTTCGTATCGACGAGGTTCTCCGCGATTTCGTTCAAGAGCGCGGAATGAAAACCCGAAAGCTGAAATTTCAGCGTCGGCACGACCGAGAGCGACGCGCCCAGCGCCAAGCAGTCGCGCGGTTGCAGATTGCCGTTTGAAATCCGCCCCGTAAGCCGTTCGATATCGCGTACGCCCCCGAGCGCGTCGTAGATCCCCATGCGCATGACGCTCGCGTTGCAAAGCTCTTCCACGGCGTCAAGACGGCGTTCGATCGTCTCTTTGTCGCACAGCGGCGCAACGAGGTTGGCGGCAAGCTTGCGCGCGCCCATGCCCGTCCGCGTTTTATCGAGCACCCATAAAAGCGAACCGTACGTTTTGCCCTCGGCGTTGTTTTTCAGAATTTCGAGATTGCGCAGCGCAACGGGATCGAGTTTCATGAGTTTTTCGCCGTCGCGGAAGGTTACAGTATTGAAATTGCGCAAGGCATGTTTCTGCGTTTCATTCAAATATTCAAACAGCGCGCCTACCGCAAACAGGCAAACGGGGCGTTCGGCAAAGCCCAATGCGTCGCTCGAAGCGACGCCGAGCTGTTCTTTCACCGCTTTTTCGCAAACGGCGCGTTCAAACGCGCGTGTAAGATAGCAGGAAAAGGCGGGAAGCGAACGCTCGCGCTCTGTCAATTCTTTTACGTCGAACAACAGTTCTTCGTTGCAGATGACCTCGGAAACGGACAGCCCGACAAGCGTGGAAATCAGCTTTTCGCCGTTTTCTTCCTCGCAGGCGCACAGTTCTCCCGTCGTAATATCTGCCCAGGCGAGCGCGTACTTCTCCCCTTTTTTACAGCAGCATGCGATATAATTGCTTTTCTTTTCGTCGAGCAAGCTCTCTTCGATCACCGTACCCGCCGAAACGACGCGGATAACGTCCCGCTCCACGATGCCTTTGCCCGCTTTGGGGTCGGAAAGCTGTTCGCAGATGGCGACGCGTTCGCCGAGCGCGACGAGTTTTGCAATGTACGCATCGGCGGCATGAAAGGGAATGCCGCACATGGGCGCGCGTTCTTTGAGTCCGCAGTCGCGCCCCGTGAGCGTGAGATCCAAAAGTCCGCTCACGCGCAGCGCGTCCTCGAAAAACATCTCGTAAAAATCTCCGAGACGGTAAAAAACCACGCAGTTTTTATACTTTTCTTTTACGGACAAATAGTGTTCCATCATCGGCGAAAGTGCCATGTTTTATTCTCCCGTTACGCTGCCGAAGAGTGAAATTCCGCTTGCGCGGTCTACCTTTATTTCCACAAACTCTCCGACGCGGTTTTTTTCGCTTGTAAAATACCCCATTCTGCCGTATTCGTCTCTTCCGAGATACAGCGAGCGTTTTTCGTCGTAATCCTCGCACAGCACGCGGACGGTCTTGCCCACGTAGCGCGCGCTCATTTTCCGCGTGTTCTCGTTGACGCAATCGATAAGACGCATGATCCTGTCTTTGGCGATCTCTTCGCTAATCCTTCCTTCCATCTGCGCGGCTTTCGTTCCCGTGCGCGGCGAATAAACGAAGGTAAACGCCGAAGAAAAGTCCGCCTCCTTCACGAGCGAAAGCGTTTCGCAAAATTCCTCTTCGGTTTCCGTGGGAAACGCCACGATAAGATCGGTCGTCACGGCACATTCGGGAATTTCCCTGCGCAAAAGAGCGATATGTTCGAGGTACTTTTCCCGCGTATAACGCCTGTTCATGAGCGAAAGAATACGGTTCGATCCCGATTGCGCGGGAAGATGAAGGAGCTTGCAGATATTGGAATGCGCCTTCATGACGCAAACAAGCTCGGCGGAAAAATCCTTGGGGTGCGAGGTCATGAAGCGAATGCGCACGCCCTCGGCGACGGTAGCGACTTCGTCGAGCAATTCATAAAAACGCGTGCCGTCCGCACCGCAATAGGAATTGACGTTCTGCCCGAGCAGGGTGATTTCCTTATACCCCGCCGCGCAAAGCGCTTCCACTTCGCGCAGA
This sequence comes from uncultured Christensenella sp., assembly GCA_910586365.1. Taxonomy (GTDB): domain Bacteria; phylum Bacillota; class Clostridia; order Christensenellales; family Borkfalkiaceae; genus Gallimonas. The sequence goes on along the minus strand of CAJUGP010000031.1, from coordinate 20,436 downwards.
ATATCGGCTTTATCGCGCGATATTTCGCGTCCGCGCACATAAGGCACGATGCAGTAAGAGCAAAAATTATTACAGCCGTACGTAATATTGACCCATGCGTTCGGGAAGCTCGTGCGAACGGGTTCCACGCCGTCTTCCGCGCCCTCGCGCGCGGGGAACAGCTCGATCAGTGTTTTCTTTTCGGTTCTGCGGCGGCGGATCAGCTCCCCCAACCGCGAAAGATTGTGCGTGCCGAATAAAATATCGATAAAGGGAAATTTTTCTTTCAGATACTGCGCCTTGCCCTCTTCCTGCACCATGCAGCCGCCCACCGCCACGATGAGGTTTTTGTTGGCGCGTTTTAATTTTTTGAGCGCGCCTAAATTGCCGAACGCATGATTTTCGGCATTTTCGCGGATACAGCAGGTATTAAAAACGATAATGTCCGCCTCTTCTATGCAAGAAACGTTCGTATATCCCTCTTGCTGCAAAATACCGGCTATCTTCTCCGTTTCATGCAAATTCATCTGACAGCCGTATGTTTCGATATGGTAATTCATTCTTTGTTCCTTTTGTGTTGGCTTACTAATCGATTTGCGAAAGCACTTCGCCCACGTTCGCGCGCAGAACAAGGTCGCACGAGCCGTCGAGCGGCGTTTCGCTCCGATTGATGAGGACGAGCCGTTTTCCGCGGAAATAACGCAAAAATCCCGCGGCAGGATAAACGGTGAGCGACGTTCCCGCAACGATCAGCATATCCGCACGACCGATCGCGTTTAACGCGCCTTGCACGACCTTCTCGTCGAGCGGCTCGCCGTATAAAACGACGTCGGGCTTGATCAGTCCCCCGCAAGCACAACGCGGAATTCCTTGCGTTCGCCCGATCGTCTCGGCGGAATATGCTTTTCCGCATTGCAGACACCGATTCCGATGCACGCTTCCGTGCAATTCGTACACGTTTTTCGAGCCTGCCGTTTGATGCAACCCGTCGATGTTCTGCGTTACGACGGCAAGCAGCTTTCCCGATCGTTCCCACTCGGCAAGTTTTTTATGCGCCGCGTTGGGTTTCGCGGTAAAGCAAAGCATTTTTTCGCGGTAAAAACGGTAAAAATCTTCGGTATGCGAATAGAAATAACCGCTGCTTAAAATCGTTTCGGGCGGAACGGCGTACTGCATATGATACAGCCCGTCCTGCGAACGGAAATCGGGAATGCCGCTCTCGGTCGAAACGCCTGCGCCGCCGAAAAAGACGATCTTGCCGCACTCTTGCGCAAACTCTTTTAAGACCGTAATTTTATCTTCCATGTGCAATCCAACCTTGTTACAAGATTATAACACAAAACCGAAAAAAAATCAAACGCAAGGCTTGCATTTCTTTTATCCGAAACCTTGCTTTCATGATTTTTTCGTTGTATAATTGTATCAAAGCGTTCTGTTAAGGATGAAAACATGACGACACGTTATCCCGTTGTTTTAGCGCACGGAATCATACTCAAAGACGTTAAGTTTTTTAAGGCGTTCGGAAGAATCGAAAAAACGCTCAAACGACGCGGTTTTACGGTTTATACCGCAAAAACCGACGGGTTCGGCACGATCGAAAACAATGCGGAACAATTAAAAAAGCATATCGAAAATATTTTGCAAACGGAACATGCCGAAAAAGTAAATATCATCGCGCACTCGAAAGGCGGGCTCGATGCGATTTATATGATCAATCAACTCGGCATGGATCAAAAAGTCGCCTCGCTCACGACGCTTTGCACGCCGCACGGCGGTTCGCCCGTGGCATCCTCTATCATGCGTTTGCCAAAGCCCGTAAAACGTTTCGTCGCTTTTTGGATCAATTTTTGGTACCGTATCTTCGGCGACAAGCACCCCGACGCGCTTGCGGTCTGCAAACAGCTGCAAAGCGCGCCCGAAAGCATGAAGCCGCAAAGCGTACCCGAACCCATTTATTGCCAAAGCTTTTCCGCTACGCTCGAACGCAGCCGCGACGACTTTGTTATGGGCATTCCGCTCGCCTTTTACCGCCGTTTGGGTAATGACGCCTGCGACGGAGTTGTTTCCGTTTCCTCGGCGGCATTCGGAACTTATCGGGGAAACTGCACGAACGATTCCCTTTCCCATTCGCAGATCGTCGATTTCATGGCAAGCAAAAAGAAAAAAGAAAAGATTTACGCCTTTTACGTCGGACTGTGCGAAGAGCTTGCCGACATGGGATTTTGACTGCACTTATCTTTTCTGATATTAATTGGTGCGGATAGTGAGGGTCGCGCCTTTGGCGGCGCGCCCCGGTGCACACCGCACTGCGGTGTGCAGTTTGCGACGAATCATTTTTGTTTCCCGACAATCCGACGCAAACCGATTGCTCTCGCAATCGCCTCCACCCTCGCCCCTCACTATATTTCGTTTATCTGGTGCGGATAGTGAGGGTCGAACTCACACGGTTGCCCACAGGATTCTAAGTCCTGCGCGTCTGCCAATTCCGCCATATCCGCATAAAAATGTTTCTATAAAAAAATTTATGAAACACCGCAAAAAAGCTTGCTTTTTTTTTTGAAAACAGTTACAATAAAACGGCTTGCAGAGATGGCAGAGTGGTCGAATGCGCACGACTCGAAATCGTGTTACGCAGTGATGTGTACGGGGGTTCGAATCCCTCTCTCTGCGCCAAGCCTTGGAACGGATACCTAAACGGGCGTCCGTTCTTTTTTATGCTTTATTTTTTACCTTCATCATGCGCACGATCGCGGCGCGCTCGTTCTCGCTTAATTTATCTTTGATATACTTGATCGTTTCTTCGAGCTGCGGGATCATAACGTATTCGAGCGCGTTGACGCGGCGCTTATTTCGTTCGATCTCCTCGGCAAGCATGCGCACCCTTTTTTCGGTTTGCGCAAGACGCACCAGTTCGGGCAGCAGCGCCGTGATCATTTCCACGGAATAATCCGCTTCGCTCGTCATCTCGGCAAAAGCATAGGGCAAGCCGCCACGCCCCTCTTTCATCAATTCGATTTTCGGAACCTCCACGCCCATTACGCTTTCCACGCCGCATTCTGCGCGGACGGCGACGGCAGGCATGGCAAACGCCGATTCCGCCGCATACGAAGCCGTAACCGAACGGGCGATCGCAAACTGTTTCATAACGCGCGAAAGCTCGCTCTCCACCTTTTCGCGCAGCGCTTTGTCTTCCCGGACGATGACGGTGAACACACGCACCATTTCGTCCGACTTATCCTTTAACAGCTTGTGCCCCCGCACGGCGGTATTTAACCGCGCTTGCAGCTTTTTCAGCTCCATGCGCGTGGGATTCACGTTCAGTCGCGCCATGTCAGTCCTCTTGTTTGCCGTAATACTTATCAAGATACGCTTTTCTAATACGCTTTAATTCGCCCGTCGGCAAAATACGGAGCAGTTCCCAACCGATGTCGAGCGTTTCTTCGATCGTGCGATCGGTCGTAAATCCTTGATTGAGATACTTTTTTTCAAACTCTTCCGCAAATTTCGCGTAAAGCTTATCGCTCTCCGAAAGCGCCGCCTCGCCTAAAATCGCAGAAAGCTCCTTGCACTCTTTTCCGCGCGCATACGCGGCGAACAGCTGGTTCATCGTGTCGGCGTGGTCTTCCCGCGTCTTTTCCTTGCCGATCCCTTTGTCCTTCAAACGGGAAAGCGAGGGCAATACGTCGATGGGCGGATTGATCCCTTTTTTGTACAGATCGCGCGAAAGAATGATCTGCCCTTCCGTGATATATCCCGTCAAATCGGGAATGGGGTGCGTTTTATCATCCTCGGGCATGGTCAAAATGGGAATCTGCGTGATCGAACCTTCGCACCCGCGGATTCTGCCCGCGCGCTCATACAGCGACGCGAGATCGGTATAAAGATATCCGGGATAGCCGCGGCGACCGGGGACTTCGCGCCGCGCCGCAGAAACTTCGCGCAGCGCTTCGGCGTAATTGGTGATATCGGTCATGATGACGAGCACGTGCATGCCGCACTCGAATGCCAGATATTCCGCGCAGGTGAGCGCCATGCGCGGCGTTGCGATTCGCTCCACGGCGGGATCGTTCGCCAGATTGGTAAACATAACCGTGCGTTCGATCGCGCCCGTCCGTTTGAAATCGTCTACAAAATACTGCGATTCCTCGAACGTAATGCCGATCGCGGCGAACACGACGGCAAACTTAGCGTTTGATCCGCGTACCTTCGCCTGCCGCGCGATCTGCGCCGCCAAATTGGCGTGGGGCAAACCGCTCATGGAGAATACGGGGAGCTTCTGTCCGCGCACGAGCGTGTTCAGTCCGTCGATCGCGGAAACGCCCGTTTGGATAAATTCGTTCGGATAATCGCGTGCGGCGGGATTGATGGGTTCTCCGTTGATATCGAGCTTTTTTTCGGGCAGAACGGGCGCGCCGCCGTCGCGCGGGTTTCCCATGCCGTCGAACACGCGCCCGAGCATATCGCGCGAAACGGCAAGCTCCTGACTGTGCCCCAAAAACCGCGCTTTGGACGTGGAGATCTGCAAGCCCTGAGAACTTGCGAAAAGCTGCACGACCGCGCGGTCGCGGTTGATTTCGAGCACCTTGCCGCTGCGCACCTCTCCGTCCGCACAGACGATATCCACAAGCTCGTTGTATTTTACGCCCTCTACACCGTCGACGATCATGAGCGGACCGACGACCTCGCGTATGGTTTTATATTCCTTAAACATCGCCGTTCCCTCCGTGAACGAGCGCTTTGATCTGCGCGTTCATCTCCGTTAAGATCTCTTCCAACTCGCTTAAATTCTCTTCGGGGATATATTTCGCCCGTCCGATTTTTTCACGACAAGGACAGGCGAGCACCTCGTCGAGCGCAACGTAAGACGCGATCGCCTCGCCCGCCAATCGGTTGAATTCATAAATGAGTTTGAGCATGAGAAGCTGCTTTTTAAGCGAAGTATAGGTATCCACTTCGTCGAATGCGTTTTGATGAAGATAATCCTCGCGCACGATTTTCGCCGTTTCCATCGTAAGACGGTCCTTCGAGGAAAGCGCGTCCATGCCGACAAGACGCACGATCTCGTCGAGCGACGCCTCTTCCTGCAAAATCGTCATGACGAACTGACGGTAAAGCAAAAACTCCTGCCCGACCTGCTCGTCATACCAATCCTTCATGCGGTCGGCATACAGCGAATAGCTCACAAGCCAATCGATCGCGGGGAAATGCCGTTTATATGCCAACGAAGCCGAAAGCCCCCAAAAGACTTTTACGATGCGCAGCGTCGCCTGCGTAACGGGTTCGCTCAGATCGCCGCCGGGAGGAGAAACCGCGCCGATCGCCGTTACCGAGCCGATTTTTTCGTTCTGCCCGAGCAATCTCACGATCCCCGCGCGCTCGTAAAATTCCGCAAGACGGCTAGCAAGATAGGCGGGATACCCTTCGTCGCCCGGCATCTCTTCGAGCCGCCCGCTCATCTCGCGCAGCGCTTCCGCCCAACGCGACGTGGAATCCGCCATGATCGCCACGTTATAACCCATATCGCGGTAATACTCCGCAATGGTGATCCCCGTATAGATCGAAGCTTCGCGCGCCGCAACGGGCATATCGGACGTATTGGCGATGAGCACCGTTCGTTTCATGATCGGTTCGCCCGTCTTAGGGTCTTTGAGCGCGGGAAATTCGTTGAGCACGTCGGTCATTTCGTTTCCGCGTTCGCCGCAGCCGATATAAACGATGATCTCGGCGTCCGCCCATTTGGCAAGCTGATGCTGCACGACCGTTTTTCCGCTGCCGAACGGTCCGGGGACCGCCGCCACGCCCCCTTTCGCAACGGGGAAGAGCGTATCGATCACGCGCTGTCCCGTGACCATGGGGAAGTCGGGCGATAACTTTTCGCGGTACGGTCTGCCTTTGCGCACGGGCCATTTGCGCAGCATGCTGATATTTTTATTGCCTTCGGGCAGATCGAGCACGCAAACCGTTTCTTCGATCGTGAAATCGCCTTCCGCAATGGAAAACACCCTGCCCTTTACGCCGTTGGGAACTAAAATACGGTGTTCGATCAATTCGGTTTCCTGCACCGTGCCGAGCACGTCGCCCTCGCTCACCTCGTCGCCCGCCTTGGCGACGGGAACGAAATGCCACTTCTTTTCGCGGTCGAGATTGTTCACGGAAACGCCGCGCGAAATGCGGTTGCCGCATTCAAAATAAAGCGTGGTGAGCGGACGCTGAATGCCGTCGAAAATGCCCGTGATCAAACCGGGCGCAAGCTCGGCGGAAAGCGGCTCGCCCGTGGATACGACATCCTCGCCGGGACCCAACCCCGTCGTTTCTTCGTATACCTGCACCGACGCGACGTCGCCGCGCAATTCGATAATTTCACCGATCAGACCTTTTTGGGATACGCGCACGACGTCGTACATCTTCGCGTCTTTCATCCCTTCCGCAACGATCAGCGGTCCGTATACTTTTACTGTTTTCCCTGCCATAAATACCTCGAATTATCCGCTCCGTTCGCGGAACGCAAATCGTTATTTGTTGTATAAGATATCGACGCCGAGCGCGCGCTCCATCGCGCGTTTTAACGTTTCTTTGCCGTAACTTCCGTCGCCGTCCGCCGAGGGAATGGGCAATACGACGGGGTAAGGTTCTTCGTCGAACCGTTTGAGAAAATCCCCTACCTTGCGCGCAAGCTCCTCGGTCACGAATATGATCTGATATTCGCGCGCTACTTTCCGCAGCACGTCGCGCGCCTGTTTTTCGTCGTCGGCGGCAAACGCCGCCACGCCCGCCGCTTTGAATACCAAAATCGCATCGCCGTCGCCCACGATCGCCAATTTCGCCGTCATAATCCCTCCCGCAGACTGCGCAAGCGCCCTTTTATTTCGTTTTCCTGCATGCCCGCATGCAGACATACGAACAAGATCCGCACGTCCTCGCATTCCAAACGGCGGCGGAACACGTAATACAAAAACGCCTCGCTGCCGTTTAATTCAAAGCGTCTGCGCGAAAGCGCGTCGATCTCGCAATGCGCCGCATAACGCTCTGCCTGCGTGTAGGGAAGCCCCGCCCGCCTCGCCTCGATGCACGCTTTGACGAAAGCACTATAATCCGTCCGCTCGAACGCCCGTTCGCACCGATCGGCGTCGCCGAACACGTACGCTAATTGCTTTGACGACAATTTGCCGCCCGCCACGTATAACGGTTCCGCCGCGCGCGCGTTGTCCGAACGGAACGCCGTAAGCAAATTGAGCATATCGGCTTTTCTTGCAAGAATCGCGCCGACCGCTTTGCTTTTACGGCAGGAACGGCTGAGCGCATGAAACAATCCGCGAACGAACAACGCGCCGACTTCCGCGCCCGCGGGCTTTTTTTCCTCTTCGGAAAACAGCGCAACCGCTTGCTTTACCGTTTCGCCCAATACGCCTATCTTGCCGTAATCGCCGCTCTGCACGGCGTTCGCTAAATCCGAAACCGCATAATTCCCTTCGGGGGCAAGCATTTTCTGAACGTCGAGCGAAAGATATTCGGCTTTGACGAGCGCTTCCGCATTGTGAAAATCGCGCGGCAGCATCAAATAATCGCGTTCCGCTCCGCCGGGTGCGTAACGCCTGATAAATTCGTCGGTCGCGCGTTCTTCCGCAGCGATCAGCGATTCGTAATCGCGCGAAGAAAGAGCGTCGGCGCCCGCGCCGAACCCGTATTCAATCAACTGACGGAAAGCCTCTTGCGCGCTGCCTTCGCACAGACGCTTTAAGCGCTCTCCCAAAAGAGATTTCTCTTTTACGGCGATCGCGCCGTTTGTATACAGACAGTCCATACTTTTTTAACGGAATATCGCGTAAGCGATTTCGCTTTGGTGTTCTTCCCTGTCTTGCGCGAGCAAAGCGGCGTAAGTCAGATCGACGTCCGCATTTTTTCCGCGCAAGAAAAATCCGCCTTCCGCCGTTCCCTCGGGCACGATTTTCAGCTTTTTCTTTAAGACGACGGCAAGCTTTTCGAGCGCGGCGCGGTAACGGAAATTGGGCGCGATCACGATTTCGTCGCCTTCGCGCGCATATTCTTCCAACAGCCTGCCGTAAAGCGCAAGGCATTCTTTTTCTCCGAGCGCGAGCAGCTGCTCGTAAGCGCGCGCATACACCGAAGCGATGACGCGGCGTTTTTCGGCAAGCAAAATCTTCGCGCCGTCAAGCCGAGCCGTCGCCGCTTTTCCGTCGGCGATCGCCTTGGCGCGCATAGCCGTCTGCGCCTGCGTTTCCGCGATCAGTTTCTCCGCTTCGCTCTCCGCCGCCTGCCGCACGGCGGCGGCAGCCTCTTCCGCCTGCGCGACGATCTTACGCGCGTCCTCTTCGGCGTCGGCGAGAATCGCATTTACGATTTCTTCCTGTCCCATAACCGCCTCTTAAACGAGCATGATGGAAATGATCAAACCGAGAATGGCGTAGAATTCGACCATGGCGGGATAGAGAACTAATTTACCCGAAAGCGTCTCCTGACGACCGACGGCATAAATACAGTTCGCCGCCGTGCGTCCCTGAAAGATGCCCGAAATCAAGCCCGTGAGCGCCATGGGCATGACCGCCGCAAACATTGCCCAACCCGCCGCCAAACTCATGTCGGCATTGACTCCGCCCGACGCGATAATGCCGATGATAAAGCCGTAAAGACCCTGCGTTGCGGGAAGCAACACGAGAATCACAAGTTTGCCGTAACGCTTGGGATCCTCGCCCAACACGCCCGCAGCCGCGCTGCCCGTTTTGTACAGACCGACGCACGAGCCGATGCCGCACAGTCCCACGCACAATGCAATGCCGATTATGGCGATAGCATACCCTGACATAAAACCTACCTCCAAATAATTTGCTTGTTTTCTATTCCGTCCGTCAATCCGACGTAACGCGCACGTATTTTTTCTCCGAACCGAGCGGACGGAACAGTTCGCCCTCTCCCTCGTAGAACTTACCGTAGAATTCAACGTATTGCAATCTGGCGTCGTGAATGTACGCGCCGAGCAGGCTGATCGCAAGATTAAACGCATGCCCGACCAAAATCAAGAATACGCCGAGAATGATTAGCCCCGCGTTTCCGCTCATGAGAAAGCCGACGCCGCCGTTCATTCCCGAGATCGGAAGAGCGTCGTGTACGGAAAGAGTGTTAAGAT
>CAJUGP010000031.1:3112-11305 GCA_910586365.1 uncultured Christensenella sp. | reverse complement strand
GAATTCGTGACTGGAGTTCAGACGTGTGCTCTTCCGATCTGCCGTTCATTCCCGTAACGGCATACGAAGAGATCAGATTCGCAATGACCGCGCCCGAAAGCATCAAGCCGTACAAACGGGCATAACTCAGAATATCGGAAACATAATTGATGATCCCGTACGCCGCGCCGAAGCCCTTGACGAATTTACCGAAAAACTTTTCCTTGCGCCCCGCCGTCAGCATGGCGACGACGAGCATCGCGCCCGCAAGGATCCCGCCGACGATCGAAAGAACGTTCAATTCAAATTCGTCGATGAACCCCAACAGCACAAGGAACATGCCGACCGAAAAAAACGCCCACACAAGCCCGTCGAAAATCCCGTCGAGAATGCGTTTTCTCCGCCAGCACTGCACGGCTTTGCAGACGTACCCCGCGCCCAAATGCACGATGCCGAACAGCATGCAGAGGATCAGCTCGCTCGGAATACGGATCCCCGCCAGCGACCACATTGCGTCTTTTGCATCGGGCATCACCGTAAACGGTAAAAGCGCGATCCCGAAAAACGAATTAAAAAGCACGCCCCAAACGATCGCAAAGATCCCGCCCACCGCGAAGACGCAGGCAAGACGGGAAAGCGTCGTCGGACGCGCTCTGTTTTTGAGCCATAAAAAGCCCCCGCCCAACATCATGAGCACGCCGTATCCGACGTCCGCCATAATGTAGCCGAGGAAAAAGCTGTAAAAAATCGCCATGATGAAATTCGGGTCGAACTCCCGCGCGTTGGGCACGGAATACATATTCGTGAGCGACTCGAACCCTTCCACGACGGCGTTATTTTTCAAAAGCGTGGGCGGCATTTCCTCTTCGGGTACGTCCGAAAATTCGCAGTAAACGGCGCCCGCCGCCGCGGCAAGCGCATTTTTTACATTTTCTACGCCCGAAACGGGAACGTACGCTTCCAACAAAAAGGTCGCACGCGTCGCAAGCGTATTCTCCGAAGTTCTGCCCTTTTCCAATTCAAACGCAAGATAATCCGAATACAGCTTCAACGCCGAAATTTTCTCTTTCATGGCAAAAAATGCCGTCGCGTTGCTCTCCAACTCGCGCATAACGTATTCGATTCGGCTGCGGATCGAAGCGCACATTTGCGCGCCCGTTTCATCGGTGCGATAAGGACAAGCGGAAAAGCCTGCCTCGGAAAGCAGTTTTTCCGCCTCTTTTTCGTAAACGACGGCGTAACAAACGCCAAGCACGACGTTTTCTTTACGCGCCAGAACACGGTAAGCGACAAGCTCCGCCGCGTCGAACGCGTTTTTGAGCGTTTCAAAAGCACGCTCTTCCACCGTGCCGAGCTTATACACAACCGATCTTGTGCGGCGGTACTGCGAAAACATAATATCCGAACACTCGTAAACGACGGCGGCTTTGAGGGCGCGCTGCAAACGGTTTAATTCGGCTTGGAGCGCGGTGCGCGCGTCGCGCAAGGCGTTCACGTTTTGAATGAGCGCGCGGTAATCCTCCTCGCGTTTCCCCGCTTCCAAAAACTCCGAATAAGATACTTCCAAATCGTCCGCGATTTTATACGAAATTTTATGCGCGGAGGCATAAGCAAGCGTTTGGCTTTGCAAAATCTGCAACGCGTTTTCCGCCGAAACGTGCGAGGCGTTTAAGGCTTCCGTATCGAAGGCGACCGCGCTCGCATATTCCGAAGGCGCATGCTGCTTGATCTGAACCGCGCCCGTGCGCTCCAACGCATTGAGGATCTTGTCGCGGTCGTACGACAACGCGATCAAGTTGAGTTTTTTCATCTCAACGACCAAGGCTGATTCTCCTTACGATCTCTTTTACGACCGAATCGGTCTTGCCCGCAAATTCGTCGGCATAGGCGCGCGCGTCTTCCGCGCTTTTTTCCAACGCGCGGCGGTAGTCTGCGTCCGCCTGCTCCTGCGCTGTGCGCACCCCGTTCTCGCGCAGATTCTTCGCTTTTACGGCAGCCGTCTTTTTCAGCGCCGTCGCGTCCGCTTCCGCTTGCGCCGCAATTTCGCGCGCACGCGCGCCTGCCTGCTCCCGAATCGAGGCGGCTTGCTCTTCGGCTTGCGCGATTTTCTGCATGATCTCTTTCATGGATGACTCCGTTGTTTCCGACTTAATCATTTTCCTCTTTATTGTACCACGCTTTCAAAAAAAGTTCAATCGTTTGAGCCGATATTTTTCCGAAAACCGCGTGAAATCCGCCGCCCGCGGCATGCTTGTTATTTCTCAAAAAGATGAATGAACGCCCGCAGCGAAAAAGGCATGTTCGCGTTCTTGGGCAGCGCCATGCCGACCGAACGGGTGGGCAGAGGCGGCTGTACGTTCAGTTCGACGAGCAAGCCGTCTTCCAAACGGTGACGGGTATATTCGCGCGGGATACACCCGATCCCCATGCCCTCGATCACGAGTTTTTTCATGAAACCCCAGCTGTCCACTTCGACCATCGGACGGAATTTCACGCCCACGCTTTCGCAAAAGCGGTTGAGCATGGTGCGCGCAACCGTTTCGTTTTCCATAAGAATGAGCGGATATTCCTGCAAGTCCCAAATCGAAAGCTCCCTGCCTTTGAGTTCGCGGAATTTTCCGCCCGCGATAAAAATATCGTTCAAAAGATTGATCGTATCGGTAAGCCGCACGCCCTCTTCCAAATCGATGGGAAGATTCAAAAATCCCACGTCGCAGTGGTCGGTTTTCAATTCTTCCATGATTTTAGGCGAAACGTCGGAGATAAGCTCGATTTTTACCTGCGGATAGAGTTTGTGATACTCGACGATCTTTTCGGATAACAAATATTGAAAAATCGTTTCCGACGCGCCGATGCGCAGCGTGCCCGTCGCGCTCTGCGTGATCTCGGTCAGCTTATCCTCGGCGTTCCCCAAAAGCTGCAACGCTTTGGAAACGTCGCCGAAAATCAGCTCGCCGCCCTGTGCGGAAAGCTCCATGCCCTTATGCATACGGTTGAAAAGCGGCGTGCCGAGTTGATGTTCGAGCTGTTTGATCGCCTGCGATACGGCGGGCTGCGAAATATAAAGCTCTTCCGCCGCCTTGGTAAGCGATCCGCAGCGCGCTACCGTATAAAACACCCTGTATAATTCGAGATTGACCATACTTTCTCCTCTGTTGTCCTATTCTTGCCGCGTCATTTCCCGACGCAGAATTTTTCAAAAATTTCGTTTACGACCGCCTCGCTCGCCGTTTCGCCGCTCAGCGCGCCCAAAGCGACCCAAGCGTGTTTTACGTCCTCGGCGTAAAGCTCGACGGGTGCGTCTTGCACCGCCGCAAGCGCGGAACCGACCGCCTCGTACGACTCCCGCACGCTGCGGTAATGCCGTTCTTCCAAAAGACAGACGTCGCTCTCGCGCCCGTATCCCCGTTCAAACATCAGCGCTTTCAGCTCGTCGATCCCTTCGCCCGTCCGAGCGGAAAGAACGACGTCGCATTCCCCACGTTTTGGCTCCAAATCGCATTTCGCGCCCACCGTGATAACGGGCGTCGCGGCAGGAAACGTGATTTCACCCTCTTCTTTGAGGTACAAGATAAGATCGGCGCTTTCGATCGCCCGTTCGGCGCGTCGGATCCCTTCGCGCTCGATTTCGTCTTGACTTTCGCGCAGACCCGCCGTATCGATCAGGCGGAACAGCACGCCGTTTATTTCGATCGCGCCCTCCACTACGTCGCGCGTCGTACCCGCCGTCGCGGAAACGATCGCCCTGTCGCTGCCCAACAGCGCGTTAAACAGCGAGCTTTTGCCCGCGTTGGGATTGCCGCACAGCGCAACGGAGACGCCGCTTTTGAGCTTTTTTCCCGCGCGGTACTGCTTCAACAGCGCGGCAAGCGCGCTTTGCACTTGTTCGAGCCGTTCCTTCGTCTGCATGCGCGTATCGGCGGAAAGGTCTTCTTCGGGATAATCCAAATCGGCGTCGATCCCCGCAAGACATTCGAGCAATATGCCCTGTAAGCGTTTGCCCTCGTCGGTCAGTTTTTCGGTATAAAGCGAATAGCCCGCGCGCACCTGTGCTTCCGACTCCGCGTCAATCATATCCGCAACGCCTTCCGCCGCGGAAAGCGACAATTTGCCGTTCAAATAAGCACGTTTGGTAAATTCGCCCCGTTCCGCCATGCGCGCGCCCAAATCGAGAGCGCGGCGCAGGATCCCGCGAGCAATCTCCCTGCCGCCGTGGCAGTGAAATTCCACCGTATCTTCGCCCGTATACGATTTCGGCGCGCGGAAATACACGCACATGCCGTAATCCCTGAACGAACCGCCGTCGATTTCGCCCGCATAAAGCATATTGGGAAGATATTCGCCCTTATGCGAAAACATATTTCGGGCAAGCTCGAGCGCGCCCGTGCCGCTTGCGCGCACAATAGCGACGCCGCCGCGCCCTTCCGCCGTGGCGATCGCCGCAATCAGATCCTGTGTCATAATCAACTATCGGTTATTTGTTTTTTTGATACCCAACAGGGCTTAATATAACCTATGGTTATATTATATCATGTTTCAGGCGGTTTGTAAACGTTTTTCTTGAATTTTTACAAAAAAAGAACACGTTTATAATGCCGTGTTCTTTGGCTTACCGCCGCCGCGCGGTGGAATCTCTTGACAAAATACGATCAAAAACGTATAATAACGCAAGAGGAAGAGATATGGAAAAAATAAAAACTCCCGATCTTGCAAATGCACTCTGCAAGGTGAAGGGTTACAGATCAAAGACTCGCAGTCTTTACGGCATGCTCGGTATCTTCTTTTCGATTATCGTGCTCGCAACCGTATTCGGAATAGACTCCGTGCCTCCATCGGGGCGTATTATCGCTTGTATCGCGTGCGGCATAGTCGTCGCCCTTTGCGTTTTCGCTTCCGTTTACGACCGCATCGCCCGTTCAAAAACGGAAAACCGCGACTGCGTGATCCTCTATCAAGACGGCATAACCGTGTACGTCGACAACGGCAAATCCGAACGAGGTTATCGGCATTTTGCTTTCGATGAAATTGAGGATTACGGGTTTATCCATATTTTAGAGGGCGAATCGGGTTCGGGAGAAGTCCGTTTGCTCTTTCGGCAAAAATCGCATTCGGCGGAAACCTATCTATCCCACCGTTTGCTTAACTACGGTTTTCTGCGCATTACCGCAAAGGACGGCGGATATTACAACGTGCCTGTCGGCGATATCGCAACCGTAAAACAATTTTTTCGGGAACACACAAAAATCGAAGAATACGTTTACATACGGATCGCAGGCATACACGATCAACTCCGATAAAATCGATACAAAAACGCTCTTGGAAAATTCCAAGAGCGTTTCTTTTACAAGATCAAAAATCCGAAAACGGTCCGTCGCTGTCGCGTCCGCTCGCCGAAGAGTTATCGAAATCGGGGAACGGCGAATCCGAACCGCTTCCGCCGTTCATGCCGTCCGAGCCGCCCTGTCCGTAACGGCGGCGTTCTTCTTCCATGCGTTTGCGCATATATTCATTGTAATCGATGGGCGTATTGTTGCGCACGGCAAAGAGCACGAACCCGCGGCAAGGCAGCACGGCGCAAAGAAAGGTCATAAGGAAGGGACTGCGGGCGTAATATTTGCGGAACAGTGCAAAGAACAGCGCGAAGAACAGCAACAGAAGAACGAACCACCAAATGCTGGCGATCACGCTGACGATATCGTTCGCCAATGCCAATTTCCGCATGGCGCCCGTGATCAGACCGCTGTCAAGCGCATAATATACCGCACCTGTTTCTTCGATTGTGTGCGCAGCATAATAAGCAGGATTCGCGGCAATGAGCAGGCTGACGACGAGCGCGAACGTCTGCAATGCCACAAACGCGATTTCCGCCAGCATGCACCACAAGCCGATGTTCTTGATCTTTTTGCCGAAAACGTTGCTTTCGCCCGCCATTTTTCCCGCGTAGTAGGTGTTTAAGAAGGGAATAAACCCCATCCAACCGTGTTTCATGCCGCGCCGTTTCGCCATCGTCATGAGTCCGATGCCGCCGAACACGGTTCCCACGAGAAACAGACCCGCCGCAACGATGACGCATATTAAATTCCACTTAAAAATAAGCGCCGCCGCAGACTGCGCCGTAGAAAGGTCTCCGCCGAAATAATTGCCGAAGTACTGAATAAATACCTGCGGCACGCTCAGCCAATCGAAAAATTCCATAACGACTCCTTACTCTTTTATACCCCTTCCGAACCCATATCAAACGGCGAACGCTCATATTTCACGTTTACAAGCGTCAGCCCTTTCGACGGCATTGTTTTTCCGAGCAGATCGCGCCGCCCCGTTGCAAAGGCTTCTTCGATACCGCTCGGCTTTCCGCAGCCGATTTCATAAAGCTCCCCCGCCATGATCCTTACCATATTATATAAGAACCCTTCGCCCGTGACGAAAAGATCGAATTGAATCCGGTCGGGATAAGCCGTATTCACGACGTTTACGTTAAGCACGGTGCGTTCGCTCGTCTTGGCGGAAGACCCCGCCGCGCAAAACGCTTTATAATCGTGCCGCCCTTCGTAAAGCCGCGCCGCTTCTCTCATGGCGGTTACGTCGGGAAAACGCCGCACGCGCACCGCATAGCGCGAAAGAAGGGGCAATTCGCAAGTCGCATAATAAAAGGTATAACGGTAAGTTTTTTGTTTCCCCTTTGTCGCGTCGAACCCTTCCGCCTGCGCGCTTGCCGTCACGCGCACGTCGTCGGGCAAATGCAAATTCAAACAAGCGGCGATCTTCGGGGCGGGGATCTCCGTTTCGACGTCGAAATGGCACACCTGCCCTTCCGCATGCACGCCCGCGTCCGTTCTGCCGCTGCCCGTCATCTTTACGGCGCACCCGAACACAGTGCGCGCCGCTTTTTCAAGCTCTTCCTGCACGGTGCGCGCGTTCTTTTGAATCTGCCAACCGCCGAACTGCGTTCCGTCGTACGTAACCGTTAAGGCGTATCTCATAACGGCGCTCCCAAATAAACGCGAAGAAGAACGACGCCCGTGATCATTGCCGCACCCACGAGCAATCCGATCAGATTGCGCCAGCCGAAACGGTGCTTTTTGTATTTCGTACGTTTTTTACTGCCCGCATAGCAGCGCGCTTCCATGGCGTCGCCCAGCTCGTCGGCGCGGCGGAACGCCGAAAGCAGCAATGGAATGAGAACGGGCACGATCGCCTTGATCTTTTTGATCGGTCCGCCCGATTCAAAATCCGCGCCGCGCGCTTTCTGCGCGTTTTTGATCCGTTCCGTTTCATCCATCAAAATGGGAATAAAACGCAGCGCAATGCTCATGATGAGCGCCAACTCGTGCACGGGAAAACGAATCCATTTGAGCGGCGTTAAAAGCCCTTCAATGCCGTCGGTAAGATCGACGGGGGTCGTCGTATACGTCAATAGCGAAGAGCAAAGCACCAAGAGGATCAAGCGCAACACGAGAAAGAGCGAAAACACGATCCCGCCCTGCGTAATGCGGAAGATCCACCATTTGTACTCGACGGGTCCCGGCCAATAAGCCTGATCGCCGCCGTAAAAGAATAAATTGAGCGCGGCGGTAAAAATTACAAGGAACAATATCCCGCGCAGCGAACGCAGCACTTTTCCAAGCGGCACGCGCGAGGCGATCGTGGCGACGATGAGAACGAACGTGCACACGGCAAGCCCGTAAAAATTCGACGCAAGAAAAATCGCCACGATATAGGCGATCATAAATAAAATTTTCAGTCTTGCATCCATGCGGTGCAAAAAGGACGAAACGGGATAATATTGCCCGAAAGAAACGTCTTTCACGCTTTATCCCCCTTTCCCTTGAGCGCAAGGATTTTTTCGATACAGTTTTCGGTCGTAAAATCGCAGTCGATCGCAATGCCGTTGCGTTCGAGCGCGGCGCAAAGCTTGGCGGTGAGCGGAATATCCAACCCGAGCGCCGTAAGCTCTTCGCCCAAACGGAAGAGCTGCGCAGGCGGCAGACAGTATTTTACGCTCCCTTCGTAAAAAACGGCGGCGCGCGTGCAATTTTCGGAAATTTCGTCCATATCGTGCGAAACGACGATCACCGTTTTGCACCACTCCCTGTGGATCTTATGCAAAAGCTGCATGACTTCGCGTTTGCCGAGCGGATCGAGTCCCGCGGCAGGCTCGTCGAGAACGAGTATTTCGGAGATCGGAAGAGCGTCGTGTAGGGAAAGAGTGTTAAG
>CAJUGP010000031.1:0-3102 GCA_910586365.1 uncultured Christensenella sp. | reverse complement strand
ACGATCACGCCCGCGATCGCAACACGCCGTTTTTGTCCGCCCGAAAGCTCGAACGGCGATTTGTCCTTTACCTCGCCGTAATCCAAACCGACGATTTCCAACGCGCCGCGCACGGCGCTTTCGATCTCTTCCTGTTGAGGTTTCTTCTTCGAGAAATTCTTGTACCCGAAAGCAACGTCGTCGAATACCGTTTCGGCGAAGAGCTGATATTCGGGATACTGAAACACCATGCCCACGCGGCGGCGCAGTTGGTTAAAATCGGTTTTGCGGTCGGCAAGATCATATTCCCCGACCGTCAAACGCGGCGCGGGCGGCGGAACTTGTCCTTTTTTTACGCGCGGTTTTTTATACCGTTTCTTCGACGACGGCAAACGCAAAAGTCCGTTCAAGTGCTGCACGAACGTGCTTTTGCCGCTGCCCGTATGCCCGATGATGCCGAAAAATTCTCCCTCTTCCACCGTGAGCGTCACGTCATGAAGAGCGGCGGAAGCAAACGGCGAACCGGCGTTGTACGTGTAAGAGAGGTGTTCGGCTACGATACGCATTTTGCCACCTCTCGCGCCAATTCTTCCACGTCGAGCGTGGCGGGAACGGCGAACCCGCCCTCTTGCAGCCGTTTGCAGATATATCCGATCTGCGGCAACGCTAAATTATACGTCGTCAGCTCTTCGCTGCGCTCGAAGATCTCCGCGGGCGCGCCCTGCATGACGATCTCCCCGCGATTCATGACGACGGCGCGATCGGCAAGCAGCGCTTCTTCCATAAAATGCGTAATGAGAACGACGGTTATTTTTTCTTCGCGGTTGAGCTTTTGCACTACGCCGATTATTTCGCGTCTGCCGCGCGGATCGAGCATGGCGGTCGATTCGTCAAGGATCATCACGTCTGGTTTCAGCGCCAAAACGCCCGCAATGGCGACGCGCTGCTTCTGCCCGCCCGAAAGCCGCGAAACCATCGAATCGCGGTATTCTTCCATGCCGACCGCCTTCAAGGCGAAGGCGATGCGCTCCGCGATCTCCTCGCGCGGCAGCCCCACGTTCTCCGCGCCGAACGCGATATCGTCCTCCACGATCGAGGCAACCGTTTGGTTATCGGGATTTTGAAAGACGATCCCCACCCGTTTGCGTAGATCGTAAACGTTTTTGGCGGTAAGCTGTTCCCCGAACACCCGTACCGTCCCCGTATCGGGTTCTAAAAGCCCGTTGCTCAAACGCGCCAAAGTGCTCTTTCCGCTGCCGTTGTGCCCCAACACGGCGACGAATTCACCCTCTTCCACGCTGAAATTTATATTTTTAATTGCCCAAACGCCTTCGCCGTAGGCGAACGATACGTTCTCAAATTCAATCGCTTTCATAATTCAATACGTATATTATAGCAAAAAAGGCAAAATTTTACAATGAATTCAAAGTGAAAACGGAAAAAATATTTTTCATGCAAACGCTTGAAAAGTGTAAAGGGATGTGATATACTGATTTTACCACACAAAACCGAATGATCTTCTGCAAAGTGCACAATCTGGGCATTGTGTATCTCTTTTCGCTTTGTAGAAAAGGTTTTGTGTGGTAACAAACTTCGGAGATACCGTGCGTGTGTTTCCAAGTTTGGGAACACACTTTTTTATTTTACAGAGGATAAACCATGACCGATCTTTTTTTAAGCGTTACGCCGCCCTCAAACGGCGGCAATGCCACCGAAACGTTAATCGGCGCTTTTTGTATTATTTTCGCTATACTGCTTTTTATGTTCATCTTCGCGGTTGCCGTACCGAGTCCGCACGACAAAACCCCTTCTCAAAAAAGCGAAACCCAAACGCAACCGACCGAACAAAACGCCGTTCCCGTAAAAAAGAAACATCCCGTTCTAAAAGTCTTTCTCGTTTTGCTTGTGATCGCAAGCGTAATTTTCGGCGTTGTTTGTTGCAGCAATTACTTCCGTTCGGGCAACGGATCGTTTAACATAGATAAACTGCTCCCTTTATCGCGCAACGCGCACAACAACGATATAACCGTTTCCGACACGAAACTGAATTGGAGCGATCTCGGGCAAGAATTTATTTTTATCGCAGAAGAAAACATTAAAGATTTACAGCTTACATTGAATTTTTACGACAAAAACAAGAATCTTGTTTCAACGAAAACAAAAGATTTCTCTTCCGTGAAAAAAGGGAATGAATATACGATTTTTATCGGCATAACCGATTTTTCTTTGGCGGATTATCTGAAAATCAACAGCGTGACGATCGAAGTTACGAAGGGAACGGTTTCTCTCCTATAAACCGCTCCGCCCGACGAATAAGTTCTTTTTACGTATTTTTGTTATTTTTTATCGTTTCGGACAAGTTTTTGGGAAATGTTCCTTGACAATGTGAAAGAAATTCGTTATAATATCAAAGGCGCGTAAAAGCGTTGCTTTTTCGCGTGCAAAAAAACAGTAAATTTATAATTTTTTTTGGAGGTTTGTTCGATGACAAAGATGACTATTGACGGCAATACCGCCGCCTCGCACGTCGCTTACGCGTTCTCGGAAGTGGCTGCCATCTATCCCATCACCCCTTCGTCCCCCATGGCGGAATCCGCCGACGAATGGGCGACGCAGGGTCGGCTCAATATGTGGGGGCAGAAGCTCCGCATTGCCGAAATGCAATCGGAGGGCGGCGCCGCCGGCGCGGTGCACGGTTCGCTGACCGCGGGCGCGCTTACCACGACTTATACCGCTTCGCAGGGGCTTTTGCTCATGATCCCCAATATGTACAAGATCTCGGGCGAATTGCTGCCCATGGTCATGCACGTATCGGCGCGCGCGCTTGCCGCTCACTCTTTGAACATCTTCGGCGACCATGCCGACGTGATGGCATGCCGCCAAACGGGCTTTGCGATGCTCGCAGGCAACAGCGTGCAGGAAGTTATGGACCTTGCGCTCGTCGCGCACCTCTCCACGCTCCGTTCGCGCGTTCCCTTTATTAACTTCTTCGACGGTTTCCGTACTTCGCACGAGGTTTCCAAGATCGACGCGATCGAATACGGCGAAATGAAAGCCCTCTTCGACAAGCTCGGTCTTGAAAAAGACGTAAAGGAATTCAAAGCGCGCGCTCTGAACCCCGAA
>CAJUGP010000030.1 GCA_910586365.1 uncultured Christensenella sp. | reverse complement strand
GAGTTCAGACGTGTGCTCTTCCGATCTCATGTTGCCCCACACCCTGAGCCATGCTTGTCACCCTGAGCCACGCTTGTCACCCTGAGCCATGCTTGTCACCCTGAGCGCAGCCGAAGGGTCTTTTCTGCAATCGGGATTCCTCGACTTCGCTCGGAATAACAGGTTGTTTCTCAGAATGACATGCCGCCGCTCGGTATGACCTGTTGCCGCCCTGTGTCCCCCTCCCCCCTGCGCTACGCCTGTCACCCTGAGCTTCGCGCATCCCCCCTTGTGTAAAGCAAAGCGTTCCTTATTTTGTCCCCCTTGTGTAAAGCGGAGCGTTCCTTATTTTGTCCCCCTTGTGTAAAGGGGGATTAAGGGGGATTGTTGTTTCTCCCCGTAAATCCCCTGTCATTCGGCAAATCATACTTTACAAGTATATTCTATCGCAAATCGGGGAACAATCGATAACAAAAAGCGGGCGCCGATACATAAAATATCTTATGGAGGCGCTCACGAAAGAGGTGGTGTATGATAGTAAAACGAGGAGAACTTTATTTTGCCGATTTATCCCCCGTCGTGGGTAGCGAACAGGGCGGCGTGCGCCCCGTGCTCGTTGTGCAGAACGACACGGGCAACAAGTATTCGCCGACCGTGATCGCCGCCGCCGTGACGAGCAAGATCAATAAAGCGCGTCTGCCCACGCATATCGAGCTGCCGCACGCCTACGGGCTTGCAAAGGATTCCGTGATCCTGCTCGAACAAATCCGCACGATCGATAAAAAACGCCTTATGTCGCGCATCGGCGAGCTTCCGCCCGCCACCATGTCGCGCGTCAATAAGGCGATTTTGATCAGTCTGGGTTTTGCCGAACAGACAAGTTAAAGAATGTCGTTTGCGATCGGCGCGGTAAAATTACCGTTTACGTCGTCCGTCGCAAGCGCCCACATGAGTTTCGTCACCGTGGCTTCAAGCGTCATCGAGCGGGCTTCCAACGTTTTGCCGCACTCGAAAATACGCTTACCCACGGCATATTTATCGAGCGCGCTGCCCTCGCGCTCGACCTGCGTGGTGAAGACTACGCTTTTGCCTTTTTCCAAAAAGGCTTTCAGACGGGTGAAGAACGCGCCGTCGCCGTAATCGGGCAGACCGCCCGAGCCGAACGACTCCACGACAAGCCCGTCGCATTTTTGTTCCAGCCAATCGAAGATATCGGGCGAAACGCCGGGAACGAGCTTCAAAACGAAAACGCGCTCGTTCAGCGCATGATAAAAGAGCGGCGCTTTCGCCTTTTCTTCGTGAATATAATAAAGCGGTGTTCCGTCGCGCACGATTGCTATTTCGGGATAATCGATACTCGAAAACGCGTTATAGCTCTTCGTGCGCGTTTTTTTTGCGCGCGTGCCCAAAATCACGCTGCCGTCGAACACGACGTGCACGCCGCAAGCATGTTCGTCCGCGCAAAAGGAAAAAGCGTCGTATAAATTATTGCGTGCGTCGGTATCGCGCAGATAAACGGACTTCTGCGACCCCGTGAGCACGACGGGTTTGGGGCTGTGCTGTATGAGGTAAGAGAGCGCGGCGGCGGTATACGCCATGGTGTCCGTGCCGTGCGTGATGACGAATCCGTCGTAAGACTCGTAATTTTCTTCGACGATGCGCGCAAGCTCCAACCAATGGCAGGGCGCGAGATTGGTGCTGTCGAGATTAAACGGCTGAACGGTTTTAACGTTGCACTTCGCCGCGATCTCGGGCACATGGTTGAGCAAATCGCCCGAGGAGATGACGGGCTGCAATCCGCCGCCCACGTTTTTCGAGGCGATCGTGCCGCCCGTTGCGATCATGAGTATCTTTTTCAACTTTTTCTCCTTCTATCGTTACGTTAAACGCCGCGCAAGCGCTGCAATACTTTCTTCTTCCGCACCGCCGCGCGCCGCCGAAATGATCTTCCGCGCGATTTCCCTTGCATTCTGCCCGACGATCAAGATGCGGCTGCAAGAGGAAACGGCTTCCAGCCCTTCGCCCTCTTCTATTACGCCGTCGTATCCCGCGCGCCGCACAAGCGCTCTCTCTTCCGCCGTAAGCGGCTGTATATGTTCGCAGAACGCCAGACGGGAAAAGCGGGTATAATGCCGCTCGTCGAAGGCGACGCCGCCCAAATCGCGCACGCGCAGACTGCCGATTTCAAAGCTTTCCGCGCCGCAAAGAGCGCAAAGCCGTTTGATGAGCGCGATATCGTAAGGAGCGTTCGCCTCTTCGGCGCAGACAACGCGTTCGACGATCGCCTTTTGCACGCGGTCGCGCGCACCGACGGGCGCAAACACCTTGTCCCCTTCTTTTACGGTAAAATCCGAACGGTACCAATAAAGCCTGTCGGCTAAATTTTCGTCCTTAAAAAACCGCAGCGCCGCAAACAGCATGGGCAAAAACCTTCCTTTGTATGTGATCGCCGCGCGGAGGCAAACAGCAAGTTTTTTCGCTTGCATTATAACACACCCTACCGTTTTCCGCAATCCCTGCGCGCAAATTTTTTGCGCCGCAACAGCCATTGAGCCGCTTCTTCTCCGTGTTCGAGCGCCTGACGGTACCATTTTTCCGCTTGCGCCAAATCTTTTTTCACGCCCTTGCCGCGCTCGTAAAGGTATCCCAACCCGATCATCGCATCGCTTACGCCGAGCGCCGCCGCCCGTTCGTACCACTCGGCAGCTTTTACCGCGTCTTTTTTTACGCCGTCGCCGCGGCGATAACAGCACGCCACGTTATAAACCGCCATGGCGTTCTCCCGCTCCGCCGCTTTCAGATAATAGGCAAACCCTTCCGCTTTGTTCTTTTTCACGCCGATGCCGTTGTAATAACAGTAGCCCACGTCGCTTAGCGCCTGCGCGTTCCCCTGCTGTGCAGACCGCATCAGCCAAGAGAATGCCTGCGCGCCGTCGATCTTGACGCCGTTGCCGACTTGATACGCCCAGCCCAAATGCAGCTGCGCGCGGTCGTCGCCCTGCAACGCCGCCTGTTTGTGCCAATAAAAAGCCTTTTCGGTATCCTGCCGCAACCCGTGCCCTTCTTCATAACACATGGCAAGATTGTATTGCGCGCGCGCGTCGCCTGCTTTTGCGGCGCGCTGAAACCAGCGCGCCGCCTCGTATAAATCGGCTTTGACGCCTTTTCCGACGACAAAACACCAACCGTATTCGTTCTGCGCGGGGGGATAGCCGCCTTCCGCCGCCGCGCGGTAAAGTCCGACCGCCTCGGTAATGTTTTGTTCCGCGCCTGTTCCGTTTTCTGCAAGTTTTGCGAGAGCATATTGGGATGGAGCGTAGCCCTCTTGCGCCGCCCGCTTGTAATCGTTTACCGCCGCGGCAAGATCGCGCCGTACGCCCTCGCCCGATTCGCGGCATACGCCGAGCCTGTGCACCGCGGGCAGATAACCGCGTTCCGCCGCCTTTTCGTAGAGCGCAAACGCTTCGCGCGCGTTTTTCTCTTTGCCGTACCCCTGTTCGTAACATTCGCCCAAGCTGTAAAACGCGGGCGTGTAATCCTGCGCCGCCGCCTGCGTAAACCAATACACCGCCTTATTTGCGGATAATTCCGACGGCGGATTTTCTTTATAAAACAAACCCAACCGATATTCGGCGCGAACGTTTTCCTGTTCCGCGGCTTTATAACACCACTCGAACGCCGCGGCGCGATCCTCTTTTACGCCGACGCCCTGTTCGTAACAAAGCGCAAGGTTGAACTGCGCGTGCAGATTCCCCTGCCGTGCCGAGCGTTCAAACCACTCGAACGCCTTGGCGTAATCGCACGCGACGCCAAGCCCTTCGAGATAACAGACGCCCAAACAGTATTGCGCATGGTCGTGTTCTTTTTCCGCGGCGGCAAGCCAAAGCTTGAAGGCTTGTTCTCCGTCGCCCTCTTCATACCGCTGCGCGGCGCTCTCGCAAAGCGCGTCGGCGCTTAACCGCTGCGTTTCGTCCGCAGACGGTTTTACCTCTTTCTCCTGCGGACGGCAGAAAAATTTTATGATCCCTTCGTTTTGATCCAACCCGTTCATGCCATTACAGTTTTTTCAACGCTTTTTTCGCTCTGCCGTCGCCCTGCGCCGCCGCCCGCGCATACCATTCGTATGCCTCGCCGCGGTCCGCCTGCACGCCAAGCCCTTCCTCGTAACACATGCCGAGCAGATACTGCGCGTCGACGTCGCCTTGACTTGCCGCTTTGCGGAACCAAAACACCGCCTGTTCGGGGTCCTCTTCCACGCCTTCTCCCTGCATAAAGAGCAAGCCCGTTTTGCACTGCGCGTCGGAATCGCCCCGTTTCGCCGCTTCCAAAAACCAAAAGGCAGCCGCCTCTTCGTCCTGTTCCACGCCCCGTCCCGAACTGAAATGCTGCGCGAGATTATACTGCGCCTCGGCGTGTCCGCTCTGCGCCGCGCGGGCGTAATACTCCGCCGCAAGCGCGTCGTCGCGCTTCACCCCCTTGCCGAACGCATACACGTTTCCAAGATTGTAGATCGCGTCAAGACTGCCCAACTCGGCGCCTTTTTTATAATATTCGATCGCCGTTTTCATGTCCTTTTTGACGCCGTTGCCCACTTCGTAACAACAGCCGAGGTTGCAATACGCCTGAAAATAATTGTTGCGCGCGGAAACCTCGTACCAGCCGATCGCCTCTTTCATATTCCGCGCTACGCCCGTGCCGTATTCATAGCAATAGCCGACGTAGCACTGCGCCTTGGCGTGATTTTTCTGCGCGGCGAGCTTGTAAAGGCGGAACGCTTCGATTTGATTTTCTTCCACGCCCTCGCCGTCGTCGTAACATTCGCCGAGGCGGAAAAGCGCTTCCGCCGAACCGAGCTGCGCCGCCTGTTCGTATCGCTTGACCGCCTCTTTGTAATCGCGTTTGACGCCGCAGCCTTCGTAATAGGCGATACCCTCGTATAAAAGCCCCGTCGCATCGTGCAGGGCGGCGGATTTTTCAAACCATGCGAACGAACGCGTTTCGTCCGCTTCGACCGCCGTTCCTTCCCGATACAGCAAGCCCAAATTGTTCATCGCCTGCGTGCTGTTCTGTAAAGCCGCTTTTTCAAACCATTCCACCGCCTTCGCGCCGTTTTGCTCCGTGCCGATGCCGTGCAGATAACAAAGCCCCGCAAAGCACTGCGCGTCGGCATGTCCCAACGCGGCGGCTTGAAGAAAATAACCGCTCGCCGCAACGCCGCGCGCCGTTTCGTCCGCCTCGTCTACGCCTAAATTATAATTATGGCAGATCCCGAGCATGTAAAGCGCGTCCGCGTCGTTCTGTTCCGCGGCGGCGCGCCAAAGCTTGACCGCCTCAATGTAATTCTTCTCGGCATACAGGGCTTTCGCCCGTTCGCAAAGTTCTTTTGTTTCCATATTCTTTTCTCCTGCATTTATTCACTTAAATAACGTTCGCCCGAATCGGGAAAGAGCACGACGATCTTCTTATTTGCGTTTTCGCTCTTTTTCGCAAGCTGCGCCGCCGCCCAAAGCGCCGCGCCCGAGGAAATCCCCGCAAGCACGCCTTCCGAGCGGCAAACCGCCGCCTGCGCGGCAAGCGCGTCTTCTTCCTTTACGGCAATCACTTCGTCGATCACGCCCGCGTCGAGCGTTTGGGGAACGAATCCCGCGCCGATCCCCTGCAATCCGTGCGCACCCGCCGTTCCGCCCGAAAGCACGGGGGAAGAATACGGTTCGACGGCGATAATTTTCACAAACGGATTGCGTTCTTTTAAGTACCGCCCGACGCCCGTCAGCGTGCCGCCCGTTCCGACGCCCGCGACGAAATAATCGACGGCGCCCTCGGTATCCTCCCAAATTTCCGCGCCCGTCGTTTTATAATGCACGGCGGGGTTGACGGGATTCGTGAACTGCCCCGCGCTAATCGCCTGCGGATTTTCCCGCAGCAGCTGTTCGGCTTTGGCGATTGCCCCTTTCATGCCCTCCTTGCCGTCGGTCAAAACGAGCTGCGCGCCGTACGCCTGCAAAAGCCTGCGCCGCTCGATACTCATATTGTCGGGCATGACGATCACGACACGGTACCCCTTGCTTGCCGCCATGCAGGCAAGTCCGATTCCCGTGTTGCCCGAGGTCGGCTCGATGATCGTGCCGCCTTTTTGGAGCAAGCCGCGCGCTTCCGCGTCCTCGATCACGGCGCGCGCCACGCGGTCTTTTACCGAACCCGCCGGATTGAAGTATTCGAGCTTGGCATACAGCTCCGCGCGCAGCCCGTTGCATCGGGCATAACGTTCCAGCGCGAGGAGCGGCGTTCCGCCGACCGTTTCGGCGATATTGCGGTACACACGCACGTTTACACGCTCCCGCCCATTTCGTAAGCTCTGCGGGGATAGTCGGTTGCCTCGACTTCGCCCTTTTCGTTCACGCCCACGCCGCGTAGAACGCCCTTGATCGAAACGCCGTCGAAGCAGTCGCACCAACCCTGCACGGCGGTGACGCTGCCGTCTACGGCAAAATCCTCGTCCTCGGCGGCGGTAGCGAGCAGATACACGTCGCGGAAGGAATTTTCGCGCACGTAAAGAGGATTGAGCCGATCGAGAAAGGTTTTGAGCTGACCGCTCACCGAGTAATAATAAACGGGCGTGGCGAACGCAAGCACGTCGGCTTGCTGCACGGTTTCGTAAAGCCCTTTCATGCCGTCGCTTAACACGCAATCGGAGCGCGTCTTTTGGCAGACCATGCAGCCGATGCAGAACTTTAACCCTAAATCGCGCAGGTTGATATATGTAACCTCATGCCCTGCGGCGCGCGCGCCCTCGGCAAACTGCTGCGCTAACGTTTCGGAATTGCCGCCCGAACGCGGCGTAGAACTGATTACAACGACTTTTTTCATGCTCTTAACCTCACTTTTTTCTTTTTTTCGGAACGGGCGTAACGCGCTCCAACACGGCGACCGCTTCCTGCACGAGCGCACCGTTTTGAATATCTAAAATATAATGATCCTTTGCGCCCTTGTAAGGCACGCCCGTTTGCGCATGCGCGAAAAGGTGTTCGACCTCAGGCAGTATTTTCACGAACACGCAGTTATCGCAAACGAGCAGCACGGGCTTTTCGTTTGCGTATACCATGTATTCCCCGAACATTTTTTTATAACGCACGTCGTAAAGCGGACCGATCCGCGCGCAGACTTCTTTGATAAATTCTTCGCTTGTTGCCATGATTTTCTCCTTTGCGTTGTCTTAAAGCGGTTTGAAGTCGCTTGCAGGGTGCTTGCACCACGGACAGATAAAATCCTCGGGCAGCGGTTCGCCCTCGTAAATATACCCGCAAATCGTGCAGATATAGCCCTTTTTCTTTTCCGAAACGGGCGGCGCGGGCTTGATGTTTTTGTGGTAATACGCATACGTCACCGAAGCATCGCCGTTTAAGACCGCGCAGTCGGTCACTTCGCCGAAGAACACCGTATGCGTACCCATGTCGACGGAAGAGATCACTTTGGCGCACAGATAGGCGTTGCACTCGTCTTCGAGAAAGATTACGCCGTTTTCCGCGCGGCGGAAGGAAATTTCCTGCGTTTTATCCGTTTGCGCACCGCTTTGAAATCCCCAATGGCGGTACGTTTCAAAACGCGAACGTTCGCTTAAAACGGATACGTTGAACTTGCCCGTCCGCTCGATCATGCCGTGCGTGTAATTGCTTTTGTTGACCGCCACCGCGATGCGGTTGGGTTTATCCGTGATCTGCATCACGGTGTTGACGATGCAACCGTTGTCCTTTTCCCCCTCGCGCGCCGTAAGGATATACAAGCCGTAAGAGAGTTTATACAATGCTTCGAGATTCATGACGCCTCCTTTTTCTTCCCATATTATACCACTTTCGGCATAAACTTGTCAATAGTCGGCGCAATTTATACCGTAACGAAAAAAAGTCCCCTCGACAAGAGGAGACTTCCTTTCGTAAAACGTTACTTCCTCGAACAAGCTTTGCCCTGCGGATAAAGCGGCAGTTCAAAGAATCCCGTGCAGACCTCGTGCGAGTATTCCTGCGCGGGGGGAATGGCGCAATAACCGTAGCTGGGAACGAGCAGCTCGACCTGCATCGAAACTTTGAGAATGCAGGTGACGCACGCGCTCAGCATAAACGCGCCCGTTTCGGGATTGAACGTGCCTTCGGGCGAAACGCACGAAGCGACCGCCGTCACGGTAAAAGGCATGACGGACGCGGGCGGTACGTACATGATGACGTCCTCGGTGAGCACGATGTTTCCCGTCGCTTTGCCGTCTCTGCCGGCGTTGTCGACATAGACGATCTCCATGGGAACGGTCACGGTAGCCTGCACGCGCGCGTTGCAGCCGTCGCTTTGGCGGTCTACCGTTACGTTGGAAACGGTCGCCGCGCCCACGGAACGCGCGCTGACAAAGGTCAAAGGATATGTAGATTCGTCGGGCGGATCGATGAGCGTTACGGCATAGTTTTCAAGCCGCGTCTGAATAATGCCCGCGTCGAAAATCTTTTCCGCCTGAATGCAAACCTTTTCGCACAGACCGTTCAGCGGGTTTCCCGAAATCGTTCCGGGACAATGATCCGATGAAAAATTGGAAAAAAATGACATTTGTTACCTCCGTATAAAAAACCTTATTCGGTTTCTGTTTTATCTTATGAAACCGTGCGGATTTTGGTGATTAACCCAAAAATACGATTTGACCGGGATAAAAGCAATCGGTCGCGTTCAGCTCCCGAAACCGCGCCGCCGATCCGCACAGCAGCGTTTTGCTCTCGCCGCCGCGCACGCGGTAAAGATGAAACCGTGATGCGGGAATCGAAAGCACCTGCCCTTCTTCCACCTCTTTTTCCAAAGCGTTTTCCTTTACGAGCACGGAGACGGGGATACGAAACGTTTCTGCGATCAGCGCGAGCGTTTGTCCGCGTTTGACGCGATAGTACGGCGCATGCTTTAAGATGAGTTCCATAGGAATATTGTATGCCGTCCCTCATAAAAAGGTGCGCGCGGAAATAAAATACACCATGCAGAATTTATATCGTTCCGCCGCGCTCGTAACGGTGTTCGCCGCGATCGAGCACGGGCTGGGATTCTTATACCGTATCATTTTGTCGCGCATGCTCGGCGCCGAAGGGCTGGGCGTGTATCAGGTCGCGCTCACCGTGTTCGCCGTGTTTATCACGATCTCGTCGAGCGGGCTTCCCATCACCCTCTCGCGCGTGATCTTCAAGCACCGCGCGCGCGGCAGTATCCGGGGCGAACGCTCCGCCACGTCCGCCGCCGTACTCATCGCGCTCCTTTTCAGCGTGCCGCTCACCGTGCTGCTGTTTTTGGCGCGCACGCCCTTTTCCGCCGTCTTTTCCGATCCGCGCTGCGCCGACCTCTTTTACATTATGATCTTCGGTTTGTCGTTTACTTCGGTTTACGCCATCATCCGCGGTACGTTTTGGGGCAACAAGCGTTTTCTCGCCTATTCGCTCATCGAGCTGATCGAAGAGATCGTCATGATCGTGACGGGCGTGTTTTTGCTGCTCTCGGGCGCGAAGCTTGCCGACGTCAACAAAGCGGCTGTCGCCGTGCTCGTTTCGTACCTGTGTTCGTTTGCGATCGCCCTTGTCTATTTTATCGCAAAGGGCGGAAGGTTCGCCTCTCCGCGCGGCGAATTTTTACCCCTGCTCAAATCGTCGCTGCCCATCACCGCCATGCGCACGTCCTCGTCGCTCATGAATTCGCTCATTTCGGTGATCTTCCCCATGCGCCTGATCGCGGCGGGCTTCTCCTCTTCGCGCGCGCTTGCCGAATACGGCGTCGTGTACGGCATGGTCATGCCCGTCATCATGATCCCCTGTTCGCTGATCGGGTCGCTCGCGCTCGTGCTCGTTCCCGAGCTGAGCGAATGCTTTTACAAAAAACAGCACGAAAAGCTCTCCGCGCTCGTGGGAAAAGCGCTCAATACTACGCTGCTGATCGCGGGCATGCTTATTCCCTTTTTCATCGTTTGCGGCGAGGACGTGGGCATTTTGCTTTACTCGAACGCCGAAAGCGGCAAGATGATCGCAAACTGCGCGCTCATTCTCATTCCACTGAGCCTTACCATGATCTGCACGAGCATTCTCAATTCGCTCGGACACGAGAGAATGACCTTGCTGTTCTTCCTGTTCGGTTCGTGCTCCATGCTCGCCTGCGTGTGGTTTTTGCCCAAATACCTTTCGGGCGGGGCGCTGTGCGCAGGCATGGCGAGCGATTACCTCGTGACCGCCGTCTGCTCCATCATATTTCTGCGCAAGAAAACGGGCGCGCTCAAACAGGGGAAATTCCTGTTGAAGCTGAGCGTCACGGTCGCCGCCGTCACCGTGAGCGGCGTACTCCTGCATAAGCTGCTCTCCGCATATCTCAGCTATCTGCCCGCCTTCGCGCTCGCCTTCCTTTTTACCGCCCTTGCCGAAGCCGCTTTGCTCGCAATCTTCCGTCTTTTCGACTTCCGCGCGTTTTTTGCCCGTTTTCTGCCCAAAAGACGCAAAAAAGTCGCGTCACCGTCTTGACATTTTTTCCGAAAAAAGATAAAATATTTTTAGTAAATTTTGGAGGAACAAACCATGAGACTGACGGAAGAGCTGAAAAAATCGCTTACCCTTCGCGTTGATTACACGAACATGACCGATAAATACCTCGGCGAAAAAGGCGTGACCAAAAAAGAAATCGAATCGCACAAAAAAATCGCGCAGGACGCGCACGCTTACGTGGCGCAAAACCGCGGCAAAGACGAACTCTTTATGGGCTGGACGGAACTGCCCTACAATCAGGACGAGATCGTCGCGGACATTTTGGAAACGGCGAAAAGCGTACGCAAAAAATTTGAATATTTCGTCGTGCTCGGCATCGGAGGAAGCGCGCTCGGTCCCATTATGGCGTTTAACGCGCTGTGCCACCTGCATTATAACGATCTGCCCCGCTCCAAGCGTAAAGGTCCTAAATTTTACGTGGAGGACAACGTAGACCCCGTCCGCATGAAGGAGCTTCTCGACGTGATCGACGTGAAAAAGACGTGCTTTAACGTCATTTCCAAATCGGGCGCGACGAGCGAAACGATGACGCAGTACCTCATTATCGCCGATCTTCTGAAAGCGGCGGGCGAAAACGTAAAAGACCACGTGATCTTCACGACCGACGCGAAGCGCGGCAACCTCGTAAAAATTTCCGCCGAGCTCGGCGGCGTGAAGTCGTACGTTCTCACCGACGGCGTGGGCGGCAGATTTTCGCAGCTCTCCCCCGTGGGACTGCTCCCCGCGGCAGTGCTCGGCATCGATATCAAGCTGCTTTTGAAGGGCGCGGCGCATATGGATAAGCTGTGCAAAACAGCCGACCTCAAAAAGAACCCCGCGCTCGTCTGCGCGCTGCTGCAATACATCGGCATGAAAAACGGCAAAAACATCGGCGTACTTATGCCCTATTCGGATAATCTCAAATACGTTTCCGATTGGTACGCGCAGCTTTGGGCGGAATCGCTCGGCAAAAACGTGACGCTGAGCGGCAAGCCCTGCAACGTGGGACAGACGCCCGTTAAGGCGCTCGGCGTAACCGACCAGCATTCGCAGGTGCAGCTCTACACCGAAGGACCTTACGACAAGATCGTCACGTTCCTTTCGGTAGACCGCTATAAAGAAGTCTTCCCCATTCCCCACGGCTGTGAGGACATTCCCGACGTTTCCTTCCTCGGCGGACATACGATGGAAGAGCTTATCCAAGCGGAAAACAAGGCGACGGCATACGCGCTTACCAAAGCGGGACGGCAGAATTATACGATCGCGCTGCCCGAAGTGAACGAATTTACGCTCGGTCAGCTGCTGTTCCTCTTCGAGCTGCAAACGGCTTACGCGGGCGCAATGCTCGAAATCGACACGTTCAACCAACCGGGCGTCGAGGCGGGCAAAAAGGCGACCTTCGCCCTTTTGGGCAAACCGGGCTACGCCGAACAGAAAAAAGAACTCGACAACGCCGCAAGCGACGCGGAATATATCGTGTAAGGCAAAGCTTATCAAAAATCAACAAAGACTGTTGCAAAAAAATTTGCAACAGTCTTTTTTTGCGCTTATGCTTGCAAATGGATTGAAAATATGCTATACTGAACGAGCCAAACAATTTTTATGCCCTTCCGTTCGGAAGAAAGGGTTATTTTTTATTGCATAAAAATCAAGCTTTTTTCGCATATTTGTATTCGGTAAAAATGCAAATCCGTTTATGCGAGAAAAGGTTGATAGCCCTTCTGTATAAAAATTGTTTGGCGACAGTCGGAGTTTGCGTTTTTCGTGCGCTTACTTCGGTTGGCGCACTTTTTTTATTAAAATTTTTTACGGAGGAGTAACACTATGAACACACGAAACGAAACGCAGAACCAAAACGGGCAGAATGCCGCAAAAGACATTCCGCTCAAAATCATTTCCATTCCCGATAAAGAATGGAAAGAGTACCGCAACCAAGCGCCGCAAGACCAATTACTCGTTCTGAGCTTGGGCATGAAGCTTTGGCTTGCCAAAACGCGTAAGAGCACGTTATTTTTTACGCTTGCTTTATTGCTGTCGGTTGCGATCGGCATCGTCGTAACGATTTTCGCCCAACCGATCGCGGGCGTGATCATCTTGGCGGCGGGGTATCTTATCTTTTGCACGCTGTGTTTGCGCCGACACTTTATCGGACAATCCTGCGATCAAGCCGTGCGGAAATTAACTGCCGAAAATAAAAAAATGCTCAACGAGCAAATCAAGAAATCCGCCGCCGCGACCTTTGCGGACGTGGTTATGACGCTCATTCTCTGCACGGTCTGTCAACCTTATTTTCTTGCTTTGGCAGTGCTTTCCGCTGTGATCCCCTCGTTGCTCAACACCAAGTTGGTCATTCCCGAAGGATACGGCTTCGAGCAGCTCGAAGAAATAAAGGGCTATTATGCCGAACAAAGCTTTTTCTCCGAGGCGGTCGGCATGTGGGTCGATTACGACAAAAAATACGCGCGCGGCACGCAGCAAGACAACGCGGACGATGACGACGCACGGGAAGAATATTCCTTTACCGACCAAAACGGCTACACGCAAACGGTTTATGCCGATCGGAACGGGAAAGACGCTTACGACGCAGGCGGACGCTATGTCGGCGAGCTGAGCGGCGAAGGCGAAGAAAAAGAGTTCACGCCCGCGGATCAACCGACAAAACGCAACGAATAAGCCGTAATAAAAAAAGCCCCCTTTCACGAAGGGGGTCTTTTTTTATAGCACGAATTGCAAAATATCGACGAGAACGGCGAACCCGAGCAGCAAGATAAACCCGACGCCGTGAATGATCGCCTCGACCTTGCGGCTGATCGGCTTGCCGCGCACCCACTCGATGAGCGTAAACACCACTTTGCTGCCGTCGAGCGCGGGAATGGGCAAAAGATTGAACACCGCTAAATTGACGCCGATGAACCCTGCGATTTCGAGGAAATAGCGGAAGCCCATTGAAACGATCTTCGAGGTCGTCGTGATCGTCGTCACCGGTCCGCCGAGCGACGAAATGCCGATCTTTCCCGTTAAAAGCTCGCCGAGCACGCGGAAGATCGAACCTGCGATCTTGCCCGAATAGGCGAACGCCCGCCCGATCGTTTCAAAAAAGCCGAACTTCGCAACGCCGTTGGCAAGCTGATAATATTTGCCCGTTTCGTTGCCCTCGTTGTCGTACTGTGTTTTGTACGCCACGCCGAGCGCATCCCATACGCTGTTCAGATCCGAACTGTTCTTCACCGTTACGTCGCTGCGCAACATGATCCGCACCGTCATCCGCTCGCGGACAACCTTGACTTCGACTTCCTCGCCCGTTTCCCCGTCAATCTCCGTTTGGCGATCGACGATACGCGACAGCTCGAAATTCACAAAATCCCCTTTCTTCTTTCCGTTGAGGACGCGCGCGACGTCCGTCTGCATATAGATGTTTTTTCCGTTTACCTTATAAAAAATATCCCGATCGTGCAGACAAAACTCCTTCGCAAATTCATCGGTAGGATTGATTTCGTATACGGCGACCATTGTCTGCCCGTAAGCAAAGAAACAGGTTATGATCAGCAGAACCGCAAGAACATAGTTCATAAACGCGCCCGCAAGCAGCACGATAATGCGCTGCCACGGCTTTTTACGCGTAAAATAACCCGACTTGTCTGTTTCTTTCTTCTCCTCGGCGGGAAATGGCTCTATCTGCCCGCTTGCCTCTTCTTTCAGCTCGCCGAACGGCTCCTCTTGCTTTTTGCCTTCCTTTTCTTCCAGCCCGTCCTCGCCTGCAAACGCGCAATATCCTCCCAGCGGAATAAGACGCAGCGCGAACAGCTCGCCCGATTTTTTGTTTCGATGCTTAAAGAGAGCAGGTCCGAACCCGATCGAAAATTCGTCGATCTTAAACCGCAGAATTTTCCCCGCGATATAATGCCCGAACTCGTGTACGGTGATCATGACAAGCAGCATCAGCACGGCAAGGGCAACCGATCCGACGGTGCTCCATACATTCAATAAATTATTTCCCATAGATTTCCCGACGCACCTTTTCGCGCACGCGCGCATCAACTGCAAAAAGCTGTTCGTAACTTTCCACTTCTTCCCGCGCAAAGGCGTTTAACGCGCCTTGAATAGTTTCCGCGATTTGCGCAAAGGTTATACTCTCTTTCAAAAACGCGCCGACGGCTTCTTCGCCCGCCGCGTTGAGAATGCAAGGGCACGTTCCCCCCGCCTTCCCTGCGGAAAGCGCAAGCGTAAAGCAAGGGAACTTTTCCTCTGGCAGCCGTAAAAAGCGGAGCGTTCCGATTTCTTCGAGCCGAAGCTGCGGCGCGCACGGCAGACGGTCGGGATACGTAAGGGCAAGCTGAATCGGCACATGCATATCGGGATAACCGAGCTGCGCGATCGCCGCGCCG
This sequence comes from uncultured Christensenella sp., assembly GCA_910586365.1. Classification (GTDB taxonomy): domain Bacteria; phylum Bacillota; class Clostridia; order Christensenellales; family Borkfalkiaceae; genus Gallimonas. The sequence goes on along the minus strand of CAJUGP010000030.1, from coordinate 10,784 downwards.
TCCGCAAAATACACGAGCGAATGCACGATGCTTTCGGGATGCACGACGGCTCCGATACGGCTGTAATCGGCGCCGTACAGCCATTTCGCCTCGATGATCTCGAATCCCTTATTGAGCAGAGTGGCGCTGTCGACCGTGATTTTCGCGCCCATGTTCCAAGTGGGGTGTTTGAGCGCGTCCGCCGCCGTTACGCGCGCAAGCTCCTCTTTCGTGTAATGTAAAAACGGTCCGCCGCTCGCGGTGAGAACAAGCCGCTCGAAGGGCGCATTACGGCGGAAGGAAAGTGCTTGAAAGAGAGCCGAATGTTCGCTGTCAACGGGGACGATCTCGACGCCCTTGCGTTTTGCCGCTTCGGTGACGAGCTTTCCGCCGCATACGAGCGATTCTTTGTTGGCGAGCGCAACCGTCTTGCCCGCCTCGATCGCCGCAAGCGTATAGGCAAGTCCCGCAAAGCCGCCCGCCGCGATCAGGGCAACGTCGCAATCCTCGAACAGCGAAATGCGCGAAGCCACCCCTTCCGCAAGCTCGGGCGCGGCTAAAACGCGCGCGCGGGGAAATTCCTCTTTCAAACGAAAAAGTTCCCCGCGCTGCCGTCCCGAAACGAGCGCGGAGAAACTGAATTTTTCCGAATAGCGGCGCACGGTTTGAAGAACTTGCGTTCCGATGCTGCCCGTGCAGCCGATCAAAGCAATATTTTTCATCTATTACCCCTATTTCACGAAAAATCTTTGCTTGACGCGCAAATATTTTTCCGTGATTTGAGGGAAACCGCGGTCTGCACGCGCGTGCGCGCTGACAGCCGAGTATTTCCCTCTGCGGGCGAATTTTTATGGGCGCTACCTTTTACTTCGCCCGCATTCACCCTTCCTTAGAAAGTCGACAGGGCTCGACAAATTGTGTGCGCTTTGGCAAAAGCGTGATTTTGCCAAAGCGCCGTAATCGTAAAAATAACAGAGCCAACAAATCGTTTCTCTTTACTATATGCCCGTCAACCCACAATCATGATACGGGCGACGAAGATAAGCGCAACGATCAAGCTGGCATATAAGCTCGAATCGATGCGATCGAGCAATCCGCCGTGACCGGGCATGAGCTTCCCCATATCCTTTATGCCGAGATTGCGCTTGATCGCGCTTTCGACCAAATCGCCGAACTGCGCGAACGCCGATACGACGACGCCCACGGCGCAGAAGAAAATCGCTTCCCACCACTTGAAGTCGACCGCCCAATTTCCCGTTTCAATCGGCTTGCAAACGCCGAAATAGAGCAAAAACACAGCCACGCCGCCGACAAGACCGCCGATCAAGCCCCCTGCGCCGCCGACAAGCGTTTTGTTGGGGCTGATGTTGGGCGCCATCTTCGCAGGCAGTTTTTTGCCGAACAGCTTACCGAACAGGAAAGCGAACGTATCGGCGCACGGGCTGATCACGAACACAAAGACGAGCACAAGCGCGTCGTATTTCACGAAATGGTTACAGATGCTCAGCGTGAGCAGAAAGAGCGAAGGATAGACGAGCGCGATGAGCGCGCTGCCCGTACTTTCCAACGTGACGGTGCCGTGGCGGAATACGAGCAGGGAGAACAAAACCGCCACGCCCGTGATAAATACGCCGAGCACGAAATAAAGCGAATAGTTTCTGCCGCTGCCCTTGCCGAATTCCCCCGGAACGGGCGCGTCGACGCCGATGATCTCCACAAAGATAAAATCGCTGACGACGTACGTTAGGATCACCAAAACGGCGAACGTCATGATTATGATTTTCTGCGAACGGTGCAATTTCTCGCCGAACACCGACATGATCTCATACGTACCGATAACCGTAAACGTTAAAACGAGCGCGTCGAACCATAAACTGCCGTACAGTCTGCCGAACAGGTTGGCAAACAGAAGCTTCAACGCAAAGAAAGCGAGCAATATGAAAATATAGACCGCCGCCGAAACGATTCTGAGTTTGATATTCTTAGACATGCATACCTCCTACACCCTGCCGAACCGCCGTGTTCTCGATCGGTATGCACGCAAAGCGTCTTCCAACTCCTTGCCCGAAAAATCGGGAAAAAGCGTATCCGTAAAGTAAAATTCCGTATAAGCGCACTGCCAGAGCAGAAAGTTAGAAAGCCGCAGCTCCCTGCCCGTACGAATGAGCAGATCGGGATCGGGCATGCCCGCCGTATCGAGCAGCGCCGAAAAATCGCTTTCCGAAAGTTCTTTGCCCGCGCGGACGGCGTTGTTTGCCGCGCGCAGGATCTCCTGTCTGCCGCCGTAGCCGACCGCTAAGGCAAGCACGCCGTATGTTCCGCCGACCGTCTGCGCCGCGCCCGCGCGGATCAACGACGCGATCTCTTCGGGCAGCAGCGTAAGATCGCCGATTACGCGCAGTTCGATGTCCTTTTCTTTCAAACGGCGCACGTTTTTCTGAAAGTAGGTACGGAAGAGAGAATAAAGCCCTTCCAACTCTTCCTGAGGGCGGGATAAATTTTCCGCGGAGAGCGTGTAGAACGTGCAATATTTTACGCCGCTTTCAAACAGCTTTTCGGAAAGCGAAATCATATTGTTCATTCCCGCGCGATGCCCCGCGCTGCGCGGCAGCAGGCGTTTTTGCGCCCATCTGCCGTTCCCGTCCATAATAACGGCGACGTGCCGCGGCACGCCTTCGGATTGCGTATTGTCCATTAAACCGTGAGCAGCTCCTTTTCTTTCGCCGCCACGATCTTATCCACCTGCGCGATGCTCTCCGAAATGCTCTTTTCCACGTCCTGTTCGCAGTTTTTGCTCTCGTCCTCCGAAAGCTCCTTTGCCGTTTTCATCTTTTTGAGCGCTTCCATCGCGTCTCTGCGGTTATTGCGCACCGCCACTTTGGAATCTTCGCCCATCTTGCGGACTTGCTTGACCAATTCCTTTCTGCGTTCCTCGGTCAGATCGGGAAACACAAGACGGATCACGTTGCCGTCGTTCGTCGGATTGATGCCGAGGTTGGAAGCGAGAACGGCTTTTTCGATCGCCTTCAACAGCGATTTATCCCACGGGCTGATCACAAGGCATCTTGCGTCCGCCGCCGAAACGTTGCCGAGCTGGTTCAAGGGGCTCATGCCGCCGTATGCTTCGATCTGCAGCTTATCGAGAATATGCGGATTGGCGCGCCCCGCGCGGATCGCCGCAAATTCGTCTTTGAGAACGTTTAACGTTTTTTCGAGCTTCTCTTCGAGCGTCAAAAAAATCTCTTCTACTTTTTCGTTGTCGATCATGATGGTATCTCCTCTTATTTATTCGTTATTTCGTTATGATCGTGCCGATCTTTTCGCCGCAGACGGCGCGGATCACGCTGTCCTGTTCGCCGAGGGCAAACGCCAGCACGGGAATATCGTTTTCCATGCACATGGTGGCGGCGGTGGCGTCCATCGCCTTTAATCCGTTGTTGAGAATATCGTGGAACGTGAGGTGCGCATACTTTTTCGCATTAGGGTTCTTGCTCGGATCGTCGTCGTAAATCCCGTCGACGTTCTTCGCCATCAGCAGCACGTCCGCGTCGATTTCGCAAGCGCGCTGCGCCGCCGCCGTATCCGTCGAGCAATAGGGATTGCCCGTGCCGCACGCCATGATCACGATGCGCCCCTTTTCAAAATGGTGCAGCGCCTTTCTGAGCACGTACGGTTCAGCAAGCGAAACCATGTTCAAAGCCGTCTGCACGCGCGCGGGAATGCCGCGCTGTTCGATGGCGTCCATCATGGCAAGCGAATTCATCACCGTGGCAAGCATGCCCATATGGTCGGCGGTGGTGCGGTTCATGTTCGTTCCCTGCCTGCCGCGCCAAAAGTTTCCGCCCCCGATGACGAGCGCGATCTCCACGCCCATCTCGTGCGCCTTGACAAGCTGATCGACGACCATGGATACGACGTTTTCGTTCAAACCGAACCTCTGCTCGCCCGCAAGCGCCTCACCCGAAAGCTTTAATAAAATACGTTTGTATTTCGGCTGCATAACTGCCCCCCCGTTCTTTTATTTACTTTTTCTATAAGAGTATATCATACCGCGGCAAAAAAAGCAATAATTTCCAAAAACAAAAAAGCGGAGAAATATCAACTCTCCGCTTTTGCTCATCGCTAATACCCGTATTTTTTCCGACAGGCGTAAAAGAAGGTCATCGTCATGCAGAACGCGACGATCTCCGCCGCCGTCGCCGCAAGCCATACGCCCGTCATGCCCCAAAAGACGGGGAGAAGGAGCACCGCGCCGCACTGAAAAATAAGCGAACGCAAAAAGGAGATCGCCCCCGAAACAAGCCCGTTGTTAAGCGCGGTGAAATATGCCGACCCGAACACGCTGAACCCCATGAGAAGATACGCCGAAGAATAGAGCAGAATGCCGTTTTTCGTCAGCGCGAACACCTCTTCGCCGTTGGCGAAAATGCGCGCGAACGGATCGGCAAACGCGGCGGAAAGCGCGGTAAGCGCCACACCCAACACGCCTACGATCCAAAATCCCTTGCGCCGCAGGTTTTTCAGCTCTTCCCGATTGCACGCGCCGTAATGATACCCGACGGGCGGCGCCGCCCCCATCGAAAAGCCGAAAAAGATATTGAAGAAGATCGTGCTCATGTACATGATTATGCCGTAAGCGATCACGCCGTCGTCCCCCGCCAAACGCAGAAGCTGCATGTTATAAAGCATATTCACGACCGAAAAGGAAATGTTCGAGAGCAATTCCGAAGCGCCGTTCGTACACGCGCGGAAAAACGACTTCACGTCGCAGCGCGGTTTGCAAAATCGCAGCAGGCTCGTATTCGGGCGGCAGAAATAGATAAGAGCGATCACGCCCGCCACCGCCTGCCCCGAAACGGTTGCCGCCGCCGCGCCCGCAAGCTCCCAATGAAATCCGAGAATGAAGAGCGCGTCGAGCGCGCCGTTCAAAACGCCCGCGGCAACCGTAATCCAAAACCCGAGCATCGCCTTTTCGGCGGTAATCATAAAGCTCTGAAAGGAATATTGCAGCATCAAACACGGCATGCCGCACAGCAGAATAAAGCCGTAAAGCACGGCGTTTTTCACCGTTTCGGGCGTGGCGTCACGCCCCAAAAACTGCGCCACGGGGCGCAGAACGGCGATCCCAAAGCCGCCGAGCACGACGCCCGCGACGGCGATCGCGCAAACCAAAAAGGAAAAATAACCGTTGGCGCGTTGCTTATCGCCCTCGCCCAGCGTTTTGGCGATGAGCGCGCTGCCGCCCGCGCCGAACATCATGCCCGCCGCGCCCAAAATCATAATAACGGGGAAAATGAGGTTCAGCCCCGCGAAGGCAGTATCACCCACCGCTTTGGAAACGAACACACCGTCTACGATCGTATAAACCGAAGTAAACACCGCCATCACGACGGACGGCATCACAAAACGCAATAATTTTTTTAACGTGAAATGCTCGGACAAGCCGATACGTTCCCTCGCCATAAAAATCCTCCGATATAAAAAAGTACGTCCGATTGCCAAGAACACAACCGAGCGCACTCGACGTCTTATCAACGAAGCGGCTGCGGCCGCCCGTTCTCCGACGAATGATTTGATTGAAAGGTATTATACGGAATACGATTGACAAAGTCAAACGATTTAACGCATAAAAAACAAGAATTTTATCTTATTCCCCGCGCACGCGCGTTTCGTTAAGCTCTTTGAGTCTGCCGCGGAACGTGACCGCTAAGGAACGGCGTTTGAGATCTTCGGTATAATGCGAAGTTACCAACGCGTAAATGCAGTAGATCGGCACGGCGCCGAGGTTGGTTTCGAGCAGGGAATTGACGACGAGCGTCGTGAGCTTCTGCCCCCAATCGGTAAATTCCGCGCTGCGGATCCCGCCGACGAGCAGCGAAAATTCCCAGGCAAATTGCACCAAAACGCCGATCGCAAGCATCCACAAAAGCGGAAACCGTTTGGAATTATCCTTTTGAAAGAGGTTGTAACCGATCGCAGCCCCGTATCCCAAAACCAAAATGAGCGCCATGTAACCGTGATATGCGCCCGTCGTACGCTGAATTTTAATGGGCGGCAAATTTGCGCCGAAGGTGTTGGCGAGCATGGGCGCGGCGATCCACCACACGACGATGAGAAAAGACCATTCGACAAGGTGCTTATCCTTGGAAAACCACAGCCAAATCCAAACGAAATTGGTAATGCCGTAGCTCATGCTCATCCACAACAGCACCCAAAAGAGGTTGCCGCCCTCGATCGAACGCGATCCCGTGAGCAGATGAAAAATGCCGTAGTCCACTACCATGTACAAAACGCCGCCCGCAATTCCCCAAAGCAACGTTAAATATTTTTTCTTGACGGCGAGCAGAACGCACAGCGCGACCAAAAACACGATATCCAAATAAATATAGAGCGGATTGAACACCCTTTGGGCAACAATTTCGCTTGCAAGTAAATTCATATCTCTCCCGCCTTGTTTACGCCGTGGCGCGGGCGGCTCTTTTCGCCGCTTTTTTCAGCTCCAACTCCACTTCTTCGCACGTTTCTTCCAGCTCTTCGTTATTGACGATCTCAACGCCGTCTAAAATATCTTGCAGCTTATATTCCTTATTCAGATAATAAATGGTCTGATATCCGATCACCGCCGTTAAAACGGCGTTCGTCAACCCCTGCACGGAAGAATCGATCAAAACCGAAATCGCCGAGCCTAAAATCGGCACGCTTTTTACGATATCGCCCATTGTTTTCACGATGCCGTTGCCGATATTCACGCTGCCCATGCCGTACGCGATGAGCGAATTGGCAATCACCTTCCACATGATTTTAACGAGCTTCGCGTCCGAAGGACGGAAGCCGTATAAAAACACGATGTCTTTTACGAGCTGCAGGTTGACCGAGGCGACGAGCGCGGCGTCGATCAGTTCGGACTGCGAAAGCGCCGAATACAAGCCCGCTTTGAGCGACGCTTTGGTGATGATATCGCGCCCCGTCTTTTTGACCGATTTCGCGTAAAGCTTGGAGAGCGTCGATTTCAAATTCTCCTCGTTTTTGGTATGCAGCGCCACGGCAAGCTCGCCGACCAACTTATCGTCATACCAACCGATCCCGTCGACCGAGGCGTTAAAATCGATAAATTTATCGGCAATCGAATGGCGCAGCTCGCGGTTATGCTTTTGCGCCGCGCGCGCCGAATGGGAATTGACGTTGGTAATAAAATAACCGGTTTTGAACAGCTTTACGATCGGCACGATAAACAGCAGAATATAAGCAAGAACGCTTACCGCCGCCGCGCCGATACCCGCGTACATATGTATTTCCCATGCCTTCATGGTGAGCAAGGCAAGAACGGCAAGCAGAAACAGCCCGATCACCGCAGCGAAAAACCGCACGAAAAACCGCGCGCTTTTGCGGTTTTCGCGGTGAACGTACTTATCCTCATAATCATAGATCGTCATTTTCTGTTCGGCTTTTTTATCCTGTTGCTCCTGCGGCGTTTCCTGCACGGTAAGCGCCGTTTCCGTATTCTTTTTCACCCGATAACCCCCTTTCTTCGTATCATAAGCAAAATCGCCGTCCCGAACATAAGGGGGCGGCGATTTGTTTACTATGCGATTATTTCTTCATCGATTCGACTTGCTTTGCGACTTCTTCGCTCAGGTCCTCGCTCTTCTTTTCCAAGCCCTGCCCCATGACGTAGAAACAGAACGCGTTAAGCGATACGTTCGCACCGATCTTTTTCGCCGTTTCCGCAATCAGCTGCGCAACCGTGATCTTGTCGTCCTTGACGAATTTCTGTTCGAGAAGGCAATTCTCCTCGTAGAATTTTTTCACCTTGCCGAGCACGATTTTTTCCGCGATCGCCTCGGGCTTGCCCTCGTTGATCACTTCCTGTTTCATGATCGCCTTTTCCTTTTCCACGACTTCCGCGGGAACGTCGGCGGCTACCATGTACAAAGGTTTTGCGAACGCGGTGTGCAGCGCAACGTTATGCGCCAGCTCTTTCGTATCGGCGTTTTCCGCGCAATCGAAGTCGAGCATAACGCCCATCGTGCCGCCCATGTGGATATAGGACTCCACAAAGCCCTTGCTCTCGTAAACGGTGAAACGGCGTACGGAAATCTTTTCGCCGATCACGCCCGTTTCTTCCTGAATAAAGGTATCGACGGTCTTGCCGCCCAAATCGCTCGCAAGCAATTCTTCCACCGATTTGGCGTTGGTTTTAAGCGCCTGCTTGGCAACCGTTTCCACCAAAGCGCGGAATCTGTCGCCCTTGGCAACGAAATCGCTTTCGCAGTTCACTTCGAGAAGAACGCCCTTCTTCCCCTCGACGAGCGCGTACACGACGCCTTCCGCTGCAATTTTCGACGCGCGCTTCGCCGCTTTGGCAATGCCGCGCTCTCTTAAAATATCCGCCGCCTTGTCCATATCGCCGTCGGCGTCGATCAAAGCTTTTTTGCAATCCATCATACCCGCGCCCGTCTGCTCGCGGAGCGCCATCACGTCTTTTGCCGTAAATCCAGCCATAATATATCTCCTTAACCTAAATTACTCTGCCGCCGCTTCGCTTGCGGGCACTTCCGCCGCGGGAACCTCCGCAGCCTCTTCCTCGTAACGGGGCGCGTCGCCTTCCTTCGCCTCAATCACGGCGTTCGCCATAACCGAAGAGATGAGCTTGATCGCGCGGATCGCGTCGTCGTTGCCGGGAATGACGTAATCGATGAGATCGGGATCGCAGTTGGTATCGGTGATCGCCACGATGGGAATATGCAGCTTTCTCGCCTCGCTCACCGCGATATCCTCGTTATTGGGATCGACGATGAAGATGACGCCGGGCATGCCGCGCATGTCTTTAATGCCGCCCAACGTGTCGGAAAGTTTTTCCATTTCCTTTTTCAGCCCGAGCACTTCCTTTTTGGGGAGCAGCTCGAACTCGCCGCTCTGTTCCATTCTTTCGAGCTTTTCGAGATAGTCGATGCGCGAGCGAATGGTCTTGAAGTTGGTGAGCGTGCCGCCCAGCCAACGCGAATTGATATAGTACTGTCCGCAGCGCTCCGCCTCTTCCTTGATTGCGTCCTGCGCCTGCTTTTTCGTACCGACGAAAAGCACGCTCTTGCCCGCTTTCACCTGATTGACGACAAACGCGTAAGCTTCCTCGATGAGCTTCGCCGTCATTTCGAGGTCGATGATGTGAATGTCGTGACGCGCCGCGAAGATATACTTCTTCATCTTGGGGTTCCACTTTCTCGTCTGGTGTCCGAAGTGGACGCCCGCTTCGAGAAGCTGTTTCATTGCTACTACTGCCATAATTCCTCCGTTACCCTCCCCCTTTCCGTTTTACCGTGCTCATATCCGCATGAAAAATTTACGGACACGGAGGGCACGCGAAAAGGAGTGCGTATTTACAGCTCCCGTATTATACCACACCTTTCCGCCCTTTGACAACTCTTTTTTACTTACTGGTGAAAATTTTTTTGCAAACAGTCAAAAATAGGCATATCATGCGCAAAACGGCGTTTCCACACACTTTTTACAAAAAGAAAATTTTAATTCTTCATTATATTATTAACAGAGAATTAAAAAAACAAAAACCACGGTTGCCGTGGCTTTTAAGTTATTTCAAAAAAGTTTGAATAAATCGCTTGATTTTGCGAAACGGGGGGGGGTATAATGGTGTTATTAGAATAGAGAGGTAATATTATGGAAAAATTGAAACAACTTAAAGCGCTGCCGTGGAAGATTATTTTACCCGTTGCGGTTTTGGTGATAACGCTTGCGCTTAATATTTGGCTTGGCTGTATGCCTGTCTTTAAGGGTAAATACGTAAATAAACGCGAGGGCGTTACAACAAGCATTCGATTTTACGATAATACGTTTTATTCCACTTCAAAAAGGAATGACGAGGTATATGAACGCAATGGTTTTTACGTAGCAGATAAAGATGGGGTTTACTGTGATACATACGGTTCGTCAAGTCACAGTGAATTTGATCGAGAATCGGTTTTTTCATTTTATTATGAAGATACGGAATATACAGGTTATTCATACATAAAAATTAAAGTTAGATATGTTTGTGCTGAAGCGGTTATTCTTCAAATTGTTTACATCGCAATCATGTTAGGATGTCTTATATTTTTAACTCATATTTGGTTGCGAACTAAAAATCAGGATAATATAATTACGACCGAGGATTCACGGGATGAGATCGAGAAACCATGGGATGAATCTGATAGCGATTGGGTTCAAGATGAAGAAGGGAATTGGAAATATATAAGTAATGAAGAAGAAAGCGAATAGCTTTCTTTTTTCTTTTAATTTTAAGGAGAACAAATATGGCAAGTCATTTTAACGAAATAAAAAAACCTTTTATTTCGCCAGTTCAAGTAAATACAACCATCACGTTACCATCGTTAAATGATGTGATTATTTTGAATTCTCAATACGCTTTTGTAATGTCTTATTATGAAATAACATATCCGGACAATACAACTAAGGATAAAGTTTATGGTGAAATTATCAGTGGGACAACGCCTATTGAAGAATTCATATTTTCGCAATCAGGGATTTATACGATTCATTATTATACAAGAACTGATAAATTAGTTGGGATATCAGATGCTAAAGACAATAATTTTTATTATCGGATAGCGGTGGCACAAAACCAATATCCGTTAAAGCCACAGACAATAAAAGAAGTGATCGAACGGCAGCTTGAACTTGTCGAGCCGCTTGTCGTAAAACGAAACAATGATAACACGGCGACGTACGTGAAACTGCCGCGGTTTAAGTTCGAGTATAAACACCCTGAAGATACTGAGGACGGAAAAGCC